>JAEZIQ010000143.1 GCA_023436605.1 Actinomycetes bacterium | reverse complement strand
GCGGCCGGCTCGAGCCCCGCCCAGGTCTCGATCAAGAGTCTGGTTCGTCTCTCTCGGACCCGGGTCGTGGGTCATGCCACCTGCCCCTCGGGGACCTGTTCTCTCAGCGTTCCCCGTCAAGTGAGGACGAAACCGGGTAACTATCTCTTCCGGGTCAAGGCTCCGAAGAAGTTCGACTCGTCCAAACGGGCGACGATCAATCTGGCTCCGATGGGAGGCGACTGGTCCGGACGCAAGCGAATTGTGGTCCTGCTGAAGGTGACCGCCACCACGAAGTCCGGCAAGAGCGCTACCGCCCAGCGCTGGGTCGTGATCTGGCGATAGTTCGTCGAAGAGTGGGGTCGCCGTCACGGCGGCCCCACTCACTTCCCCGGCAGGTCCGGGTTTAGGTGTTTATGGCACCTAGTGGTAATTTCCTGGTCGGTACCTCTATGTACCCTCGCGCAGTCGATGACGAAGTGCTCGTCTGACACATTTGCGGAGAGGACTGACCCCGGTCAGGACACGTCCGCGGTGGAGATTGCGCAACTGGCCCCTCAGGGGGCAGGTTGTGTTCACCATGCCGCGAATGCGGCGCGAGAGAAAGGCGTGCTTCATGCCCAACAAGAAGACCGACAAGACCGCTAAAGACCTAGAAGCGGTCCTGGAGAAGATCGCCGGGTTCCCGGAGCCGTACGCAACGATCGGGACGAAACTCCACGAGACAATTCTCAATGCCGGACCGAAACTGAAGCCGCGGCTCTGGTACGGCATGCCCGGATATGCCACCGGACGCAGCACCCCGGTACTGGTGTTTTTCCGTTGCGACGACGGCGTGTTCACCTTCGGGCTCTCCGAGAAAGCGGAAGTTCCGGGCGAATCTGACACCAAGCTGCGTCCCTGCGCCTGGTTCCTCGATGAAGTGGACGACGCCACCCTTGAGCGAGTCGCCGGGTTGGTCAGAGCCGCGACCTGATTCCCGAAGTTCGGGCAACACAATTGATTGGCGGCACCTCGGTGCGTCCGTGCGGGCGCCGAGGTGCCCCACCTTTTCAACGACCGTTTCGAGCGCATGCTCGTGATCGCCGGTGGAGTGGGTATACATCGACGCCTGCTTCCAGGGCGCGGAAATGGGTACCGATCTCGAATGAGCTGATCGGCCGGAATCTGGAATTCCGACATAACCGCGGCTAGTCTCGAATCGAGGCTGCAAGAAGGAGGTCGTCGTGAAGGCGTATCGATTCACTGCATGGCAGACCGAGCCCGAGTTCCAGACGGTTCCTGACCCGGAGCCGGGGCCTGGTGAAGTCCTGGTCAAGGTCGGTGGGGCCGGCGTGTGTCATTCCGACCTGCACCTGATGGAGTGGCCCGAAGGGACGATGGACTTCACCCTTCCCTTCACCCTCGGGCACGAGAACGCCGGGTGGGTCGAGGCGACCGGGCCGGGGGTGGACTCGTTTCAAACCGGCGAGGCGGTCGCTGTGTATGGGGCCTGGGGCTGTGGCACCTGTCGTGAATGCCGGACCTCGAACGAGAACTATTGCGAGAAGCAGGCGACGCTCGGATATCTGGGGGGCGGCCTCGGCCGGGACGGGGGCATGGCCGAATACATGCTGGTTCCCGACAAGCGGATGCTCATTCCCCTCGGTGAGCTCGATCCGCACGAGGCAGCGCCACTCACCGATGCCGCGCTGACTCCCTACCACGCGGTCCATCGTTCGCTTGACCTTCTCTATCCCGGCTCCACGGTGGTAGTGATCGGAGTCGGCGGCCTGGGCCACATGGCGATCCAGATCATCAAAGCGATTTCCTCGGCACGGGTGATCGCGCTCGACCTTGACGAGGCGAAACTCGAGTTGGCCAGGGACGTCGGGGCCGATCAAGCGGCGCTGTCCAACGACGTCGCCGTCGATCTGGTCCGGGACCAAACCGGCGGGGTCGGAGCCGAGGTCGTGCTCGACATGGTCGGCTCGGACCCGACCCTCGCTCTGGCCGCACAACTGACCCGCATGCGTGGTCACTTGACCGTGGTCGGACTCGGTGGGGGAACTCTGCCGTTCACCTTCGGTGGTCTGCCCTGGGAATGCAGCGTCGCAATGCCCTACTGGGGCAGCGCCCTGGAGCTAATCGAGGTGCTCGAGCTTGCGCGGCAGGGAAAGATCAGCGCCCGAACGCAGCGATTCGGCCTCGACGAGGCCCCGCTTGCCTACGAAAAACTGCGGGAAAACCAACTGTCCGGACGGGCAGTCATCTGCCCGAACGATTGAACTCCCCGAAGGGTCCGGCCCGGCTCTGGTCTAGTTGCCAGTGACCCGGCGGAAGACGGCGATGGCGTTTGACTTGTTGGCGGTCGCGTAGGCGAAACGGCCATCGGGACTGAGCGCGATCGAGCTGACCCCGGCGAGAGCCCGGCCGGCGTTGCAGTTGGCGATCGACTGGACGGTTACGCAACCATCTCTTCCTGGCTTCTGGACGACCGTGCCGGTCGGCCGGAACCGGTTCATGACGGCGATTCCGCCGGAGGAGAATGCGGTCACGTAAATGTTTCCGCCATCGGGCGAAACAGCGAGACCTTCCGGTGCCCGGAGCGCGCGGCCTGGAGTGCAGGGCGGCTGCTTGAGCCAGGCGACGCAGCCACCGGCTCCGGGAATCTGTCCGAGCGCGCCCGCAGCGCCTCGTTTGAAGGAAGTGAGGCTGGAGCTGATCAGCGAGGTTACGTAGACGTCCTGGTCATCCGGGCTGAGTGCAACCGCGTTGGCCCCGCTCAATTCGAATCCCGTGGAGCAGCCGGTCAGCGGGCTCTGCACTATGCAGCCGGTTCCGTCGTCGGCCTGGGTGAGGGCGCCTGTCGTGGTGTCGCGGTTGAAAGTGAGGACCGCGTTGGAGGTGGCCGAGGCGACGTAGACGTTCGTCCCGTCACCGTTGACCGCCAGTCCCTCGGGGGAAGACAGAGCGATGCCCTGGGAGCACCCGCTGGTGGGAGCCTCCGTGATGCAGCCGGTCTCATCGGCCGGCTGGGTCAGGGCACCGGTCGACGGGTCGCGATCGAAGACCGCGACTGCGTTGCCGAGAAATGCGCCGACGTAGACATTTGTGCCATCCGGGCTCACCGCCACGACATCCGCCCCGGCGAGCGCGCGCCCGGATGCGCAGCCCGGCAGCGGGAGGGAGGAGACGCAGCCTGATCCGGAAGCGAGCTGGGTCAGTCGACCGGTGGTGCGATTTCGACGGAAGGCCGTTACCGAACTGCTGTCGCGGGAAGTTGCGTACAGGTAACCGCCGTCCGGGCTGAGGGCAATTGAGTTGGGACCTTTCAGACCGACCGCCCTGGCACAGCCGAAACTGCCCTTGAGCGAGACACAGCCGGCCTTGCCTTTGGCCTGGGTCAGGTTGCCGGTCTTCCGGTTCCGGCTGAAGACCGCGATCGCATTACTGCCGGAGGAAGCGACATAAACGTGCGCACCGTTAGGGCTGAGTGCGATCGCGTGGGAACCCATGAAGGGGCCGGGCCCCTCGATCGCCCGGGCGATGGCGCATCCCTGCTTCGGAGTCGAGCGGTCGACAACGCAGCCGCTCTTGCCGGCCTTCTGGACGAGGCTTCCCCGGGTGAGGCCCTTACTGCCTGCGGCATCGGTGGTGGCAGGCAGCAGGACCAGCGTGACCAGCAGGAAAGCCGCTAGTACGGTCACGACGGAGGCGGGCATCCGCAGAACTCCGGTCGAGCAAGTCACAGTCATGATCCGCGCTTTCGCTTGAGCTTGATTCGGTTCAGTTTGGTGACGGTGGTCCCGCCGTTCGGGATCCAGGTGGTTCTGACCCGGAGAGCTGCCCCCTGTTTGCGGGCGACAGCGAGCTCCCGCGGGTTGAGTGAGGTGCGCAGGGGCGTCGGACCGCCGACCAGGACGGTCCTCGACTTCCGGCCGAGAACCACCTGCTTGCCGCCGATCTCGGCGGTTACCTGCTGGGTCACCTTGCCGCGCCCAGGGGCCCGCATCTTGGTCCTTATTTCTTCCTGGTTTCCGAGCGTGCATGAACGAACCGAGAAGGCCTTGTGCGGCAACGGCTGAAGTCGTTCACGTTCGACCTTCGCCAGCTTTTTCCTGAGACGTTTGAACTGGGTCTCCTGGAATCGGTTGCGCCGGTAGCCAGGAGCCGCAAGGTTCTTTCGTTCAAACCTGTCGTGCCGCAGGTGGTAGAGCTCCCACTGCGGCGGAACCTCGCGATTGGCGTCGTAGTACTTGGCGATCTTCCAGTTCTTCTCGCGGATCGCGACGAGGTGCTGCGGGGGCTTGACATAGGGCGGACTGGCCTGGCCCGCCTGGTAGTCGTCGAAGGTGAAGGCGACGTAGTCCTGGACCGGCTTTTCGGTCTTGCCGAGGACCAGCTTCGAATAATCCTTGCCCTGCCAGTTGGCCCGAGCCGATCGTGGAGCACCGAACAGGCTGGCCAGCGTCGGCAGCAGGTCGACGTGCGAAACCATCGCGTCACAGGTCGCCCCGTTTGGCAACGACTCCGGGTTCGAGTAGCCCATCGGGATCCGGAGCGTCTCCTCGTAGGCGTTGAAGTTCTTCTGGCGCATGCTGCTGTGGGCCAGGCCCATTTCGCCATGGTCGGAAGTTCGGATCACGACGGTGTCGTCGGTCAGTCCGGTCGAGTCGAGGGCGTCCATCACCTCGACCAGGTAGCCGTCGACTTCCTTCATCAGGTTGCCGTAGAAGTTGATGTAGTTGAGCTTGCGCTGCCTGGTTCCGAGCGGACCGGACAGGTCGAAAATCTTCTTGAAATTCTGCTGGGCGTCAGGTTTGGTCGAGAGGTCCTCGTCAACGGTGGGGGGCAGGTCGATGTCGCCCTCGAGCCAGGAGTCGTCATAACCGCCATTGATGTAGTTCTTCGGGTAGAGCAATACGTCATGCGGGTTGACCAGCGAGATGATCAGGCAGAACGGCTGGTCCGACGAGGCGTACGAGGTCAGGTACTGCAGGATTCCTTCGCTGCCGGAATCGGGGGAGCCGGTGCTGTCCATGTAGCGGCCGTCATTGTCGGTCGAGCCGCCGCCGGCCTGGCCGCTGCTCTGGTTTGCGCCGGCGTCCGGCGGATCCCAGCGGGTGAACCCGTAGGGCAGGAGGTCGGAGGAGACGAAGCCTTCCGATTCGTTCTGCGGTTTGCTCAGGTGCCACTTGCCCTTGTAGACGACCTCGTAGCCGGCGGCCGACATGACCGAAGCCAGGTTGGCCATTTCGGTCGGCAGCTCCTGCTGGGGATACTGCGGCGAAGGCATGTTTTCCTCGAGCGTGTACTTGACCCCGTGCTGGGCCGGAAACTGGCCGGTAAACAGCGTTGCCCGCGAAGGCGAGCACATGCAGGCGTTGCAGAATGCGTTTTCGAAAGTGATCCCGTTTTGCTGGAGGCGGGTCAGGCCGGGCAGGTTCTCTTCGGCCCAGTTGTCCGGGAAGTGCTGGATCGCGCGGTCCTGATCGGTGATGAAGATGACCAGGTTCTTGCCGGCCAGCGGGGCAGGCGCGGCAGCTGCTTCCGCAGTCTTGCCGAGTACCCCTCCGCCGAAAGCGAGGGCGGGCGCGGCAGTGGCGGCCTTCTTCAGAATCTGCCTTCGGGTAATCATCTCTGCTCCTGAAAATCGGTAAGGGGCCTTCAGCGAAATGCCCGGCCTGTGGGCGCAGCTTCGCACACATAGCTGACGCGCGTCAAGTATGCATGCCGGGTGGTTGACGACCGGTAAGGGCAAACTCGATATCCGGTCCGGTCCTCCCGGAACGGCTGGCCACGGGCGGATTGCTCTAGATTGAATGGTTCGCGGCAACTCGCCCGCGGCGCCTTTTCCCCTTCTCTCTCAAGGTTTTCGAATTGACCTCTGCTGTGCCTTCATCGACGCCTGCCGTCCCGGCCGGTTTTGCATCACTTGGCCTTCCCGCTCAGCTGACCGGGGCCCTGAGCTCGCTCGGCTACAAGGAACCGACCCCGATCCAGGCCGAGGCCATCCCGCCGCTCATCGCGGGGCGGGACCTGCTCGGCCAGGCCGCCACCGGCACCGGCAAGACCGCCGCCTTCGCGCTGCCGGTCCTCGCCCAGGTCGATGTGGAGGCGGAAAACAACTCTCCGAGCGCGCTGATTCTGGTCCCGACCCGGGAACTGGCGGTACAGGTCCAGAAATCCATTCATGACTACGCCCGCGGGTCTGCGGCCTCGGTCCTGGCGGTCTTCGGCGGACAGCCGATCGGTCGCCAGATCGGTCCGCTGAAACGCGGTGTCGACATTGTTGTCGCCACCCCGGGCAGGGCGATCGATCACATCAAACGCGGCTCCCTGAAGACGGACCGGATCCGGATTCTCGTCCTCGACGAGGCCGACGAAATGCTTGACATGGGTTTTGCCGAAGAACTTGAAGCGATCCTCGAGGTGCTGCCCGAGTCGCGCCAGACGGCGCTTTTCTCGGCCACCATGCCGAAACGGATCGAGTCGATCGCGAAGCGGCACATGAACGACCCGGTCCGGATCAGGATCAAGCGCGAAGAGTCCGAAGATGGCGAGGCCCCAAGGGTCCGCCAGACCGCCTACCTGGTGTCCCGTCACAACAAGTCGGCGGCGCTTTGCCGGGTACTTGACATGGAAGAGCCCGGGTCGGCCATCGTTTTCTGCCGGACCCGCCACGAAGTCGACCAGCTGACCGAAACTCTGGGCGCTCGCGGTTTCCGCGCCGAAGCGCTCCACGGCGGCATGACCCAGGACCAGCGCGACCGGGCGATGGGGAGGTTGCGAAGCGGCTCGATCCAGTTCCTGGTCGCGACCGATGTTGCCGCACGCGGACTCGATGTCGACCATCTCACCCATGTCTTCAACTACGGCCTGCCGAGCGCGGCGGAGCAGTACGTCCACCGGATCGGCCGGGTCGGTCGCGCCGGGCGCACCGGCATCGCGATCACTATCGCCGAACCGCGAGAGAAGCGCCACATCAAGGCGATCCAGAAGCTGACCAAGCTGCCGGTTTCGGTCGAAGAGGTTCCCACCGTCGCCGCCCTGAAAAAGAAACGGCTCCAGCAGACGGAAGCGGCGTTGCTCGAAGCCCTTGAGGGAGCCCAGGCGGAAGGCCTTCATCCTTTCCGGGCAGCGGTCGAATCGCTCTCCGACCGTTACGAGTCCGGCCAGATCGCGGCTGCGGCGCTGAAACTCGCCCATGAGGCGAGCGGCCGTCCGATCGACGAAACGGAGATCACAGCGCCGGTGCCGCGGAAAAAGGAGCATCAGCCTCGCGGCACTGAGAGGTCCGGATCGAAACCGGGGCGCCGGTCAAAGAACCAGCCCGACGGCGATCAGACCAGGCTTTTCTTCAGCGTCGGACGCAGTGCTTCGGTCACTCCGAAGGATCTGGTCGGGGCGATCGCCAATGAGGGCGGTTTGAGTGGGCGTCAGATTGGCACGATCCAGGTCAAGGAAAACTTCTCCCTGGTCGAGGTCCCAAGCGGGGCCGCCGACGGTGTGATCAAGGCAATGCGCTCGAGCCGGATCAAGGGACGCAAGGCGACGATTCGCCGGGAACGCTTCTAGACCGTTCAGCGGTCGTACGCGCAGAT
>JAEZIQ010000112.1 GCA_023436605.1 Actinomycetes bacterium | reverse complement strand
GTTGGTGATGAACTGCTTGGCGCCGTTGACGACCCACTCGTCGCCATCGAGTTCGGCCCGGGTCTTGGTGTTGCCGGCGTCCGATCCGGCTTCAGGCTCGGTCAGGCCGAAGGCGGCGAGCTTCTTGCCGGAAGTCAGCTGCGGCAGCCACTCGGCCTTCTGCTCATCGGTGCCCCAGTTGTAGATCGGGGTGGTGCCGAGCGAGGTGTGGGCAGCCATGGTGATTGCGACCGAAGAATCGATCCGGGCCAGTTCCTCGACCGCGAGGGCGTAGGAGAGGATGTCGCCGCCACTCCCGCCGTACTCCTCGGGGAAGGGGATGCCCATCAGGCCGAGATCGCCGAGCTTCTCGACGATCTCGTAGGGGAAGGTCTTGGTGCGGTCCAGCTCCTCGGCAACGGGGGCAACTTCGCTCACGGCGAAGTCGCGGACTGTCTCCCGGAGCAGGCGCTGCTCGTCAGTCAGGTCAAAGTTCATTACGCGATCCTAGTTATCCCTTCCTTGTGTGAGATATCTCATAGAGGGTCGTATGATGCGACTTACTACGGTAGGGTCAGGTTACGAAGTGGCTTTCCAGATGGCAGGCCAAACCCGACCCCGAGAGGGGAGCACCATGAAGCGCAATCCGATCAACCAGACGAAATTCCAGATGAGGCCCCTCAAGATCGACCTCACCGAGGCCGAGATCCTCGCCGACCTCCAGTACGGCGTGGGCAAGGAGCCCCGACAGGAGCGCGCAGCACGCCGGGAAACGGCAACCCGGTGACGACCCAAATCGAAACTGCCCGGACGGTCGCGGCCGACCTCGCCGGCGAGATGCCGGAGATCAGCCGGTCGCTGACCGTCCAGTGGCAGGACCCGATGGCGACCGCAGCCAAAGGGCTGGAGATGTCCGGCCTCGCTTACATGAAGGCAGTCATGAACGGCGAGGTGCCGCCACCACCGATCGCGGTACTCATGAACATGGTCCCGACCGAGGTTGACGACGGCCGGGCGGTCTTCTCGGCTCTGCCCGGGGAAGAGCACTACAACCCGATCGGGGTGGTGCACGGTGGCTTCATGGCCACGCTTCTCGACTCGGTGGCAGGCTGCGCCGTCCACACCACCCTGGCGAAGGGTGAGGCCTACACGACCCTCACGCTCGAGGTCAAGAACCTTCGTCCCCTGACCCGTGACACCGGCATGGTCCGGGCCGAGGGAGAAGTGATCCACCGTGGCCGCCGCCAGGCGACTGCCGACGCGAAGATCTACGCAGTGGAAACCGGAAAGCTGCTCGCCACTGCCACGTCCACCTGCATGATCCTGACCGGGTAAGTTTCCGGGGGCAGGCAGTCGGGAGGCGACTGCCGCTGATCCGGGAGGTTAGGGAGATGAGGTTCGGAAAACGGCTGCTGGTCGCGGTCATGACCGTCGTGGTGCTGGGCGGAGCGGCCATCGGTGTGGCCAAGGTGAAGAAACCGAAGGTCGATCCGGAAGACAAGACCGCCTGGATCCGCAAACAAGTGGTCGGAGGTCAGGCCCGCAACGTGATCCTCTTCGTCGGCGACGGCATGGACGAGAGCGCGATCACCGCCGCCCGCAACTACTGGCTGGGCGCCAACGGTCGCTTCTGGATGGACCGAATCCGGATCTCGGGCTCGATCACCACGCACGCGACCGACGAGCTGAGGCTGCGCGACGAGCCTTTCTACGTCACGGACTCTGCGGCTTCGGGCAGTGCCTGGGCAACCGGACGCAAGACCGGGTTGCTTCGGATCTCGACCGCCCCGATGACCGGCGAAGCGCTGCCCACCATCGCCGAGCTGGCGCAGCAAAACGGCTACCGGACCGGCAACGTGACCACCGACTCGGTGACCGGAGCCACCCCGGCCGTCCAGATGGCCCATGTCCGCATGCGGAACTGTGAATCCCCCGCCGACGATTCGACCTGCGATGCCGACGCGAAGTCGCGGGGAGGACTCGGGTCGATCGCCGAACAGGCCGCTGACAGCAAAATGGACCTGATCTTCGGTGGCGGTCGGAGCGACTTCGAAAAGACGATCACCGCCGGACCCGATCGGGGCAAGACGGTGCTTGAGTCGGCCCAACGCCAGGGTTTCGACGTGGTGACCGACGCGGCTGGCCTCGCTTCATACAACGGAAACAAGCGTCTGCTTGGCTTGTTCGCGGGTAGTGGCACCACGCCGGACTGGAGTGGCCAGCGGGCCGTTTCTTCAGGAGCCAAGGCGCAGCGTTGTGAAACCGGCAAACGTCCGGCCGAGCAGCCGAAGCTTTCGGAGATGACCAGCAAGGCGATCAGGATTCTGAACAGCCGGTCGAAGGGCAAGAAGAAAGGCTTCTTCCTCCAGGTCGAAGGGGCCGACACCGACAAGGGTGCCCACCGGGCCGACCCCTGCTGGTCGATGAGCGGCGTCGTGGCGCTCGACGAGGCGGTGCAGGTGGGGCTCGAATTCGCCAGGAAGAATCCGAAGACCCTGCTGATCGTCACGGCGGATCACGGACAGTCCGGCCAGATCGTTCCCTTCTACGGGGCCGGCAAATCCGCGGTGCTCACGACCAATGAAGGCAGCCCGCTGATCATCAGCTACGCCACCGGCCGCAAGGAAGAGGACGACCAGGAACACAGCGGGATCCCCGTGCCGCTAAGAGCTCAGGGACCCCAGGCCGCCAACCTCATGGGCCTCCATGACCAGACCGAGATCTTCGACGTGATCCTCCGGGCCCTCAACATCAAGAACCCGAATAAGGAGAACAAGTAGTCGGCGAGCTTCGCCCCGCCTCCATTTTCAACCCGCCCCTCCCATTTGAACCAATTGACGGTTGGGAGGGGCTCTGGATTCGGGTAGTTCGGGGGCTCTGGTTACGCGGTGTTCAGGAGCTCAGGCGACGGGCCAGGCCGACCAGCAGGTGGACTCCGAAGCCGGTGGGGCCTTTGCCCCAGTACTCGCGTCCGGTGTCCCAGGCGGTGCCGGCGATGTCGATGTGGGCCCAGGGCTTGCCCTCGGTGAACTCTTCCAGGAATGAACCGGCATAAATCGTGCCCGCCTTGCGCTGGGCCGAAGCGTTGACCAGGTCGGTGATCTCGCCCTTGGTCAGGTTCTTGTACTCCTCGTGGAGGGGCAGGCGCCAAACCAGTTCACCGGTCCGTTCGCCGACCTCGGTGATCTCGTCTGCGAGCGCGTCGTCGTTCGAGATCAGGGCGGCATAGGTCGAACCCAGTCCGATCAGCACCGCTCCGGTGAGGGTCGCCAGATCGACGATTCGGTCGGCCCCCTCACGCACGCAATGGACCAGGGCGTCGGCGAGGATCAGCCGGCCCTCCGCATCGGTGTTGGTCACCTCGACCGTCTTGCCGTTCAGCTGGGTGATGATGTCGCCCGGCTTCAGCGCCGTGCCGGAAGGCATGTTCTCGGTCGAGGGAAGGACGGCGATGATGTCGAGGGCCAGGTCCAGCTCGGCGATCGCGTTGACAGCTTCCAGAACTGCAGCTCCGCCGGACATGTCCATCTTCATCTCGTGCATCCCGGCGGAAGGCTTGATCGAGATGCCACCGGTGTCGAAGGTGACCGACTTGCCGACCAGTCCGAGCTTCTCGCCCTCGCCCTTGCCGGTGTACTTCAGCGTGATCAGTCGTGGTTCAACATCCTCGCCGCCCTTGGAAACCGCTTCGAGTCCGCCCATCCCGGCCGCGATGATCCCGGCCCGGTCCAGCACTTCCACCGTGACCTTTTCGTGGGATTCGGCGATCTCCCGCGCCCGGCCGGCCAGGTATTCCGGCGTGGCTTCGTTGGCGGGCAGGCTCTGAAGGTACCGGGCCCGATTGCCGGCGTTGGCCACCACTTCCCCGATCCGGACGGAGTCGGCGATGTCCCGGTCGGTGTTGATCTCTACCGCCTTGAGGCTGGGCGGGGCCTCCGCGCCGTCGCTGCCCGACTTGTAGCGGTCGAACTCGAACGAAGCGAAACCCGCTCCTTCGACCAGCGCCGCCGCCAGCGCGCCCGCCTCGATTCCTTCCGGCACTTCCGGGAGCATCCAGGCGAGCGCCTCGCCCTTTACCTGCTTCAGTGCCTTCTGGGAAACGGCACCGATCACGCGGGCCTTCTCGGCGGTGAAGTCCTCTTTCCTGCCGAGACCGATGATCGCGACCCGTTCCGGCTTGCCCGGGTACACGATGACAGTCGACTTGAAGTCACCGGAGGCATCGGAGGCCCCGGCGGTGCTGCCGAGCGGCTCCGAAATATCCTCTCCTTCGTAGAGGCCGACGGCGACGAGGTCGGCGTCGAGTTCGGACAGGGCGACATCGGTGGTGTAGGCCTTCATTCGTCCGAGTCTAGTGACCCGTTATCGTCCCTATTCCGCTTCGTTTCGTCCGTTTCCCGATTTCCCCTCGCGACCTGAAAGGCAACATGGCCCGCACCGTCATCCTGAGCACTGCCCGCACCCCCTTCGGCAAGATGGGCGGTGGACTCGCCACCGTGAATGCCGCCGAACTTGGCGGCGTGGCGATCGCCGGCGCCCTCGAGCGCGCCGGGGTATCTCCCGACCAGGTCCAGCAGGTCAGCTACGGCCAGGTGATCCAGGCCGGGCAGGGCCAGATCCCTTCGCGCCAGGCCCAGATCAACGGCGGCATCCCGAAGGAAGTTCCCTCCGAAACCGTGAACAAGGTCTGCGCCTCCGGCATGCGCGCCACCGGTCTGATCGACCAGGCGATCCGCGCCGGTGACATCGAAGTCGGCGTGGCCGGCGGCATGGAATCGATGTCTCTCGCCCCGTACCTGCTGCCGGGTGCGCGCGCCGGTTTCCGCATGGGTGACGTCAAGGCGGTCGACTCGATGACCCACGACGGCCTGACCAACCCCTTCACCCACCTGCAGATGATCGCCGAGGCCTCGACCGTCTCGAATGAGGTCGGCATCACCCGTGAAGAGATGGACGCCTGGTCGGCCCGCTCCCACGAGCTCGCCCAGAAGGCCAAGGAAGCCGGGTATCTCGCCGAGGAGATCGTTCCGGTGACGGTCAAGGGCCGCAAGGGTGACACCGTGGTCGAGGAAGACGAGGCGATCCGTCCCGGTACCACCGCCGAGAGCCTTTCCGGACTCCGTGCGGTAGGCGGCGACGACGCCACCCACACCGCCGGCAACGCCCCGGGTGTGAACGACGGTGCCGGCGCGCTCGTCCTCGCCTCCGAGGAATGGGCCCAGGCCAACGGCAATACCCCGATGGCGACGATCGTCGGCTACGGCCAGATCGGCGACGAGTACGCCTGCCTCGCCAAGACCCCGGCCCTCGCCGCCAAGGCAGCCCTCGAAAAGCTCGGCAAGACCCCGGCCGACGTCGATCTCTGGGAAGTCAACGAGGCCTTCGCTTCGGTCACCCTGAACACGATCAAGATGCTCGACATCGACCCCGAGAAGATGAACGTGAACGGCGGCGCGGTCGCCCTCGGTCATCCGATCGGCGCTTCCGGCGCCCGGGTCATCGGTGCGCTCGTGCGTGAGCTCCAGCGCCGTGGCGGTGGCCTCGGCTGCGCCGCGATCTGCTCCGGCGGTGGCCAGGGCGACGCAATCCTGGTTGAGGTCTGATTCGGGCCGGGTACCCTGCGTGGTATCGGCACCGAAGTAGAACGAAAGTTCCTGGTTGAAGAACCTCCGGGCGAGCTCACCGGCTCGCCCGGGGTTCCGATCCGCCAGGGCTACCTGGCGGTTGACGAAGGCAGCGAAGTCCGGATCCGTCAATCCGGCGAAGAGCTGACCCTGTCCGTCAAGCAGGGCCAAGGCGAGTCCCGAAGCGAAACCGAGGTCCCGCTCGATCGGGACTCCTTCGATGAGCTCTGGCCGGCGACCGAGGGCCGCCGGATCGAGAAGTTCAGACGAAAGCTCGAGCTCGCTCACGGGCTGGTAGCCGAAGTCGACACATACGCCGGCGGGCTGGAAGGCACTTCCGTGGTCGAAGTCGAGTTCGGCTCGGAACAGGAAGCAGCGAGTTTCTGGCCCCCGGCCTGGTTCGGCCGGGAGCTGACCGGCGATCCAGCCTGGGCCAACCAGAACCTGGCCGTCGCCGGGCGGCCGGAAAAGGTTCTCGAGTACCGGCTGCGTCCCGGCGAGGAACCGGGATCGGGAATCTGTCGGGTGATCACGGCCCGCTCATCGCAGGCGGCGGCTGCGGTCAGGGCGGCCGGGCGATCGGCGGATCCGGCGGATCGGGTCCACGAGGCACGAAAAAGTCTGAAGAAGGTGCGTTCCGCCCTGAGGTTGCTCCGCGGCGTGATCGACGACGAGGAACGCAGGGCGGCGAGTGACACCTGCCGGGAGGCCGCCCGCCGGCTCTCTGGCGCCCGGGATGCCGAGGTCAAAATGACCACTCTCGAGCTGATCGCGGGCGACGAAACCGGGACCACCGGCCCGAGAGAAGCAGCTGACTGGCGGAAGGCCCTCGAACGGGAAGCAGCCAGCCACCGGGGTGAACTCGGACCGGAGAATCTCGACGATGTCGCGAAGCAGATCGAATCGGTTGCCCGGACCTTCCGCGGCCGCTCCCTGCCGGAAGCAGGTGCGACAGTTGCCGGCAACGTCGGTCGCAGCTACCGGAGAGGAAAGCAGGCGATGAGAAAGAGCCGAAAGCGGGGGAGCCCCGAAGACTTCCACCGCTGGCGCAAACGGGCCAAAGACCTTCGCTACCAGCTTGAAATCCTCGAACCCCGGTTGCCGGCGAAGTTCAGGAAAACCCGAAAACAGGCAGAAGAACTCGCCGACCTGCTCGGTGACCTCCATGACTTCGACCTGCTGGCGGAGGACCTTGCGCAGCGCGACCTCGTCGAACAGGATCGGCTGGAGCTGGAGCATCTCGTCTTCCGAAAGCGCCAGAAACAGGCGGGTCGATGCATCGAAAAGGGAAAGAAGACCTACCGCAGAAAGACGAAGAGTTTCAACGACCGGCTCCGCAGGGATCTCGGACCGGCCGGAGGTACCCGCTAGGTTTCTCCGCCATGGTTCAGGCAGCCTTCTTCGACCTCGACAAGACCCTGATGGCCGGCTCCTCCGGCATGCAGTTCGCCAAGGCGGCCCAGACGCGGGGACTGATCTCGCGAGGTCAGATATTGCGCTGGGGACGCGACCACATCCGCTACCGGATCAAGGGGGCGACCGATGACGAGACCAACGAGATCCTCAGGGTCGCCCGCGCAACCCTCTCCGGGGTTTCCTACAAAGACATCTCCCGGATGTGGCCGGAAGTTCTGGCTGGCATCCTGCCCCGGATCTACCCGGAGGTACTGGCCGAGGTCCACCGCCACCAGGACGAAGGTCGGCTGACCTACATCGTCAGCGCGGCCGGCTCCGACCTGGTTGCCCAGCTCGCCGATGTGCTTGGCATGGACGGTGGCATCGGCACCCGGTACGTGGTCGAGAACGGGGTCTATACCGGTGAGATCGAAGGTCCCTTCGTCTATGGCAAGGGCAAGGTGCTGGCGATCGAAGCGCTCGCCGAACAGGTCGACTTCGACCTGGAAGGATCTTGGGCATATTCCGACTCGGCTTCTGATCTGCCGATGATGAGGCTGGTCGGCAACGCGGTCGCGGTCAACCCCGACGCACCACTGCTCGAGGAAGCCCGCCGCGAAGGCTGGAAGGTGATGCGCTTCGAACGTCTCGGCCGCAACCTGGCGATCGGCGGCACGGTCGGCGCCGCCGCCCTGCTCGGCGGCATCGGCGGCTACCTCTCCCGCCGCCGCGCCGGCTGAACTGGCTGGTCAGGGAGCGACCGCGTCGCCGCCGGTCTCGCGGATCCGGTCCAGGAGGAGGACCAGCTCCTCGTGCGCATCGGGGGAGAGTGAAGCCATGCCGAACTTGTCCTCGTTGAGAACCCTGGTCGCCTGGCCGGCGATGTTGCGGCCGGCGACGGTCAGCCGCGCCAGGGTGGTGCGGCGGTCCGAGGGGTGAGGGACACGTTCGACGTAGCCGTCGCGCTCGAGTCGGTCGATCAGGCTGGTGACGCTGGTCGGGTGAACCTGGAGTCGATGCCCGATCTTGCCGAGGGGCAGTGACCCCTCGCGGGTGAAGTAGAGGAGCATCAGCACCTCGTACCTGGCGAAAGTCAGTTCGTAGGGCGCCAGCAGTTCGTTCAGGTGGCCCATCACGATCTGCTGCGCCCGCATCAGCGTGGTAACGGCGGCCATGGCCGGCGCCGGCTCCTCGCCCCAGTGCTTCTCCCACTGGCGACGAGCCTCCCTAAGGAGATCGACCTGCTCGTTTGTAACTTCCGCAGAAGGCATCCCGGCAAGGATCGCACAAAAATACTCGGATGCCCTACTATCCGACTACCTAACTCATGGAACCCACTTCGACACCCTCCACCGATTCTGCCCGCAAAGCCGCCGAAGCGGCCGAAAAAGAGTTCACGACGATGTCCGGCAAGCCGATCAAGGCTCGCTACGGACCGGAAGACCTGAGTGGCGACGCGGCGATCAAGATCGGCGAGCCCGGGCAGTACCCGTTCACGCGGGGTCCTTACGAATCGATGTACCGGGGTCGCAACTGGACCATGCGCCAGTTCGCCGGATTCGGCACGGTGGAGGAGACCAACGAGCGTTTCCATTACCTGCTCGATCACGGCCAGACCGGTCTTTCGACCGCCTTCGACATGCCGACCCTGATGGGTTACGACTCCGACCACGCCCGTTCGCTCGGCGAGGTCGGCCGCGAGGGTGTTGCCGTCGACACGATCGATGACATGGAGATCCTCTTCCAGGGCATCCCGCTCGGCGAGGTTTCGACCTCGATGACGATCAACGCTCCGGCCGCGATCCTGCTCGCCTTCTACGTGCTGGTCGGCGAGAAGCAGGGCGTCGCTTCGGAGAAGCTCTCGGGCACGATCCAGACCGACATCCTCAAGGAGTACATCGCCCAGAAGGAGTGGTGTTTCCCGGTCGAGCCGGCAATGCGCCTGGTCACCGACATGGTCGAGTACTGCACCGACCACATGCCGCGCTGGCATCCGATCTCGATCTCCGGCTACCACATCCGCGAGGCCGGGGCGACCGCCGCCCAGGAGCTCGCATTCACCCTGAAGGACGGTTTCACCTACGTCGAACGGGCGATCGAACGGGGCATCGACGTCGACGCCTTCGCTCCCCGTCTCTCCTTCTTCTTCAATGCCCACATCGACTTCTTCGAGGAGATCGCCAAGTACCGGGCTGCCCGTCGGATCTGGGCTCGCGAGCTGAAGGAAACCTACGGCGCCAAGAAGCCCGAGTCGATGCGGCTCCGCTTCCACACCCAGACCGCCGGTGTGTCGCTGACCGCTCAGCAGCCGCTCAACAACATCGTCCGCACCGCGATCGAAGCCCTGGCAGGTGTGCTCGGCGGCACCCAGTCGCTCCACACGAACTCCTTCGACGAGGCGCTCGCCTTGCCGACCGAGGAAGCGGTCCGGGTCGCGCTTCGCACCCCGCAGATCATCGCCGAGGAAACCGGGGTGACCAACACCCCCGATCCGCTCGCCGGCTCCTACTTCGTCGAATCGCTAACCGACGAGCTGGAGGCAGACGCCTACGAGTACTTCCGCAAGATCGACGAGCTTGGCGGCATGGTCGAGGCAGTCCGCCAGAACTTCCCGCAGCGCGAAATCGGCGAGGCCGCTTTCGACTTCCAGCGTCGCGTCGACGACGGCGAGTTCACGATCGTCGGGGTCAACCAGTACGTGACCGAGGAAGAGGAAGTGCCGCTGCTTCACATCGACCCGGCCCTCGAAACCAAGCAGGTCGAGCGGCTCGCCGCGACCAGGGCGAAACGGAACTCGGCCGAGGTCGAGTCGGCCCTCGCCGCACTCAAGGAAGCCGCTGCCGGAGACGCGAACCTGATGTATCCGATTCTCGACGCCGCCCGGGTCCACACGACCGAGGGAGAAATGATCGAAGCGATGCAGGAAGTGTTCGGTACTTACACGGAGACCCCGGTCTTCTAGAAGAGAAATAGGATTCCCGAGATGAGCGCAGCAGTAGCCGAACCGAAAACCGACCGCAAGATTCGCGTCGTCGTCGCCAAGCCCGGCCTTGACGGGCATGACCGCGGCGCCAAGATCATCGCCCGCGCCCTGCGCGACTCGGGCATGGAAGTGATCTACACCGGCCTTCACCAGACTCCGGAGCAGATCGTCGAAACGGTGATCCAGGAGGACGCCGACGCGATCGGCGTCTCGATCCTCTCCGGCGCCCACATGACCCTGGTCCCGAAGATCCTCGAGCTGCTCGAGGCCGAGGGAATCGACGACGTCCTGATCACGGTCGGCGGCACCATCCCGACCAAGGACATCGACGACCTCAAGTCGATGGGTGTCTCCGGCGTCTTCACTCCCGGCTCACCGACCGACGACATCGTCAGCTTCATCCGCGAAGGCGTAAGCCGCCGCGAGCTCTGAGCGACGACAGATTGAATCTGTCGGCAAATAGCGCTGACAGATTCAATCTCGGGGCAGGACGGACCGGGATAGGGTTCGTCCATGTCGGCCATCGAGACCTTCACCCTGCGGGACGTCGGGCCCGAAGGTGGGCTTCAGCAGGCCGAGATGGTGGCCGGGCGGATCGTCGATTTCATCGGCCGGGCCGAGCGGTCGCTGGTCCTGGCCCTGTACGACATCCGGTTGCCGGACCCGGTCGGGGTCACGGTTGCCGAGGCCTTCCGGGCGGCGGCCGAGCGCGGGGTGGATGTGCGGCTCTCCTACAACGACGTGCCGGCGGATACCGCCGCCGGAAACTTCCTGCCCGCCGTCCACCCGCCGCCGGAGACCACCCCGGAAATCCTCTCGCAGCTACCGATCGAGGCGAAGGGCATCTCCGGCATACCGGACCTGATGCACCACAAGTACATGGTGCGGGACGAGGCAGCCGTGTGGACCGGGTCGGCCAACTGGTCGGTCTTCTCCTGGACCCGCCAGGAGAACGTGCTGGCCGTGATCGAACATGGTGAGGTCGCCCGCGAGTACCTCGAGAACTTCGAGGAGCTCTGGAGCACCGGCAAGGTCGAGCGTTCCGGCAAGGGTGATCCGAATCCGATCCGGGTAGGTGACGCGATGGTCCGGGTCTGGTTCACCCCCGGTCACGGGGAAGCGCTGGCCCAGCGGATATCGAGCGTGATCGGGGCGGCCAGACGCCGGGTCAGGATCGCCTCACCCGTTCTGACTTCGGGTCCGATTCTCGCCACATTGGCCGAGTTTGCCGGCAGGGACGGTTTCGACATCGCCGGGGTGGTCGACGAGCCGCAGACCGATCGGGTCTATGAACAATGGGCGAGCACCGGTTCAAGATGGAAGATCCCCCTGCTCACGCAGGTAATCGAGTCGCTCGAGTTCAGTGGCAAACGATCGGTCCCCTGGGGTGCGGGAGCGATCCGTGACTTCATGCACGCCAAGGTCACGGTCGCCGACGACACCGTCTTCCTCGGCTCCTTCAATCTCTCCCGCTCGGGCGAAGAAAACGCCGAGAACATGATCGAGATCAAGCACCCGGAAACCGCTGATTTGATGGCGGAATTCATCGACGAGGTTCGGGCCCGCTATCCGCGCAGCTCGGTCCCGGACCGGTGACATTGAAGTTCTCGCCAAATAGCGCTCCAATCTTCAATGTCAACGCTCAGGAATCTGAATTGAGGCCATCCTCGAAACCGGCGAGTGTGACGGTTACGAGTTCACCGAGAGTCTCAAGGTCGTAGCCGCCTTCCTGAACGAACACCGTCGGAATGCCGGCCGCTCCGATCAGGCGGCCGGCCTCACGGTATCCGTCGACTGAAACTGCGAAGGGACCTTCCGGGTCACCGGCCGCTGCGTCGAGGCCGAGCGCCACGACCAGGTAACGGATCCCACCCTGGGTGAGCCAGGCGAGCTGGCTTTCGATCGCCTCAAGCCACTCACCATCGGCGCTCCCCGGGGCCAGGGTCCGGTTCCGGTTGCTTCCTTCTCCTTCGGCCCGGCCGCGTTCGGATTCGAATCCGAGGAAGTGCGGGAACCATCCTTCGGCGGGGTCGACGTGGACCGAAGCGGTCAGGACTCCGGGATCTTCGTAGAAGATCGACTGGGTTCCGTTGCCGTGGTGGGCATCGATGTCGAGCACACCTACTGCCCCGGGCCCCGCGAGGTGCCGGGCGGCAATCGCGGCGTTGTTGAGATAACAGGAGCCGCCAATCGCATCGCGGGTCGCGTGGTGGCCGGGAGGGCGGCAGAGGGCGTAGGCCGCCGCTTCACCGGACCCGACAAGGCCGGCTGCGGTGAGTGCGACATCGGCGGCAGCGCGGGCGGCCTGCCAGGTGCCCGGACCGATCAGGGTCATCGTGTCGTAACACCAGAATCCGGCCCGGGCGGAGGCCGCGACCGGCTCAAAGGGGTCGGGTCCGTCGAGCAGGCCGGGGTGAGGAAATATGTAGGGGACCACCCGGTCCTGGCCCGGGTCCCGGTCCAGTCCGGCTTCCAGCCAGTCGCGGTGTGCCGTTTCCATCCAGCTCAGGAGCGCCGGGTCGTGGACGGCGGTGATCTCTGAATCGGGATGTGAGTCCGGTTCCTGGATCCTGGCCCCGGCGGCCAGCAGCGCTTCCCGGATCACCCGGGGACGTTCGACCGATTCGGTGCCCTCGATCCTTACGCCGACCCAGACCTCTCCCTCCGGCTGATGTTCCCGGTCGTCCTCTGCGGCGACGGCTGGCATCTCGATTCTCAAGTCCTGACCACCTTCTCAGGATCCGGCTTGACGGGGCACGGGTTCCCCACTAGCCTAACGGTCGTTCATGAAGCTGAGGGTGGAGGAGTGAACGAGACTTACGGAACCGATCGGGTAATTGACCCGAGCGGGGCGCTGCCGCAACCTGCTGCGGTGCTCGACGCCTCGGATCCGTTGCGGCCCGACGAGTTCGCGATCTCGGTCGAGAAGCTGTGTCTGGACGCGACCTCCTTCGGCAACATCAGGAGGGATTGTGAGGCCGACCCGACGGCGATGGCCGCCCGGGTCATGGAGATCGTCGGCCAGCGCGGCAAGATGCACAACCCGGTGACCGATTCCGGCGGAGTGGCTCTGGGGACGGTTACCGAAGTCGGGCCGGAATACATTGACCCCCCGGCGGTCGGCGACCGGATCGTCACCCTCGCATCACTCACTCTGACTCCGCTCCGCCTGGACGAAGTCCTCGAGCTTGATCCGGACTCGGCCCAGATTGCCGTTCGCGGCACCGCCTACGTCTTCAACTCGGCCCCATGGGGCCGCTTGCCGGACGACCTTCCGGAAGCGACAGCACTTGAGGTATACGACGTCTACGGCGCCGGATCCCACGTGGAGAGGCTGGCCGGGCCCGGGGACACGGTCTGCGTGATGGGTGCCGGTCACGCCGGCAAACTGGCGATGGCGGCCGCTCGCGAAGTTACCGAGGGCGGGACAGTGATCGGGATCGACGCCGATCCCGCTGCGATCGGGCTGGTTCAAGATCTCGGACTCTGTGACATCGGACTGGCGGCGGACCTGAGGGATCCGGTCGGGACCCGTGACCGGCTGGCCGAAGCGGGGGCTCCGGAAGCCGACCTGACCGTGGTCGTGGTCAGCTCCACCGGCTGTGAACCTGCCGCGATCCTGGCCACCGCGCCCGGCGGAACCGTTCTCTTCTTCTCGATGGCGACCAGCTTCCAGACCGCCGCCCTGACCGCCGACGGGATCGGACGGGACGTGAGGATGCTGGTCGGATCCGGTTTCACCCCGGACCGGGGTGCGTGGTCGCTGGACCTCGTCCGTCGCAGCGAGCCGCTCAGGAAAGCGCTCGGAATCGAGCGGGCAGCCCCATGAACCATCGGGTGCAGAC
This sequence comes from Actinomycetes bacterium, assembly GCA_023436605.1. Classification (GTDB taxonomy): domain Bacteria; phylum Actinomycetota; class Thermoleophilia; order Solirubrobacterales; family 70-9; genus 67-14. The sequence goes on along the minus strand of JAEZIQ010000112.1, from coordinate 4,934 downwards.
ACGCTGGCGCGACGTCGACGGACTCGGTCACGTCAATCACGCGGCCGCCTTCGATTACTTCGAGGAAGGCCGGGATGCCTTTCTCCGCAGCCGGGGAATGGGACCCGCCGACTACGTGGTGGGACGTTGCTCGGTCACCTGGCTAAGGGAGATCAAGCCCGAAACGGCCTCGGTCACGGTCGAGTGCGTGATCCGGGAGATCGGGCGAACCAGCTTCCAGACTTCGGAGCGGATCCTGACCGAGGACGGAGAGCCGGCCATTGAAGCGATATTCGGGCTGGTCATGTGGGACAGCGCCACTTCCAGTCCCAGGCCGATAACCGACGAAGAGCGATCGATGATGACCGGAGGTAGCGAGAAATGAGCCGAAGCTGGGACACCGACCCCGTCGTACTGACCGTCGCCGTCACCGGTGCCGACGTCTTCCGGGAGAGCAATCCCAACATCCCGTACACGACCGAGGAGATTGCGAACTCGTCGATCGAAGCGGCCGCCGCCGGTGCGACCGTCGTCCATCTCCACGTGCGTGAAGACGACGGCACGCCCAGCGGCCGACCGGAGCTTTTCCAGGACGTGATCGACCGGATCCGGGCCGGCTCGGACCTGCTGACGATGGTTTCGACCGGAGGAAGCAACGACATGACGATCGAGGAACGGACTACCGGGCTCGAGGCGGGACCGGACATCTCCGGGGTGGAGTCAGGGTCGATGAACTTCGGCGACGAAACATTCATCACGGCGCCGCCAGCCGGACGGGGCATCGTCAAACGCGCGCTCGATTCGGGCATTGCTCTCGAGGTCGAGTGTTTCGACGTGGGTCACGTGGTCAGCGCGGTGAAGTGGCTGGAGGAGGGGATCCTCCCCGAACCGCTTCGGATCAACCTCGTCTTCGGCGTGCCCGGAGGCATCGACGCTTCGCCCGAGGCACTCGACGCGATGTTGAGGCCGCTTCCGCCGGATGCCTTCTGGACCGTCACCTGTATCGGCCGGCATCACCGGCGGATGATCGGACTTGCCCTGCTCAAGGGGGCGCCCGGGATCCGCACCGGCCTCGAGGACGTCGCTTACCTGAGCCGGGGGGTACTGGCCCCCTCCAACGCCGCGCTGGTCGAGATGGCGGTCGATCTTGCCGGGACCCTCGGCAGAGAAGTGGCCGACCAGGCCACGACCCGAAGGCTTCTCTCCCTTGCCTGAAGCGGCGGAATCCGGTCCCCGGCGGGGCGAGGCCACGCGCCAGGCGATCGAGGAAGCGGCCATCGACCTCTTCGCCGAGCGCGGCTATCACGCCACCTCGATGCGCGAGATTGCCGCTGCGGCCGGGATTCAGCCGGCCGCGATCTACCACTGGTTCCCCTCCAAGGAGAGCATCCTCACCTGGCTCCAGGATGATTTCATCGACCAGCTTGAAACCGCGGTCAACGCGGCGGTGGAGGCTGCCGACGATCCGGCAGGAGAGCTGGCCGCGGCGGTTCGCGAGCATGTTCTCTTCCACGGCAGGAACCCTCGGGCCGCTTTCGTGACCGACAGCGAGATCAGAGCCTTGAGTCCGGAACCGAAGTCCCGACTCATCGCCCGTCGGGATGCATACGAGGCGATGTTCAAGGGGATGATCGAGCGAGGGCTCGAAGCCGGCGAATTCGAGGTTTCCGATCCGGCGGTGGCCAGCTACGCGATCCTGCTCCAGTGCACAGGGGTCGCCTTGTGGTATGACCCCGCGGGAGCGCTGTCCCTGGAAAGGGTCGCTGAAATTCACGTCGAGCTCGTGCTCGGGTCGGTCCAGGCGAAGCGCAAACGAGGGAAGAGGGGAAATTGAGGATGAGTCGGATCAAGCCGAAGGCCTTGCCGGAAAACGCGACCATCGCGGTGGTGGCCCCTGCTAGTCCGCCGCAGACCCGTTCGGAAATCGAACAGGCGACGGCGTATTTCGAGTCGCGCGGACACCGGGTGATATTCGGACCCAACCACCGGAACGTTCACGGCTATCTGGCCGGAACCGACGCGGAACGGGCCGCGGACCTCCAGTGGGCGCTTTCCGAGCCGGGCATCGACATGGTCCACATGCTCTGTGGCGGGTACGGGTCGGCCCGGCTTTTTCCCCTGATCGATTGGGACGGGCTCGGCGAGCCGCGCATCGTCTGCGGTTTCAGCGACATAACGGGTATTCACCTCGCGCTCGCCCGCAAGCCTGGCTGGGTCACCTTCTATGGCCCGAACTTCCTCCGCTTCACCCGTCGCAAGGACGAGCTGACCGCGGAGACGGAAGAGTGGTTCCATCGTGCCTTCCAACCGGAACCCCTGGGCGAAGTCTTCGAGGACCCGGACGATCCCTACGTCCTCGGGGTCGGGGCCGGAGTTGGTGAAGGAACCCTGGTTGGCGGTTGTCTGACCCTGGTTTCGGCCAGCCTGGGCACCCCGTTCGAGGTCGAGACCGACGGTTGCGTGCTGATGGTCGAGGACCTGAACACCGACCAGTACCTGATCGACACCCTGCTCAACCACCTGATCCGGGCCGGCAAGCTGGACAAGATCACCGGATTCGTTTTTGGAACCGACGTGATGCTCCAGCCGCGGACACCTCCCGAGGGGCCCGAGTCAACGCTTTCGATCGAGCAGGTCCTCGACGAGCTGATCGCACCGCTCGGCATCCCGGCAATCGCCAACGTGCCGATCGGCCACGGGAAGCACATGGCGACGATGCCGCTCGGAGCCCGGGTCCGGGTGGACGGGGACCGTCGCAGACTTGAAGTGATCGAACCGGCCGTTGAGCCGGTCTAGCCCAGCAACCAAGGAGAGGTAATGAGTACGAGGAAAATCACTAGGTATCTGGCCGGGTTCGTTGCGGCCCTGATCCTGATGCTCCCCGCGTTCGCACAGGCGGACGGCGAGAACGGGGGCGGAAGCGGCGAGGTGCTGCGCATCGGCTGGGCACAGGATCCCCAGACGCTCAATCCATTCATCGGCCTCGACGAGGAGAGCTACACGATCTGGGCGATCAACTGGGATCTGCTGGTCAACTTCAACCCTGAGGACCTTTCCCCCTCGCCGGGTATCGCCGAAAGCTGGGAAGTGTCGGATGACCGCAAGACCGTCACCTTCACGCTGGGCGACAAGAAGTGGTCCGACGGCAAGCCGGTCACTTCGGCCGACGTCAAGTGGACGCTGGAAACGCTCGGTGAAGAGGGAGAACTGTTCACCAGCTACACCGACAACGTGACCGCGATCCGGACCCCGGATCCGAAGACGGTGGTGATCGAGACCAACAAGCCGGACGCAAGGATCGTCGGCGGACTCCTGATCTACATCCTGCCCAAGCACATCTGGGGCAAGGTCCCGCTCGAAGAGCTGACCACCAGCTACCAGCCCTCGCTTCCCCTGGTCGGTACCGGTCCCTTCATCGTCACCGAGTTCGACCGCGGGCGTCAGATCACGATGAAGCAGAACCCGGAATTCTCAGGCAAGGAGCCGAAGTTCTCGGAACTTCAGTTCATCAAGTACGGAAACCAGGACGCGGTCGAACGTGGACTCCAACTGGGCGAAATCGACCTGGTGCCGGAGGTCCAGTCGGCCACCTTCGAGCGGCTGGGAGAACAGGAAAACGTCGAAACCCTGGCCAGCCCGTCTCCCGCCTTCACCGAGCTCGCCTTCAACCTGTGTCCCCCGGACATCTGCCCTGACGCGAAGGTGAACCCCGCGATCCAGGACCTCCCCGTGCGCCAGGCGATCGCCTACTCGATCGACCGGAACCGGATCAACGAGATTGCGGCCCAGGGCACTTCATTCGTCGCCAACGGACTGCTTCCGTCGTTTTACAAGTCCTTCTACCAGGAGCCGGACGAGACCTATGCGTTCGACCCGGAGCGCGCCAAGGAGATTCTCGACGAAGCCGGCTACGTACCCGGCGATGACGGGATCAGGGAGAAGGATGGTGATCGGCTTTCCTTCAATCTGTTCACCCGGACCCGATCCGAGTCCGCCTACAACGCCCAGGCCGCCAAGCTGGTCGCGGAGATGGCCCGTGAAGTCGGGATCGAGTTCAAGGTTCAGGAGGTCAGCGTCGACAAGCTGACCGAGATCACCGTGCGCCAGGTCGATGGCAAACCGGCTCCCGACTTTGACGCGTTCATCTGGGGTTGGGGCGGCGACGCCTACGACCCCAGCTTCCTGCTCAGCCTGATGACGACCGACGAGATCGGCGGTTCCTCCGACTCCTTCTACAGCAACGAGGAGTACGACAAGCTCTACGCCGAACAGTCGGGCGAGTTCGACGTCGAGAAGCGCCGCGAGACCATCCACCGGATGATCAACCGGCTGCAGGAAGATCTGCCCTACATCGTCCTGACCGAGGACCCGAACCTGCAGGCCTACCGGACCGATCGGATCGCCAACGTCGAGCCCACCTGCCCCTCCGGTGACGGCGACGTCTTCTGCGAACAGGCCGGTTACGCGCCTCTGCTCGAGCTGGAACCGGCCTCGGCGGCGAGCTCGGATGAGAGCGGCGGCAGCAGCGGGATCGTGATCGCGGTTATCGCCGTGATCGTCCTCGGGCTGATCGGCTTCTTCATCGTCAGGTCGCGTCGACGCCGCGACGAACCGCTCGAGGTCGCCGACGGGCCGCTCGAGAAGGAAGAGGAAGAGAAATGAGGCCCGTGGCTTGAACGCGCGCTGGCTCAGCGGCAAGATCGCGGCAGCAGTTTTCACGCTGCTGTTCGTGATCGTGTTCAACTTCTTCCTCTTCCGGGTGATGGGTGACCCGACCGAACAGCTGGCAAGGCTGCCGCGGGCAACCCCTGAAGAGATCGAGAAGCTGCAGGCCCAGTACGGCCTGGATAAACCGCTGCTGGGCCAGTTTGCGGACTACCTGGGAGACACCGCCCGCCACGCCCTCGGCACCAGTCAGAGGTGGCGGGGGGGGGTGTGGGGCGAGATCAAGGGCG
>JAEZIQ010000140.1 GCA_023436605.1 Actinomycetes bacterium | reverse complement strand
GCCCAAAGATTTCGTCCCGGACCAGACTGCTGTCCGGCGAGACCCCGGCCAATACCACCGGTTTGACGAAGCAGTCTCTTCCGTCCTGTTCGGCGCCCGTCACGAAGGTCGCACCTTCGTCCCGGGCCAGCTGAATGAAACCGTCGACGGTCTCCTTCTGAGCCTCGGACGCCAGCGGGCCAAGGTCCGTGTCCTCGGCCGATGGGTCGCCCACGGTTAGCTCTTCGACCCGATCGCGAAGGAGCCGGGTGAACTCCACGTCCACGGCACGGTCGACGTAGACGCGGCTGGTGGCGGTACAGCGCTGACCGGTTGCCAGCATGGCTCCGCGAGCGACCTGCCGGGCGGCGTCGTCGAGGTCCGCGTCCGCGAGGACCAGGACGGGGTTTTTGCCACCCATCTCCAACTGCAGCTTTACGTTGCGATCTGCGACTGCCTGCCGGATTGTGTTTCCGACGCCGCCCGAGCCGGTAAACGTGATCGCAGAGAGGGCGGGGTGGGAGGTGAGGGCGGGGGAGAGCTCGCGGCCGAACCCCGTGATCAGGTTGAGGACCCCGCCGGGTAGTCCGGCGCTCTCCAATGCGCGGGTGAGGTACACGGCGCTGCCGGACGCGGCCTCGGCCGGCTTCCATACGGCCGTGTTGCCGAAGCCGATGGCGGGTGCCAGCTTCCATGCCGGAATCGCGAAGGGGAAATTCCAGGGAGTGATGGTGCAGACGACCCCCAGAGGCTCCTCGAGGGTCAGGAGAAGGGTCGAGGGATCAGCGCTCTCGTAGGTTTCCCCGACTGGCTGGCTCAGCTCACCGCCGAAGTATCGGAAGATCGCTGCGGCTCGGGCCACCTCCGCGCGGGCATCATTTGCGGCTTTGCCCATATCCGCCGTCAGCCTCGACGCTGCCTGGTCCAGGTTCTCCTCAAGAATCGTGGCCGCGTCGAATAGAACGGCCGCCCTTTCGTTTGCGGTTGCTCCCGCCCACTCAGGCACCGCCGCCTCGGCGCAGGCGTAGGCGTCCTCCACATCGTCGGCGCCGCCGCGGCTGAAGACCCCGGTTGTCTCGGACAGATCTGCGGGATTGAGCCGAGCAAAGGTCGCCTCGCTTCCGCACCAGACTCCTCCGATCATCAGCGTTTCGCCCTCAAGTGGGATGGTTACCGGCCCAAACTTTCCTTCCACTTCGGTTCCTTTCACAGAATCTAAATGTCCGACACTTGACAAAACTTTTCAGAAAGTACTACTCTGCGTCACTCTAGCGAGCTAAATCGCAATGTTCAAAGAGAGAGGAATGGAAGAGAGTGGCTATTAGTTCAAAGATCGGGCGAATGCTTGCCCTTGGTTTTGTCGTGGCAAGTTCATTCGCGATCGCAGCCTGTGGTTCGAGTGAATCGGACTCATCGGGAAGCGGATCGGGAGACTCGTCTTCGGCCAAGACGACAGCTCAGGAAGCGGTAAAGACGGCTCAGGAGATTCCGGTCTTCACTCTGAAGGCACCCAAGATCGACCTGTCGAAGGTTGAGGGCAAGACGATCTTCAACATTCCGCTGAACAGCGCGATCCCGTTCGAGGTCGAGGTCGAAGACGAGATGGAGAAGCTGGCCACTGAGCATGGGGTCAAATGGCTCGAGCACCCGAATCAGGGAACCCCGACCGAGTGGGCCGCTGGAATCAATCAGGCGATCCAGCAGAACGTCGACGTGATCATCCTCTCGCAGGGGATCGATCCGAAGCAGCTGATTCCGCAGCTTCGTGCGGCGAAGAGCGCCGGAGTCAAGGTTCTCGTCACGCACACCTACCAGAACGGACAGGAAATTCCGGCTGCGGTCGCAGACCTGATTTCCGCTACCGCGGACGCTCCCTTCGAGGAAGCCGGCCGTCTTCAGTCTCAGTACGCGATCTCGCAGGATGGATGTGACATCAAGCCGCTGATCGTCAACTCGCCGGACATCGCTCCCAGTGAGTACGTGCAGAAGGGGCTGATCGGCGCGATCGAGGACCTGTGTCCCGAGGTCGAACCGAAGGTCGTTGACGTGAACGTGACCGAGTGGGCGACGAAGATCCAGCCGGAGGTCCAGTCGGCTCTCACTCAGGATCCGGAGATCAACTGGGTACTTACTCACTACGACTCGATGACCATTCCCGCCACTGCTGGTATCAGGGCGGCTGGCAAGACCGGACAGGTCGGGGTCACCGGATTCAACGGCACCACTGAGGTGCTGGGCATGATCAAGGACGGCACCATCACTGCCGACGTCGGGGAGAGCACCAGCTGGCTCGCCTACGCCTCGGTCGACCAGGCCTTCCGTCTGCTGGGCGCAGGTCCGGTGATCGAGGACGGCATCGTCGGCACGCCGCTCCGGCTCTTCGACGAGTCGAACGTCGCCGAAGCAGGCGATCCGCCGGAGGCCGGTAAGGGCTACGGCGAAGCATACGTCGAAGGCTACGAGGCTCTCTGGGGCCTGGGATAGTCAGGTGACTGGAGCATCTCTGAAAGAGACGCCGACTCCCCCCGGAGATTCTTCTCCGGGGGGAGTTGCGGCTCCTGCCCGGGTGCGGATGACCGGAATCCGCAAGTCTTTCGGCGGGGTCCACGCGCTCAAAGGAGTCGATCTTGAGGTGCGGGCCGGAGAAGTACACGGTCTGCTGGGCGAGAACGGATCCGGCAAGTCAACTCTGATCAAGGTGCTCAACGGGTTCAACCGGCCCGACGCGGGTGAGCTGTCTGTCGACGGCGAGGAGGTCGAGCTGCCACTCGCCCCAGGTCGCTTTCAGGAGCTCGGAATATCGTTCGTCCACCAGGATCTCGGGCTCATCCGCGAGCTTTCGGTCCTTGAGAATCTGCGGCTCGTCGAGCTCGGCTCGGCCCGGGGGCCCCGCATCAACTGGCGCCGTGAGAGAGCGAGAGCCGAAGAACTCTTCGCCGAGTATGGCCTCGGGCATCTCGACCTGGATGCCCCACTCACCGCGATCAGCGAGACTGACGCTGCGTTGCTCGCCATCGTTCGCGCCGTTGACGGGATCGGCGGCGGTCGTGGCCTTCTGGTGCTGGACGAACCCACGGTGTTTCTTCCTCGGGAAGGCGTCGCCAAATTGTTCGATCTGGTCCGTGACGTTGCGTCTCGGGGTGTTTCGGTGCTGTTCGTTTCGCATGACCTCGACGAGGTGCTGGAGGTCACCGACCGTTTCACCGTTCTCCGCGACGGTCTCGTCCACGGCAGCGCGAAGACCGCGGAGACAGACAAACACGAACTTATCGAGATGATCATCGGCCGCCATCTGGCGGAGGCGAAGCCACTCCGGGACCGCGGCACCCGCACGGCTGCTGGCGAGGTTCAAGTGCATGTGAACGGACTGGCGGGAGCGCGGCTGCGTGGCATCGATTTCAAGCTTCACCGTGGTGAGATCCTCGGGTTCACCGGGCTGATGGGGTCCGGGTTCGAGGACATCCCCTATTCGCTTTTCGGTGCCAAGCCCGTGCGCGGCGGCACAATCAATCAGGACGGTCGTGAGATCGAACTCACATCGCTATCTCCCGGTGCCGCCTTGCGTTCGGGGATCGCTCTGGTGCCCGCCGACCGTCAGCGTGACGGAGCGCTCCAGGAGGTTTCGGTCCTCGACAACCTGATGATGCAGGTGATGTCCGGATACCGGCCCTGGCGTCTCGACACCAGGGCGTTGGAGACACGGGCACTGGAGCTGCTCGAAGAGTTCGACGTGCGTCCGCGCGATCCCGACGCCCTGTTCGGCGCGCTCAGCGGCGGTAACCAGCAGAAGGTGCTTCTGGCCAAATGGCTGGAATCGGAACCGGGTCTCTTGCTTCTGCATGAACCGACTCAGGGCGTCGACGTCGGGGCCCGGGAACAGGTATTCGAATTGCTCGGTAAGGCAGCTTCCAACGGACTGGCGGTTATGTGTGCGAGCTCCGATTCGGAGCAGCTCGCGCAGATTTGTGACCGAGTGCTGGTGGTTGCACGAGGGCTGATCACCAAGGAATTGTCTGGTTCGGACCTGACCAAGGAGGAGATCTCCAAACAGGTTCTTCAGAGCGTGACTTTGTCGGAGATGGAGAATTTTCAGGAGGCGGTAGTTTGAGCATCACCAAGCAGGCAGAAGCAGGGGCCAAAGGCATGAACCGGCCGTCCTGGTCGAAGAATTTCGGTCAGAGGTTCGCCCTGGTATTCGTTTGGGCGATCCTGGTGATCGGGTTCAGCATGCTGCGCCCCGACACCTATTTCACGACCGGGAACTTCCAGACGATCTTCGGGTCGCAGGCGGTCCTTCTCATCCTGGCGATGGCTTTGATCGTGCCGCTGACGACTGGCGACTTCGATCTTTCGGTCGCTTCCAACCTCACCTTTACGTCGATGCTCGTCGCGATATTCCAGGTCGATCACGGTTGGGC
>JAEZIQ010000048.1 GCA_023436605.1 Actinomycetes bacterium | reverse complement strand
GGTCAAGCCGACCCTGGCGGCATCCTTCAAGACCGGAAACTCAGGTGCCTTCGCCTTCAACAAGTACCTCGACATCGCCCCACCGGAGTTCGCAGCCCTGGCCACCCGCCAGGTCCGCGCTGCGGCTCCAGTAGCCGCCTGAGTCCGACGCCACAAGTTTTTCCAAGCCCTTGAAAACTGGTGGTCAGTTCTCGACGAAGTAGCTGCCGGACTGGTGGCCGCCTGAGAAGTAGCGGCTGGTGATGGTCTTCTTGCGGGTGAAGAACTCGACTCCGTCGGGGCCGTGGGCATGGAGGTCGCCGAGGAAGGAGGCTTTCCAGCCCGAGAAGGGGAAGAAGGCGACCGGAGCGGCGACTCCGATGTTGACTCCGACCATGCCGACCTCGACGTCGTGGCGGAACTTGCGGACCGCGGAGGCGGATTCGGTGAAGATCGAGACGCCGTTGCCGAAGGGGCTGGCGTTGACCATGTCGATCGCTTCCTCGAGGGTGTCGACGTTGACGATCGCGATCACCGGTCCGAAGACCTCATTCTCGATGATCGAGTCGGTCGGCTTGACCTTGTCGAGCAGGGTCGGTCCGACGTAGGAGGAGCCTTCGGGCGCGTCGGCGAGGGGCGTGCGGCCGTCGACCAGAACCTCGGCCCCTTCCTGGATCGCCTTGTCGATCCAGCTGTCGATCCGGTCCTGGGCTTCGCAGGAGATGACCGGTCCCACGTCGATGCCCTCTTCGAGGCCGTTCCCGACCTGAAGCTTCTTCGTCTCTTCGACCAGGGTCGGGATCACGCTGTCGTGGGCGGACCCGACGGTGACGATCACCGAGCCGGCCATGCAGCGCTGGCCGGCAGCGCCGAAACCGGAGCCGATCAGGCCGTTCACAGTCGGTTCGACGACAGCGTCGGGGCAGATCACCATGTGGTTCTTGGCACCGCCTAGGGCCTGGACGCGCTTGCCGGTCTGGGCCGCCCGCTCGTAAACGAGCTTGGCGACGGGCGCCGAACCGACGAAGGAGATCGCGTCGATTCCCGGGTGGTCGAGCATTCCCTCGACCACTTCGCGACTGCCGTTGACAAGGTTGACCACACCTTCGGGAAGGTCGAGCTCGTCGATGATCCCGAAGACCAGCTGCTGGGTCATCGGCACCTGCTCGGAGGGCTTGAGGACGATCGTATTGCCGCAGGCGATCGCGAAAGGCAAGAACCAGAATGGCACCATGGCCGGGAAGTTGAAGGGGGCGATGATTCCGCAGACCCCGACCGGCTGGCGGATCGTCTCGGCGTCGACCCCACGGGCGACGTCTTCGAGCACCTTGCCCTGCATGGTGGTCGGAATTGCGGTTGCGGCTTCGACCATCTCGATCATCCGGCCCACTTCGGCGGTCGCGTCGGGCAGCGTCTTGCCCATCTCGGTCACCACGCAGCGGGCGATTTCGTCCTTGCGGGCCTCGAGCTTCTCGCGGAGAGTGAAGAGCAGCCGGGCCCGGGCGATCGTGCTGACCCCGCGCCATACCGGCAGTGCCTCGCGAGCGGTGCGAACCGCCGCATCGAGATGGGCGGCCGTCGAGTAGGGGACCCGGGCCAGCACCTCGCCGTTGGCCGGGTTGATCACGTCATGGAGCTCCGCACCTTCGGCTTCGACCCACTTGCCACCGACGTAATTCTTCAGCCTGGTCGTAGCGGTTTCGGTGGTGACGGTCATGCGGCCTCCTCGAGGAATGAAAGAACGTCTTCAGGCTAACGCCCCGGGTCGCGCCGCAAAGTGGACAGACCGTGAAGTCTCAGAGAAGAATTTGACGCAAAGTCATTTGGGCGGCGTCAGGACGAGACCGTCGGCGCCTTTCTCCAGAACGAGATTCCCGTCGGCATTGACTTCGTACTTCACTTCTCCCTGCAAGACCTTGGAAACGATGGCCTCAACCTGGTCTTCGATCTGGCCGCAGGATTTCATGGTCAGGCCGATCGGGCCGAAGTCGATCGTCTTTTCCGAAACCTCGGCCTCACCGGACCCGCTGTTGCAGCCGGCGAACACGTTGGCCTTGCCATCGCTCAACTCCAGGGTGGGCGGATCCAGATCCGCGGGCAGACTTGAAGCCGCGCCATTGCTGAAGACGTTCATCACCTGCCAGGTGACGCCCTCGATCTCGGATCCCTTGTCGCCCTCGGAATCCGAATCCGATCCGCAGGCCGTGACGCCAACGCCAAGGACCAGCACCAACAGAACCGCCAGAAGTCTCCTCGCCTCAGTCATGACCGTCAGATTAGGCGAAAGGGCAGCCCCGAACGGAAGAGCCCGTATTACGGGCGATCGTCTTCAGGGAGAGCCGCGCCGGGTACGGTCCCGTTGTGAGCTCCACACCGGAGAAGGTCCAGCGGGTCTATCTGACCCTGATGCTGGGCAACACACTTGCCGCCTCTTTCATCTGGGGGATCAACACGATCTTTCTCCTGGACGCCGGGCTTTCGAACCTCGAGGCCTTCGCCGCGAACGCATTCTTCACCGCCGGCATGGTGCTTTTCGAGATCCCGACCGGAGTCGTCGCCGACACGATCGGCCGCCGCGTCTCATACATGGCGGGCACCCTCACCCTGATGGCCACCACCCTGCTCTACGTGATGCTCTGGCAGATCGACGGCCCGTTCTGGGCCTGGGCCGTGGTCTCCCTCCTGCTCGGCCTGGGCTTCACCTTCTTTTCCGGAGCGGTCGAAGCGTGGCTGGTCGACGCGCTCGACGCGACCGGCTTCACCGGTGACCTCGAGCAGGTCTTCGGGCGGGGCCAGATCGTGACCGGGATCGGCATGCTGACCGGATCGGTAATCGGCGGCTACGTCGCCCAGGTGACCAGCCTCGGGGTTCCCTTCCTGATGCGAGCCGGGGTTCTGGTCGTGATGTTCTTCTTCGCCGGCTGGGCGATGAGGGACCTGGGCTTCAAACCCCGCAAATCGGAGAGCACGGTCTCAGAGATGAGGCAGATCACCGCGGACTCGGTCGAGTACGGGTGGCGAGTGCCCTCGGTCAAGTGGATCATGCTGGCGGCACCTTTCACCGCTGGAGTCAGTTTCTACGCCTTCTATGCTCTCCAGCCCTACCTGCTGGAACTGGTTGGCGACCCCGAGGCCTACGGAATCGCCGGCATCACCGCGGCCCTCGTTGCCGGATCCCAGATCCTTGGAGGGTTCCTCGCTCCCCGGATCCGGCGCCTTTTCCGGCTCCGGACCTCGGCTCTCCTGCTCGCGGTCGGCGGCGGTGCGATAACTCTCGGGCTGATCGGCCTGATCGAGGAGTTCTGGGTGGTGGTCGGCCTGATCGCGATCTGGTCGATGCTTTTCGCGGCCGCGATGCCGATCCGGCAGTCATACATAAACGGGATGATCCCCTCGAAGCAGCGGGCGACAATCCTCTCGTTCGACTCGATGCTCGGCTCGACCGGAGGTGTGGTCAGCCAGCCCGCACTCGGCCGGATCGCCGACATTTCGGGCTACGGGACCTCGTACCTCTACGGCGCGATGGTGACGGTGCTGGCGCTCCCCTTCATCCTGCTTTCACGGAATCAGAAACCCGATGCCGACAGTGCCACTGGAACTCCGGAGGCGGAGGGAACGGTCGAAGCAGGCCCGGAGCGGACCGAGCCGACATGACTTGGGACTGGCCGGTCAGTCGAGAACGGTGAGTCGATCACCGATCGCGACCGGACCCGTTTCGATCACCTCACCGTAGACCCCGAAAGGCAGCGCCTCGACGGAATCGACCTGATCCCGGGAGTGCTTGAGGAAATGAAGGGTTTTGAGATCGGTTTCGCCGGACTCGGGATCCCGGGTCGTGACCGCGCAGCGGCCGACGTGCGCCCCGACCCGGATCAGGGCCTCGCCAATCCGGACGTGCCGGCCCACCCACCCGTCCTCCTCGTAGGGCGCGGTGCCCTCGATCCCGAAGGTCATGCGAAACCGGCGCTGGTCGATCGGACCGGGATCGGGGTCGCCGGATGTAGAGCTTCCGGGCGCTTCACGATTGAAGTCGCGGCCGGCCTCGCGCAGGCTTTCCAGCGAGGTGGCGCCCAGCAGGGTGACCCCGCCCCACTTGCCGCGGTCGACGCCCGTCCTCCCCTCCGGCTGGGCCATCAGTCGCAGGTCGGTGCCGGTGTGGCGGGAGATCGCGGCCGAGAACTCTCCGGTCACCGGGCGGGCCCGCTCGGGCTGACCGAAGAAGGTGATCTCCTCGGACTCCCCGAGCGCGACTTCACCCTTGACCGACGTTCCGTCAGGGAAAGCCAGGGTGAGGGTTCCGGCCGCCCGGTCGTGGGTCGGAATGATCTCCATCAGGGAGCCGACCCGCTTGCCGTTGACCATCGCTCCGCCCGGGTCGGTCAGGATGAATGCCCGGTCACCGGGCACGCCGTCCTCGGTCAGGTCGACCCGCTCAAGCGACTGGATGCGCATGCCCTTGACGGGCGCGATCGAGATCCAGGAGACGGTGCCGGTCATGACCGAATCCTCGCACGCGTCAACCGGTTGCGAGGTAGGTCCCGATCAGGAGAACCGCCGCGGCAGCAAGGCGGACGCGGTCGATCGGGATGCGGGTCAGGCCGAAGGCGCCGGTCCGGTCAAGCAGGAGCGAACCGATCATCTGTCCGGTGACGAGCGCTGCGGTAAGCCCCGCCGCGCCGATCACGGTGACCGCCGCCAACGAGGAGACGACCACGATCAGACCGATGAAACCACCGAGGAAGTACTGCGGCTGGGCCTGCCGGGCCCGGAGGATGGCCCGGGCCTGGCCGGTGGCGAGCACCGCGATCGCGAGCAGGATCGTGCCGACCGTGAAATTCACCAGACCGGCCGGCAGGTCACCGATATTCCCGGCCAGTTCCGAGTTGAGGGGATGCTGGACGCCGACCGCAAGCGAGGCGACAAAGATGACCACGCAGATAACCAGGCGCTCCCGGCTGCCGGTGCTGACCCCGGGCTTCTCCTCTCTCGCCTCCTCACGGCTGTAGAGCATCGCCATAGCCCCGATCAGGAGCAGCACGAGCCCGAGGATGCGCGGACCGGTCACGTCGTGCACCTCGATCCCGAACCAGCCGAAATGGTCGACGACCACCGAACAGGCAAGCTGGCCGGTGACTGTCACCGCGGCGATCACACCCGCCCCGATCCGGGAAATGGTCGTCGCGGCCAGGGCGACGTAGGTAGCGCCGATCACGCCGCCCGCCAGCTGCCAGAGTGGCACCTCGGCTATCGAGGAGAAGTTGTCCAGTCGGCCGGCCATGGCCACGATGACCAGCAGCGCGACGTTGCCGACCAGGAACGAAACTAGAGCGGCGACGAGTGGCCCTGTGCTCCGGCCGAGGCCCCCGTTGACCGGCGCCTGGGCAGCGAACTGTACGCCGACCAGCACCATCAGCAGGACGACGAGTGATTCGCTCACCGGGAACTACTTGGCCGCGAGCCAGCTCTCACCAACCCCGGAGTCAACCTCCAGGGGCGGGTCGAGGTCAAACGCGCCGACCATCTCGCGGCGGGCCAGTTCGGTCACCGCCTCGGCTTCCTCGGCGGGACCTTCGAAGAGGAGTTCGTCGTGGATCTGCAGGACCAGGCGGCTGGAGAGACCTTCTTCGAGCAGCGCGTCATGACAGCGGATCATCGCGATCTTGATGATGTCGGCGGCGGTGCCCTGCACCACCGTGTTCATTGCCAGCCGGACGCCCTGGGCCCGGGTCTGGGCCTGGCTCGAGCGGAGTTCCGGCAGTGGCCGACGACGGCCGAGCAGGGTCTTGACGAACCCGGTTTCGGTCGCCTCTTCGACGACCCGTTCACGGAAGGCGGTGACCGCGGGGAAACGCTCGTGGTAGCGCTTGACGAACTCCTCCCCTTCGGCCCGGGGAATGTTTAGCCGGTCCGCCAGGCCGAAACCGGTCAGGCCGTACACGATCCCGAAGTTGACCATCTTCGCTTTCGAGCGCTGTGCCTCGTCGACTTCACTCGGATCGATCTCGAAGACCTGGGCCGCGGTGGCCGAGTGAACGTCTTCCCCGGCCCGGAAGAAACCCTTGAGGACCTCCTCTTCCGCCACGTGGGCGAGCACTCGCAGTTCGACCTGGCTGTAGTCGAGGGAGACCAGGAGGTTCCCCGGCTCGGCGACGAAGCAGCCGCGGAGGGGCCGGCCGACGTCGGAGCGGATCGGGATGCTCTGCAGGTTGGGTTGAATCGATGAGATCCGGCCGGTCGGGGCAGCGGTCTGCATGAAAGTCGTGTGGACCCGGCCCGTGGTCGGGTCGATCGCCGCCGGCAGCGGCTCGAGGTAGGTGTTCTTCAGTTTGGTCAGCTCCCGCCACTCCTCGATCAGGGCGACGATCGCGTGCTCGTTCCGGATCTGGGCGAGCACCCTCGCGTCGGTCGAGAACCCGGTCTTGCCGCGCCGTTTGCGGGTCAGGCCGAGCTCCTCGAAGAGGATCTGGCCGACCTGCTGGGGCGAGCCGATCGTGAACTCCCGTCCGGCCAGCTCATGGATCTCCTTCTCCAGTTCGACGATGCGGTCCTCGAGGCCGGCGGCCATTTCCGCCACCCTCTCCCGGTCGAGCTTGAGGCCGATCCGCTCCATCGCGGCCAGCACCCGGATCAGCGGCTGCTCGATGTCGACCAGCAGGTCGACCAGCCCGGCCTCGGCCAATTTCGGCTTCTGGACCTGGGCCAGGTTCCAGACCGTGGCGGCGATCTCCGGGGCGATCGATCCGTTGTCCTCCTCGTCGGCGATCAGCGACATCTGAGCGTCATCGCCGTCGATCCCGGAGGGCGCAAGCCCGGCCTGGATCGCCAGCTCGTCGAGGTGGTAGTTGCGGCGGGCCGGCTCGAGCAGGTAAGCGGCCACCAGCGTGTCGTGAGCGATCACCGGGCCTTCCTTTGTGCCTTCGAGTGCGGCCAGGAGCCCGACCCGCTGACCACCGATCGCTTTGATGTCGTGGCCGATCAGCGGCTTGCCCTGGACCATCTCCGCCAGCTCGTCGGCGTTCGCCTCGCCCCCGACCACCCGCTTGCCGTCGGTCGCGGCCCAGCCCCCGTAAAGTTCGACCGCGATCGGCCCGTCGGCCAGATCCTCGACGCCGCCGGCCGAAAGTTCGACCTCGGCCGGTTCCGGCGCGTCCTCGGAGACTCCGGGGATCTCGCCGTCGCCCAGCGCCTCTTCGAGGCGGTTCATCGCGGCTCGCAGCTCGAAGTCGGTCATGAAGGCCCGCAGGTTCTCGCGGTCCGGCACGGTCGCCATCAGCTCGTCGATGTCGACCCCGGTGTCGACCTCGAAATCCATGGTCGCCAGCTGTTTGGAGATCCGGGCGTCTTCGGCGAACTCGGTCAGGTTCTCCTTGCGCTTCTTGCCGGAGACCTTGTCGACGTTGGCGAGGATCTCTTCCAGCGACCCGAACTGGTCGAGCAGCTGGGCGGCGGTCTTCTCGCCGATCCCGGGAACCCCGGGGATGTTGTCCGAGGTGTCGCCGCGAAGACCCATCAGGTCGGTGACCAGTTCGGGATAGACGCCGTACCGCTCCTTCACCGCCTCCCGGTCGTAGAGCTTGGTCTCGGTGACTCCCCTTGAGGTGCTCATCACCTGGACCGTGTCGGTGACCAGCTGGTAGGCGTCACGGTCACCGGTTACTACGACCACCGGGATGTTGACCTCCGTGGCCTGCCTGGTCAGGGTGGCGATCACGTCGTCTGCCTCATAGCCGTCAACCTTGACGTTGGTGTACCCGAAAGCTTCGACCATCTCGAGCAGATGCGGCCACTGCTGGCGCAGCAGGTCGGGCTTCGGCGGCCGGTGGGACTTGTATTCGGGGTAGACGACCTCGCGGCCCGACATGCCGGCGTCCCAGGCGACGGCGATCTGCCGGGGCCGGTAATCGGAGATCAGCTTGACCAGCATTGAGGTCAGCCCGAAAATCGCGTTGGTCGGTCGGCCGTCAGCCGTGGCCATCGAATCCGGCAAGGCGAAAAACGCCCGGTAGGCCATGCTGTTGCCGTCGATCAGGAAAAGGGCTGGGTTCTCTTCAGGCACGACCCGATCATAGGTCTTCGGGCAGTCGGGACAGGTCGATCGACGGCGCCCTCGTAAGATGGTCAGATGCCACCAGTTTCAGCTCAGTACAGCGTCACCGTCCGAGTCGAACTCGATGCCCGCCAGGAGCCCCTTGGCAAGCTGACCGCATCGGTAGCCGAAGCGGGTGGCCAGCTCGTAGGCGTAGATCTGATCCCCGGCGCCGGCGGCGAGGGCAAACGGGTTCGCGAGTTCACGATCGACGCCGTCGACCAGGAGCACTGGGAGCGGATCCTCCGGGGCCTCGGCTCGATCCGGGGCGCCCGGGTCATGGAGTACACCGACCGCACCATGCAGATGCACCGGGGCGGCAAGGTCACGGTCGAGAACAAGTACCCGCTGAAGACCCGTGATGATCTCTCGATGGCCTACACCCCGGGCGTGGCCCGGGTCTGTACGGCGATCAACGAGGACCGCCAGCTCGCCTTCGAGTACACGATCAAGAAGAACACGGTGGCTGTCGTCTCCGACGGCACCGCGGTCCTCGGCCTCGGTGACATCGGTCCGGAAGCCGCGATGCCGGTGATGGAAGGCAAGGCGATGCTCTTCAAGGAGTTCGCCGGCGTCGATGCCTTCCCGATCTGCCTGAACACGAAGGACCCGGACGAGATCGTCCGGGCAGTCGAACTGATGGCCCCGACTTTCGGCGGGATCAACCTGGAAGACATCTCCGCCCCCCGCTGTTTCGAAATCGAGGACCGACTCAAGGAATCGCTCGACATTCCCGTCTTCCACGACGACCAGCACGGAACCGCCGTGGTCACCATGGCCGCTCTGTTCAACGCTCTGAAGATCATCGACAAGCCGATCGAGGAGCTGCGCGTCCTGATGGTCGGACTCGGCGCTGCCGGCATCGCGGTGACCAAGATGATGCTGGCCGCCGGCCTCACCCACGTGGTGGGCTGCGACCGCAAGGGCGCACTCTCGGTTACCCGCGAGGATTACCAGGCCGGTGAGTTGACCGGAATCAAGAAGTGGTTTGCCGAGAACTCGAACCCCGACCATCTGCTCGGCACCCCGGACGAAGTGATCGAGGGCATGGATGTTTTCGTTGGCCTCTCGGGCCCGGGGATCATCCAGCCCGAGTCGCTGGGCAAGATGAACCGCGACCCGATCGTGTTCGCGATGTCGAATCCTGACCCGGAAGTTTCGCCCGAGGAAGCCGCCAAGTACGTGCGCATCATGGCCACCGGCCGCTCGGATTACCCGAACCAGATCAACAACGTGCTCTGCTTCCCCGGCATCTTCCGCGGTGCGCTCGATGCCGGTGCCCCACAGATCACCGAGGAAATGAAGATGGCCGCGGCCCGCGGAATCGCGGATGTGGTCGGCGACGACCTTTCCGAGGACTACATCATCCCGTCGGTCTTCGACCGCGATGTGGCGCCCCGGGTGGCCGAAGCAGTGGTGCAGGAAGCCAAGCGGGCCGGTGAGGCGAGGTTCAGCGTCGAGACCGGCGCCTTCGCCGCACTCGGCTAGGCGTTTTCGTCAGCCCTGCGGGCGTCCTCAAGCGGAATCCGGTCGATCCGGTGAATCCTGCCGATCTCCGACCACTCGTTGCGACCGAGCCGGGCCATCGGGGCAAGTTTCTCGATCGCCGGGTGATCCCCGTCGAGTACCGCTTCGCTGATCGCCAGGTGCACGACCCTTCCGAAGACGACTACTGATTGGTCGAACTCGACCGTGCCTTCGGTTCGGCACTCGATCGCGACCGGTGAGCCAGCCACGCGAGGGGGTTTGACCTCGGCCGACTCTTCGCGCTCGATCCCCAGCGCTTCGAACTCGTCCTCCCCGAAGGGGTAAGCGGTGCCGGATGCGTTGACCGCGTCGAGGTTGGCGAGGTCGGCGAGATTGATCACGAACTCGCCCGTCTCGGTTGCGTTTCGCAGCGAATCGTTATGGCCGATCGAGGTGAACTGAAGGATCGGCGGCACCTCCGAGGCGAAGGTGAAGAATGAGTGCGGAGCCAGGTTGTCGACCCCGTCAGACGAGGTGGTGGAAACCCAGGCGATCGGCCGCGGCACCACGACCGCCTTCAGCAGCCGCGCGAACTGCCCCCCAGGCAACTCCCCCGCTCCCAGTTCCCTTCGGCTCTCAACGCCCATCAGAACGCGGCGAGGCCCCAACCCCAGATGACCTTGTCCTGCCGGTCCCGGATCACCTTGTTGCGGCGAGCCGCCGGTCCCGTGGTCACCGTGTCCCGTCGGCCGTTCTTCGAATCAAGGATGTTGATTCCCTCGCGGCCGAGCAGCGAAGACCTTCCCTGCTGCTGGCGGTGGCGCTTGCCGAGGATCAGCCAATCGTCGTGGGAGCTGCCCTCAAGGCGTTCGGTGGTCGGGGCGAACCGGGTCGGCATGGAGCAGGAACCCTTCATCCACCGAACATATCCCTTGCCGAGGTCGGCTTTCACTCCGCGTGGCGATCCCGCGAAGACGGCACTGTCGTTGCCGAGGCCGCCATCAACTTTCGAACCCGAGCAGGGGCGCAGGATGTGAGCGTGGTCGGTGCCCTTCTGCCCGTGGATGCTCACCCGGTCATTGGCGTAGATCAGGTCGTTGTTGCCGCCCCCCTTGAGGACGCTGCCGGCGCTGTTGAAACTGGTCGACATGAAGTCCTTGCTCGGCCCGCCCTGGATCACGTTGCGACCGTCACCGCCATTCAGAGTGGTCGACATGTTCTTCGGAATCGAGCCGTCCAGTTTGATGCGGTCGTCACCCTCGCCCCCGTAGACCAGCATGCCATCGAGGTCGTTCCGGCTTGCGGGACAGAGGATCGTGTTGGCCCGGGTCTGGCTCCCGACCCCGCGACAGTTTCCGGATGGCACTCCGCCGTCGGCGACTTTGACCTGGAACCACTGGTTCGAGTCGTCGTACCCGACCGATATGCGGTCGTCGCGAGTTCCGCCCATGATGATCGGGATCCCGCCGTCGTTGATGTCGACGAGCGTGAGCTGATTGCCGAAATCTCCGGGCGATTCACCGTTGCAGCGCGACGTTCTCGAGAACCCGGAGCACTCGTTGCGGCCCAGGCCGCCGTCCGCGGTGTCGCCGTCACCGTTGCCCCGGATCACGTCGTCGCCGAGGCCCGCCTCGATCTCGTTGGCGACCCCCGGAGCTCCGGTGATCTCGTCGTCGAAGGCCGACCCGATCACGTTCTCGAGACTGGTCAACCGGTAGGTGGTTGTGCCTAGCGAGCGTCCCTCGCCCAGGTCGACGATCACACCGTCGATACGGCGACCACCGGGCGGAGTGTGAGCCGCATACGAGATCGTGTCGCGGCCTTCGCCACCGTCGATCCGGGCGAGCCCACGACCGGTGGTCACGAAAAGATCGTCTCCGCCCTTGCCGTAGAGCTTGGTGATCCCCGAGTGGGTGATCAGCGTGTCCGACAGGGGCGTGCCGTAGGCCCAGTCGTCGCCCTCGCCGCCGTCAAGAAAGGCGGGACCGTTGTTGTTCGGCTCATCTGCCCGCAGACGGTCGTTGCCCTGCTCGCCAAAGAGTTTCTCGCGGACCCCGGCTTCGGTCACTCCGCCGTTGGAGAAGAGGAAGTCGGATCCGTTACCCCCGTGGATCTCGGAGACGGCGTCGCCGAGGCTGTGAATGCGGTCGGTCCCAGTCAGGCCGTAAAGACGGTTGCCGATCCCGGAGTAGTCGTAGATCCGGTCGTTGCCGCCAAGACCGAACACCTTGTCGCGGTCCGGACGGCCGTGGGGGTTGCGTTTCGGGCTGGCGTAGATCAGGTCGTGGCTCTTGGAGCCGCGCAAGTGGTCGTTGCCGAGTCCGCCCTTGATCACCCCTCTCGAGGTGTTCGTGTGGAGCTGGACGCGATCGTCTCCGGGTCCGGCGTCGACCACGACGCTGTTGCCCTTGCCGGTCCGGATACGGTCGTTGCCACTCCCGCCGGAGATCCGCAGTCTGTTGCCTTTCTGGGTCGCGATCACGTCGTCGCCCGGACCACCATTCACGGTGGCGTCACCCTTGAGGGCCTTGATGCGGTCGTTTCCGGGCCCGGCGTCGGTGAAGGTGATGCCTTTGCCCGTGATGATCTTCTGGGAACCCTCTCCGGCACAGATCCTGCTGAACGGTTTGCCGATCACGGTCACATGCCTGCCGGAGATCCAGGCCACGTCCCGGTACTTGAGACGGACCGTCTTGTTCTCACCCTTGACCACCCGATTGACCTTCTTGCCGAAGCAGTGCGAGGGACGCGCCGAAGCGGTTTCGGGAGGGGCTGACGCGCAGGCCAGAGCGGCCAGCGCGAGAAGCAAGGCGATCGCGGTGAGGGAAACCGATCTGAGGGAAGATCCTGGATTCATTTACTTGCCCGGCTCCCGGGCTTCTGGGGTCAGCGGCCGGCGAGGCCGTAGCCCCAGATGACGTTGTCTTTTTTGTCGGCGACCACCTTGTTGCTTCTGCCGTTGGCGCCGGTGGTGACCGTGTCGGTACTTCCGTTCTTCGCATCGAGGGTATCGATGCCTCCCCTTCCGAACAGCACCGAACGGCCCTGCTGCTGTTCGTTTCTCCCGCCGACGATCAGGTGATCGTCGTTGTCGGTGCCTTCGAGTTTCTCGATGTCCTTGCCGATCGTGGTGCGGGGTCCGGGGCAACCGCCGTCGTTCCACTCGGCGTAGCCACCGGCCAGGTCCGCCTTGACACCGCGGGTCGCCCCGGCAAACACGACACTGTCCTGACCGTCGTCACCCCGCAGGGTCGCCCCGAGGCAGGGGTCGACGACCCGGAAGACGTCGGTCTCGGCACCGCCGCCCAACGAGACCGTGTCGAAGGCGTAGAGGATGTCAAGCCCGCCGCCACCCTCGAGGATGCTGCCGGCACTGCCGGGCGCGGTCGAGATGAAGTCCTTGCTGGGGCCGCCGGTGATCCGATTCACTCCGGTCCCGCCGTTCAGGGTCGTGGTCAGGGTGGTGGGGATCGTCTCGTCCAGCGTGATCGTGTCATCCCCGGAATCCCCGTAGACCAGCATTCCGTTCAGGTTGTTCTGGTCGACCGGGCAATTGATGCGGCCCTGGTCACCGCTCCGTTCGCAGAGCCCGGAAGGCAGCGCCCCGTTGGCCACCTCGAACCCGAAGGCCCCGGCCGTAGCGTCGTAGGTGACCGTGATCGAGTCACCTTCGTCGCTGCCCATGATGATCGGCAGGCCGCCCTCGGTGATGTCGACCTGGGTGATCTCCCCCCGCTGGTTGCCGGGGGAACTCTCGTTGCAGTTGGCCTGTTTGCCGCCCGAGCACTGGTTCTCACCGAGACCGCCGTCAACCGAATCCTCGGACTGGGCGGTGATCTCGTCATCACCGAGTCCGGCGTCGATCTCGTTGACGACTCCGGGAGCACCGGTGATGCGATCGTCGAAGGCAGAACCGATCACACCTTCGATGCCTTTCAGGCCGTAGTTGGAGAAGCCGAGGGCATTGCCGGCCGCGAGGTCAACCTTGACGCCAGTGATCGAACCTTCGCGCTCCGAGGGCGTGTGGGCGGCGAAGGAGATGGTGTCCCCGCCTTTGCCACCGTCGAACTTGCCACGGCCGCGGGAGCTGGTGACGAAAAGATCATCACCGTCCATCCCCCACACTTCCTTGATCCCCGAGTTGTAGATGATCGTGTCGTCCTGCGAGGTGCCGTACACCCAGTCGTCACCTTCGCCGCCGTCAAGGTAGGCCGGGCCGTAGTTACCGGGCTGGTGGGGGGGGCGGGGGGGGGGGGGCGGGGCGGCCCGAAAACAC
>JAEZIQ010000081.1 GCA_023436605.1 Actinomycetes bacterium | reverse complement strand
ATTGCAGGGATATAGCACCGGTAATTTGAACCGAGCGCCGCTGCTTTCGGGTTACTTGCCCTTGAATTCGGCCTTGCCGCCGGAAAGGAACGCGGAGACGGCGTTCAGCGCGTCTTCGGTTCCCATTCCCTCGGCGATCCCGTGGCGTTCGAGCTGTAGCTGTTCGGTGATGCTGTTGTCGAGGCTCTGATGCACCAGGTGCTTGGCCATCTTCTGGTAGTAGGGCGACTTCTCGGCCAGCTTGTCAGCCTTCGCCCGGGCCCGGTCCAGCAGCTCATCCGGGGCGACTACCTCGGAGACAAGGCCCTCCTTGAGGGCATCGGCGGGGGAGAGATTCGGGTCGTTGAGCAGGATCTCGATCGCCTTCGAGGGGCCGACCACGCGGGGCAGGAAGTAGGTCATGCCGCCGTCGGGTGAAACTCCGATCCGGCCGTAGGCGCAGGCGAGGAAAGCGTTCTCGGAGCAGATCCGGATGTCGCAGGCCAGGGCAAGCGAAAAGCCGGCGCCGGCGGTCGGGCCGTTGAGCGCGGCAATCACCGGGTAGGGGATCCGCTGGAGGTCGACGATCGCCTGATGGAGCATCTCGGCACCGCGCCGCACGTTGGCGACGATGTCGATGCTCTCGTCCTCCATGCCGGCCTTGAACCAGTTGAGGTCACCGCCGGCGCAGAACGCGGCACCGGCCCCGGTCACGATCAGGCCACGAAGCGGTGCTTCGTCGGCCAGCCAGGCAAAGGCCGTGACCATGTCTTCAATCAGGTCGGGGCTCATCGCGTTGAAGGTCTCGGGACGATTCAGAGTCAGGGTTCCGATCTCGCCGTCGATCTCGATCTGGATGGTTTTCAGTTCCGGTGGAGTCAGCTTTTCTGCGGCCATGAGTGGCGCCAGCGTATCCCAATGTCTGCCGGGTTCTACGCTTCGGTGGTGGCCAGGCACGTGGAAAAAGCCGAATCCAGAGAACAGCGGATCGTCGCCGAACGGCGGTCGCTCCCCGATGCCCCGGGCGTCTACCTCTTCCGCGACCGCGACGACGAGGTGATCTACGTCGGTAAGGCGATCTCGATCCGCAAGCGGGTCGCTTCCCATTTCAGCGGCGGCAACGCCGAGATGACCCGGCTGATCGAACGGATCGAGTTCCTGGTCACCGAGACGGAATCCGAGGCGCTGATCGCCGAGCAGAGCTTCATCAAGCGCTACCGACCGCGCTTCAACATCAAGCTGCGCGACGACAAGTCCTACCCCTACATCGCGGTCAGTCTCGACGAGGACTACCCGCGCGTCTACTTCACACGTGAACGGCACCGGCCCGGGCGCGCCTACTTCGGCCCGTTCTCATCGGCCCGGCGGGTCCGCGACACCCTCGACCTGCTCGGCAAGCTGTTCCAGTACCGGACCTGTGAAGGCAAGGAACCGGGTCGCCGCTCGGGCAGTCCCTGCCTTGACTACTTCATAAAGCGCTGCGGCGCCCCCTGCGTCGACTACATAAGCCGGGAGGATTACCGCGCCAACATCGACCGGGTGATCGACTTCCTCTCCGGCCGTTACGACCAGATCGAACGCGATCTCGAAGCCCGCATGAAGGAAGCAGCGACCGACCAGGACTTCGAGACGGCGGCCGTCTTCCGCGACCGGCTGGCCTCGGTCCAGTCGCTCTTCGAACGCCAGCGGATCTCCGGCACCAAGGTCGGCACCGCCGACCTGATCGGGGTCGCGGTCGAAGGAGCCGACGCCAACGCCCAGGTCTTTCAGGTACGGGACGGCATTCTCGCCGAACGCCAGTCCTTTTACCTCGAGAATCCGGCCGAACGCGAGATCGACGAGGTCGCTGCCGAGTTCATCGAGCAGTACTACGGGGCTTCACCGGCTGTGCCGAAACGGGTCGTGCTCGGCCCGTACATGTCCGGCAGGACGGAGGAGATCGAGACTTTCCTCTCCGACCGACGGGGAGGGGCCGGGGTGGAAGTCCGGATCGCCGAACGCGGTGATACACGCCGGCTGCGGGAGTTGGCCGAACGGAACGCGAAGCTCGCCCTCGACCAGGATCGACTGCAGAGCGAGCACCGTCAGCAGCGTCGGGTGGAAGCCCTTTCCCAGCTTGGGGAGGCGCTTGGCATGGAGGAGCTGCCGGTCCGGATCGAAGGGTTCGATATCTCCAACCTCGGGGGTGACCACACGGTCGCCTCGATGGTCGTCTTCGAAGGTGGTCGGCCCAAGAAGTCCGATTACCGGCGGTTCCGGGTCAAGGGAGAAACCGGCCACGAAGGGCCCGACGATTTCGCCTCGATGGAAGAAGTCCTCGGCCGGCGCATGGCGCAATACCGGCAGCAGGCCGACCTCTCGCCCCACGACCGGGACCGCGACGAGAGCTTCGCCTCACTGCCATCGGTGATCATGATCGACGGCGGCAAGGGCCAGCTCGCGGCCGGGGTCAGGGCCCTGCGGGACTTCATCGACCTGGGGGTAACCGTGGTCAGCCTGGCCAAGCGGGAAGAGGAGATCTTCACGCCCGGCAGCTCGCTGCCGCTCGATCTGAAGGCGGATTCGGAGGCGAACATGCTGCTCCAGCGAGTTCGTGACGAGGCCCACCGCTTTGCGATCACCCATCATCGCGGCCGACGCGACAAGGCGATGACGACCTCCGTGCTCGACGGCATACGCGGAGTCGGTCCGACCCGTAAACGTTTGCTGATCAAACACTTCGGTTCCCCCGACCGGTTGCTACACGCGAGCCGCGAAGAGCTGGAAGCGGTTCCCGGCCTGCCCGGTAAGGTGGCCCGGGAGATTCACGAACAACTCAACAGGATCGGGTAGCCGCATCTCAGCGTCAGAATCAGAGTCCGGGGAACGCAGGAAGACCGAACCGGTGGAAATGGTGGTCATCACCGGACTGTCCGGGGCTGGCAAGTCCGAGGCGATCGCCGCCTTCGAGGACGCCGGTTATTTCTGCGTCGACAACCTTCCCCCACAGATGATCCGCTCCCTAGGTGAGCTCTTCCGGCTGCCGGGCAGCGGAGTCGAACGAGCCGCAGTCGTCTCGGATGCTCGCGGTGGCGAGTACTTCGAGCAGCTCAACACCGTGCTTGACGAACTCGAGCAGGAAGGCATCAAGCCAAAAGTGATCTTCCTCGAAGCCCACGACGAGATCATCACCGACCGCTACAAGGAGACCCGTCGCCGGCACCCGTCCGCCCCGGAGGGCCGGATCACCGAAGGTATCGAGGTGGAGCGCGAGATCCTCGCCCCGCTACGGGCCCGGGCCGACCTGGTCATCGATACCTCCGGTGAGACCGGGGCCACCCTGCGCCGTCGCATCGCGGAAGAGCTGATCGAGACCAGCTCGAGCGGGCTGATGGCAGTCAACCTGCTCACCTTCGGCTTCAAGAACGGTCCGCCCAGGGATGCCGACATCACCTTCGACGTCAGGTTCCTCCCGAATCCGCATTATGTGGATGAACTTCGGCCTCTTACCGGTCTCGACCAGGAAGTCCGGGATTACGTCGAGGCCGGAACCGTGGCCGGCGAGTTCTACGGCAGGCTGCTCCCCCTGCTGGAGTTCCTGATTCCGGCCTACGTAGCGGAAGGAAAGAGCCACCTGACGATTGCGATCGGGTGCACCGGAGGCCGTCACCGATCGGTCACGGTGGCGGAAAGGATCTGGCGCGAGTTCTCGGCAAGGGGAGACGTCGCAGTCCGCGTCGCCCACCGAGACATCCCGTAGCAAAGCCCTTCCTTCCATCGCTTTTCTCGGCTGGAGGGGGCGGGTGGAGATTGGAGGTCCGGTGCAGACCGGACCGACTGCAAATCTCCCTGATCCGTAGGATCGGGGATCGTGTCTGAGCCCGCCATATCCATTCGGGGCCTGCGCAAGTCTTACGACGAGCTCGAGGCGGTCAGAGGTATCGACCTAGATGTCCTCCCCCGGGAAATCTTCGCCGTGCTGGGTCCCAACGGGGCTGGCAAGACGACTACCGTCGAAATCCTCGAGGGCTACCGCGAGCGTGACGGAGGCGAAGTCAGTGTGCTGGGAGTCGACCCGGCCCGACCCACGGCGGCATGGCGGGAACGGATCGGGATCGTACTCCAGAACACGACGCTGGAACCGGCTCTCACCGTCAGGGAATCGCTCCAGCAATACGCCGGCTATTACAGCGAGCCGCGTGACGTGGACGAAGTGATCGGGCTGGTCGGGTTGGAAGAACAGGCCGGCACCCGCGCCCGCAAGCTCTCGGGCGGCCAACAGCGCCGGCTCGACGTCGGAATCGCCCTGGTCGGTGATCCGGACCTGCTCTTCCTTGACGAACCGACGACCGGTTTCGACCCTGCGGCCCGGCGCCAGGCCTGGGAGATGATCGCCGGGCTCCGTGACCTCGGCAAGACAGTGCTGCTCACCACCCACTACATGGACGAAGCCCAGTTCCTCGCCGACCGGGTCGCGATCGTGAGCGAAGGCCAGATCGTCGCCCTCGATACACCTGAGAATCTCGGTGACCGCCGCCAGCTACCGACCATCATCACCTTCTCGGTTTCGGTCGACGCCGATCTGTCCGGGATATCCGGGGTCGGTCAAAGCCAGTCCCATGGTCCCGTCGAAGGCGGGCAACGCACGGTCACGATCGGCACCCATGAATCGGTTGCCGACCTCAATCGCATCACCGCCTGGTCGATCGAGAGCGGGGCCGAACTGGACCAGCTCGAAGTGCGCCGGCCCAGCCTCGAGGACGTCTACCTGGAGCTGACCGAAGGATGAAGTCCATGGCGCTCGCATTCCACGAGTTCAGGTTTGCCCAGAAGGTGTTCTGGCGGAACCCGGCATCGGTCTTCTTCACGGCTCTCCTGCCCGTCCTCTTCCTGCTGATCTTCGCCTCGATCTTCGGTAATGACCGGATCGACGAACTCGGTGGAGTCAAGGTCACCACCTATTACATCCCGGCGATCGTGAGCCTGGCAGTGATCTCGGCGACCATGGTCAACCTCGCTATGAACGTGACCATCGCCCGGGAGCAGGGCTTGCTCAAAAGGGGCCGGGGCACGCCGCTTCCGCCCTGGGTCTTCATCGCCGGCCGGGTGGGGAACTCGATTGTGATCTCGGCGATCATGCTGGTCGTCGTCACCCTGATCGGCAAGCTGCTCTACGACGCTCCGATCCCCTGGGAGCGCCTCCCCGCGGTGGTGGTCACGCTCATCGTCGGGGCGACCGCCTTCTGTTGTCTTGGCCTCGCGATGACCGTGATCATTCCCTCGCGGGAGGCCGCCTCGGCGATCACCAACGCGATCACGCTGCCGCTCTATTTCATCTCTGGCATCTTCATTCCCGAAAACGAGATTCCCGACGGGGTACTCTCCTTCGCCAACCACTTTCCGGTTCGCGATTTCTTCGAAGCGTTCTTTACCGCTTACAGCCCCAACACAACCGGTTCCGGGTTCGAGTGGGGCGAGCTGGCCGTTGTTGCCGTATGGGGATTCGCCGGGTTCCTGATCGCCCTGCGCTGGTTCCGCTGGACCCCTCGAGGCTGAACGCGGCACGCTCCGGGCGAGAGCCAATATCTCCCTTACACGATCAGGGCAGTGACCGGATTTGTTGAATCTCCTTTAGCCTCATGTAAGTGATTCACCACATCGTTCTCGAAGTTTCCGATCTTCCCCGGTCCGCCACGTTCTACGACTCGCTCCTTTCGCCGCTCGGCTGGCGGAGGCACGTAAATGGCACGGACGCGATTGGCTATGGCATCTCGCGGCCCATTCTCTTCATCACCGAGCGAGCCGGGTTGCGAGCTGAAGGCAGCATGGTCAGCCTCGGCGCCCCCGGCATCGCGGCCGTGAAGGCAGCCTGGGAAGGTGGCACCAGATCGGGTGGTACCAACGTCGCCCGGCCCGGAGAAACAAGCGCCCATGGGTCCGGGTCCTACTCCGCCTTCCTCCGTGACCCCGACGGTCACGACATCGAGATCACCGTCAGCCAGGACTGAACCCCCGGCCACCCGCCCAAGTCTGGGAGACGAACCACCCGGCATTTCGGCCTGCCGCGACCCGGACCCCTCGATCCTGCCGGGGCGGGCGGCGTGGAGGCCGTTGGGGCCGTAGAATCGGGTTTGTAATCGGAGTTTCCCCCAACCCAGTTTTTTCAGGAGGCGGTAGCGAATGAGCGTCAAGGTGGCAATCAACGGTTTCGGTCGAATCGGTCGGAACGTTTTCCGGGCAGCGCACGACGCGGGTGCTGATCTGGACATCGTCGCGATCAACGACCTGGTCGACACCGAGACTCTGGCCCACCTCCTCAAGTACGACTCGATCCTGGGCCGCTTTGATGCTGAGGTGGAGGCAGGCGAGGGCTCGATCACCGTCGACGGCAAGGAGATCAAGGTCCTGGCCGAGCGCGACCCGGCCGATCTGCCCTGGGATGATCTGGGCGTCGACGTCGTCCTCGAGTCGACCGGTTTCTTCACCAAGCGCGATGACGCGGCCAAGCACCTGACGGCCGGCGCGAAGAAGGTCATCATCTCGGCCCCCGCGACTGACCCGGACGTGACCGTCGCCCTCGGCGTCAATTTTGATGACTACGACCCCGAGAACCACAACATCATCTCGAACGCGTCCTGCACCACCAACTGCCTCGCTCCGTTCGCCAAGGCGATCAACGACGCGGTCGGCATCGAGCAGGGGCTGATGACCACGATTCACGCCTACACCTCGGATCAGCGCCTCCAGGACATGCCCCACAAGGACCTCCGCCGGGCCCGCGCCGCGGCGCAGAACCTGATCCCGACCACCACCGGCGCCGCCAAAGCCGTCGGGCTGGTCCTGCCGGAGCTGGCCGGCAAGCTGAACGGCTTCGCAGTTCGCGCCCCCGTGATCACCGGTTCCGTCGTCGACCTGACGTTCACCCCCTCGAAGGCGACCAGCGCCGAAGAGGTCAACGCCGCAGTCAAGGCCGCCGCCGAAGGTCCGCTCAAGGGCATCCTCGCCTACACCGAGGACCCGATCGTCTCGACCGACATCGTCGGTGACCCGCACTCGTCGATCTTCGACGCGCAGCTGACCCAGGTAATCGGTGACGGCACCCTGGTCAAGGCCGTCTCCTGGTACGACAACGAGTGGGGTTACTCGAACCGCTGCGTCGAGCTGCTGGGCAAGGTCCTCTAGGACCGCTCAGGCGAGGAGCTGGATATGGCATTCGACAAGGCGTCAGTTCGCGACGCCGATGTCGACGGCAAGCGCGTCCTGGTCCGGGTTGACTTCAACGTTCCCCTCGACGGGGAGGAAGTCACCGATGACACCCGGATCAGGGCGGCACTGCCGACCATCGAGTACCTGACCGGTAAGGGTGCGAAGGTCATCCTCTGCTCCCACCTCGGCCGTCCCAAGGGGAAGGTCGTGCCGGAGCTGTCGCTGGCCCCGGCCGCCAAGCGACTGGCCCAGCTGATCGGCCGGCCAGTCGAGATGGCGGCCGACGTCGGCGGCGAGGACTCGCGGGCCAAGGCCGAAGCTCTGGAACCGGGCCAGATCCTGCTGCTCGAGAACACTCGCTACGAGCCCGGGGAAACCGAGAACGATCCGGTCCTGGCTGCCGACCTGGCCGGGCTGGCCGAAATCTACGTAAACGACGCTTTCGGCGCCGCCCACCGGGCTCACGCCAGCACCGCCGGAGTGGCCGCCGATCTGCCGGCCTACGCCGGACTGCTGCTCGAGAAGGAAGTCAAGAACCTGACCTCGGTCGCAGCCGACCCGACCCGACCCCTGGTCGTGGTGCTGGGCGGGGCAAAGGTTTCCGACAAGGTCGGAGTAATCGACCGCTTCCTCGAGATCGCGGACCAGATCCTGATCGGCGGAGCGATGTGCTTTCCGTTCTACAAGGCCCAGGGCCACGAGATCGGAAACTCGCTCTGCCACGACGACGACATTCCACTTGCCCGCGAGGCACTCGAGAAGGCCGCCTCCGGAAAGTGCGAGCTGGTTTTGCCGATCGACCTCGCGCTGGGCCGAGAGTTCTCGGCCGACACCGAGACCAGGGCTTCGGACGGGGTCGATGTGCCGGAGGGCTGGATGGGACTCGACATCGGTCCGAAGTCGGCGAAGGATTACGCCGCCCGCGTCGCGTCGGCCGGAACCGTGCTGTGGAACGGTCCGATGGGCGCTTTCGAGCTCGAGCCGTTCGCGGCCGGGACCCGCACCGTGGCTGAGGCAGTGGCCGCCGCTCCGGGATTCACGGTGGTCGGCGGTGGTGATTCGGTTGCCGCCCTGGTCAAGTTCGGTCTGACCGGTGACGTCGACTGGGTCTCGACCGGAGGCGGCGCCTCGCTGGAGTTGCTCGAAGGCAAGGAACTTCCGGGCGTCACTGCCCTGAACGACAAATAGACGATTGAAAGAGGCAGGAGCATGAGCCGCCGACCGTACGTAGCCGCCAATTGGAAGATGAACAAGACCGCCTCGGAGGCAGACGAGTTCCTCGATTCATTCCTTCCGACCCAGTCCGCTGACGGGGCCGAAGTCGTCCTCTGCCCGCCGTGGCTCGCCCTGCAGCGGGTGGCCGAACGCTGCGCCGGCACCCCGGTTCGGGTAGCCGCTCAGAACATGTTCTACGAGGACTCGGGCGCCTTCACCGGCGAGGTTTCCGCGCCGATGCTGCTCGACATCGGGGTCGATGGCACCATCCTCGGCCACTCCGAACGCCGCCAGTTCTTTGGGGAGACCGACGTGGCTCTGGCCCGCAAGGTCCCGAAGGCGATCGAGGCCGGACTCGAGCCGATCCTCTGCGTGGGCGAGAGCCAGACCGAACGTGAATCCGACGACACCGAAGCCGTCCTTTCGCATCAGGTGATCACCGACCTGGCCGAAGTCCACAGCAGCGACCTCGACAAGGTCGTGATCGCATACGAGCCGGTCTGGGCGATCGGCACCGGTCTCACCGCCAGCCCGGAACAGGCACAGGAAGCCTGCGAGTTCATCCGTAGCCTGCTGCGCACCCGGGACCCGGAGAAGGCCGAGCAGGTTCGCATCCTCTACGGCGGCTCGGTGAAACCCGGTAACGCCGCAGAGCTGCTCGCCCTGCCCGACATCGACGGGGCCCTGGTCGGCGGTGCCGCCCTCGACCCGGACGATTTCGAAGCGATCGTGGCCGCCGCTCCGGCCGAGTAGGACCCGTCCGCATGGCCACCCTGCCCGTACCTTCCGCCGCGCTGATCATCCTCGACGGCTGGGGGCTCGCCCCGGCCGGCCCGGGCAACGCGATCTCGCTGGCCGAAACTCCGAACTTCGATCGGCTCTGGGGCGAGTACCCGACAACCCAGCTCAGCGCCCAGGGTCCCGACGTCGGTCTGCCCGAAGGTCAGATGGGCAACTCCGAGGTCGGTCATCTCAACCTCGGAGCCGGCGCGATCGTAAAACAGGACCTGGCCCGGATCGACACGGCGGTCGCTGACGGCTCCTTCTTCGACAACGAAGCCCTGGTCGATGCCTGCCAGCGGGCGGTCAACGGCAACGGGCGGCTTCACCTGATCGGGCTGGTTTCCGACGGCGGCGTGCACTCCGGCTGGGAACACCTCGAGGCCTGCGTCGAACTCGCGTCGCAGGAGGGCGTCCCGGACCTGATCTTCCACGCGATCACCGACGGGCGCGACACGCTGCCCCACGGTGGCGCGAAGTACATAGAGGAGCTCGAGCGCTGGCTGCGTTCGGCCGGCCGGATCGGCACCGTGAGCGGCCGCTATTACGCGATGGACCGCGACACCCGCTGGGACCGCGTCAAACTCGCCTACGACGCGATCATCCATGGCGCCGGGCCGACCGCCGTCACCGCGGGGGAGGCAATCGCCGACTCCTACGAAATCGAGCTGACCGACGAGTTCATCAAACCGACCGTGATCGGTGGCTATGACGGAGCGCGGGAAGGCGACACGGCGATCTTCGTCAACTTCCGTCCCGACCGGGCGCGCGAGCTGACCCGGGCCCTGGCCGAACCCGACTTCAAGGAGTTCGTCCGCTCCGGCGGTCCGCTGCTCGAGCTGACCACCATGACCTCGTACCGCGAGGGCTGGCCCTATCCGGTCGCTTTCCCCGAGGAACGACCGAAGGTGACCATGGCCCAGGTGATCGCCGGGGACGGCGGGAAACAGCTTCACGTCGCCGAGACCGAGAAGTACCCGCACGTGACCTATTTCTTCAACGGGGGCCGTGAACAGGAGTGGGAAGGTGAGGACCGTCGTCTGGTCGAATCACCGCGCGATGTCCCGACCTACGATTTCAAGCCCGAGATGAGTGCCAACCAGGCTGCTGATGCTTTCATCGCCGGCTGGGCCGAGGATGAACCCCGCTTCGGGATCATCAACTTCGCCAACCCGGACATGGTCGGCCACACCGGCGTGATTCCAGCCGCCGTCAAGGCAATCGAGGCGGTCGACGCCTGCCTCGGCCGCGTGGTCGAGACCGTGCTCGCCTCGGGCGGTGCCTGCCTGATCACCGCCGATCACGGCAACGCCGACAACATGCTCGAGCCGGACGGCTCGCCGAACACCGCCCACTCGCTGAACCCGGTGCCGGTGATCGTCACCGCCGAAGGCTTCAGCCTCGCCGAGGGCGGGATCCTGGCCGACGTCGCGCCGACCATCCTCGAGATGCTCGGCATCGACCAGCCGGTCGAAATGACCGGCAGGAGCCTGATCCAGCCGACTTGAGCTCCGCGGATCCGACTTTCTGCCGTATAGCGGAAGAAAGTCGGATCTCGCAGAGATTCGCGGCCGGATAGGGTGGCTCGATGCGCCACGACCCCGCCCGACTTACCTTCGAAATTCACGACCGCGACGGCGGGGCCCGGCGTGGCACGCTGCAGACCCCGCACGGCCCGGTCGAGACCCCGGCCTTCATCCCGCTGGCGACCAAAGGGTCGGTCCGTGGCATGTCCTCGCGGGAGATCGAGGCGATGGGCTACGAGCTGGTGCTCGGCAACACTTACCACCTGCTGGTCGCCCCGGGCCCGGAACGGATTGCCGAGGCGGGAGGCCTGCACAAGTTCATGGGCTGGGACAAGGCGATCATCACCGACTCGGGAGGTTTCCAGGTCTTCTCCTTGGCTCACGGGGGTGTGGCCCAGGAGATCAAGGGGTCGGGTCGCAAGATGTACGGACTGGCCAAGACGCTCGGGATCGAGGAGGAGGGAGTCCGCTTCCGTTCCTACAAGGATGGCTCCGAGCTGATGCTCTCCCCGGAGGAGTCGATGCGGGTGCAGGCTGCGCTCGGCTCCGACATCGCGCTGGTCTTCGACGAGTGCACCCCCTTTCACGCCGACCGTGAGTACACGGCCCGCTCGACCGAGCGGACGCACCGCTGGCTGGCCCGTTGTCTCGACTGGCACGAAGCGAACGGCCCGGCGGACCAGGCGGTCTTCGGAATCATCCAGGGTGGCACCCACGCCGACCTGAGGAAAGAATCCTGCGAGGCGGTTTCCGCCTCCGGCGTGGACGGAATCTCGATCGGCGGGACCCTCGGCCGCGACAAGGAAGAGATGGCGGAAGTGCTGGGATTCACGGTGCCGAACCTGCCGGTCGAAGCGCCGAAGCACCTGCTCGGGATCGGCGAGGTGGACGACCTGATGCGAGGGGTCGCGCTCGGCCTCGACGTCTTCGACTGCGCCGTGCCAACCCGGCTGGCCCGCCACGGCATGGCCCTGGCCCCACTGCCCGAGAAGCGCTTCCGGATCGACGTCCGCAAACCCCGCGAAGTCGGCAACCGCATGCCGCTGGTGCCGGGTTGCCCGTGCACCGCCTGCGCCACCTACGACCGGGATTACCTCAACTACATCTCAAAGTCGGAAGAACTGACCGCAGTCCGGCTCCTGGTCGACCACAACCTGACCTACATGGAACGCCTGATGGGCGGAGCCCGTGAGGCGATTTCCGCCGGCGAGTTCGCCAGCTACAGCGAACGTATCCTCGGTGGCGCCGCACCGTGGGACGCCCGATAGGCTCCCGGGCGGGATGGCTCAGACTCTGATCCAGTTCGAAGGCGTTTCGAAGCGCTTCGGCAAGATCACTGCGCTCGACAATCTGTCGCTTCAGGTGCCGGAGGGCACGGTCTGCGGACTGCTGGGTCCGAATGGTTCGGGCAAGACGACCGCGATCCGCATCCTGCTTGGCCTGACCGGGATGAACGGAGGCCGGGCTGAACTGCTCGGCACCGAGCCGGGTAGCCCCGGGTTCCGAGAGGCGATCTCACATGTGGGCTCTTTGGTCGAAGGTCCGGCCCTCTACGGTCGGGCCACCGCCCGGCAGAACCTGAAGATCCAGGCGGCCACACTGGGGCTGGGAACGCAGGACGCCGAGATCGACCGGCTCCTTGAACTGGTCGGTCTGGCCGAGCGGGCCGACAGCAAGGCCCGCGGTTTCTCGCTCGGCATGAAGCAGCGGCTCGGTCTGGCGATCGCCCTGCTCGGTGGCCCCAGACTGGTGATTCTCGACGAGCCCACCAACGGGCTCGATCCTTCGGGGATCGTCGAGATACGCGAGCTGATCAAGAGCCTGCCCCAGACGGGCTCGACCGTGCTGGTCTCCTCTCACCTGCTTTCCGAGGTCCAGCTGATGTGCGACCGGGCGACGATCATCAACAAGGGCAGGCTGGTTGCTGACGGCACGATGGAGGAAGTCCTCGCCTCGACCGGCGCCTCGCTCGGCTACCGGGTCTTCGTGCGGATCTCCCAGTCGGCGGCGGCAACTTCGGCCCTGAAACGGGCCGGCCTCCAGGTTGAAGATCGGGGAGAGGGCAGTCTGGTCGCCCGGGGCGAAATCGCAGACGACTCCGAGATCACCCGCATCCTCGGCGAGTCGGGAATCTGGCTCCGGGGCCTGATGCGCGAAAAGGCCGACCTCGAACGGGTCTTCCTCTCGCTGACCGACGGAGATGGCAATGCGAGCTGAGTTCCTGAAGCTGCGCTCGATGCCGACCCCGATGTGGACGGCGATCACCTTGGTGATCTTCTTCCTGATGGGTCTCGCCGCCTGTTTGATCTGGCATGTGGGTGAAGACAACGACGCCCTTTCGGCCGCGATCGAGTTCCCGCTCCTTATCGCGTCTTTGGTGATCGGGTCGTGGCTCGCTGGGGTCGAGTTCGGCCAGCAAACTCTCCGGCGCGTCCTCAGTGCTGATCCGCGTCGCACGAGGCTGGTCCTGGTCAAGCTCGCCGTCCTGTTGATCGTGGTGATCGGGTCCACGTTCCTGCTGATGGGACTCGGGACCGCCCTCTATGGCCTCGCTAGCGCGGGCAAGGAATTCACGGTTGATTACGACGAGATTCCCGGCCAGGTTGCGGTGATGCTGGTGTCGAACGCGACCTGGGCGATCGCGGCGTTCTCGCTTACCCTCCTGACCCGCTCAATGGCCGGTGGCATCACTCTCTCGTTTGCCTTTCTCTTCGTTCTCGACGGTCTGACTTCGCTGCTTCCAAAGGTCGGTGACTACACGCTGGGGGTGGCTCTGGCCGACGTCGACGTGGCGATTCGAGGCGATGGCGATGGCGAAGGTTTCTTCGAGGTGAGCCAGACCAATGACGCGCTGGTCTCGGTCCTGGTTCTGGCCGCTTGGCTGGCTGTCTTTGTCGCGGCCGGGATCATCAGGACCACCCGCACGGAAGTCAAGTAGCACCCGGCCGGTCCCTTCCGCCAGACCCGTCCGGGTTTGCCGACCGGAGTCGGGGGCGAAGCGCGCCGGCTCCCGTTACTGGGTGTTGTCGCGGACCTGCTGCTTGATCTCGTCGGTGAGTTTCTCGACCGAGTTGCCGGTCCATTCCTTGACCTTGACGGAGGCGGCCCGATCGGTCAGCAGGATCACCGAGCCTGCGACCACCGCGGCGATCAGGACGAGCGCGAGAACCCCCATCAGGAAACGGAAGAACGAGCGCATGAACGAACGCTTGGGCTTCGTGCGGGGCGCTGCCTGGGGCAGGGTGTAGCGGGGTGGAGGCGGTGCCGGCCGGTGAGCCGTGCGGGCGGTGCGCTCCAGCGGGCGGGTTGCGGTCTCGGCCTGGGGGAAGGCGGGCGGGGTGGAAGGTTCCTCGTCCATCTGGAGGGTCACGTCCTCGCCCCGAAGCCCGCGCTGAAGCCCGTCCGAGAGCGCCGCGGCGGTGTGGAAGCGGTAAGCCTTGTCGCCTTCAAGCGCGCGCATCACGGCGGCGCTGACCGTCTCGGGGACATCGGCGTTATAGGTCCTGGGAGGCAGGGGCTTCTCGTTCTGTTGACGCACGGCCAGTTCGGCCAGGGAGGAGCCCTCATAGGGGAGCCGGCCGGTGAGGAACTGGTAGAGCACCACGCCGAGGGCGTAGACGTCGGTGGAAGGGGTTGCCTCCTCGCCGCGAACCTGTTCGGGGGCGAGGTAGGCGGCGGTTCCGACCACCGAGCCGACCTGGGTGATCCGGGTCTGCTCGGCCGCGCGGGCGATGCCGAAGTCGGTCAGCTTGCAGGTCATCTCGCCGCCGCCGACCGGACCGCCGACCACCATCAGGTTGCCGGGCTTTACATCACGGTGAATGATCCCGTGACGGTGGGCGTATTCGAGGCCGGCACAGGCCTGGACCCCGATCTCGACCGTGACCTCCGGGTCGACCAGTCCCTCTGTCTTGAGAATCTGGGCGCCGGACTTGCCTTCGACACATTCCATGACGATGAAGTGGCGGCCGTGATCGACGCCGGTGTCGTAGACCTGGACGATGTTGGGGTGGATCAGCTTGGCCACCGCCAGCGCCTCGCGCCGGAAACGGGCTACGAAGCGATCGTCGTCGGAAAGATGTTCGGCCAGTACCTTGACCGCAACCGTCCGCTCGAGGATCCGGTCGGTTGCGCGGTACACATTTGACATGCCGCCGGAGCCCAGCTTGTCGCGGAGCTCATAGCGGTCGGCGAGGATCGTCGGTTCAGTCATCGGATATCAGCCGGGGCCGAGACCACCGGAGCCGGGGCCGGTGCCTCCCGGTGTGGTCGGAGTCGTGGGCGTGGTCGGAGTCGTGGGCGGATTCGGAGTTGGCGGCGGCGTCTGGTTGCCGTTCCCATTCCCGTTGCCGTTCCCGTTGTTGCCTTGTGGTGGTTCTGGATTCTGGTTCTCATCGGTGTCGCCCTGGGGCCCAGTAGTGGTCGCTTCCGGACCAGTGGTGCCGGTTTCCCCGGTGGGTCCCTCGTCTTCGATCTGCGGTTCCTCGGTGTCAGTGGGCTCTTCCTCGACGGTCTCGCCCTCCACGCACTTGTCTTGATCGTTCAGGTAGTTCTGCAGCTGAGTGACACCGGTGATCAAGGAACGTTTCAGCTCATGGTCCACGTCCGGGCCGAGACGCTCGATCTCCAACTGGGCCGAAAGCACCGCTTCCGCGGCTTTGAAGCACTGATTGTCGTCGGCCAGTGCCTGGGCCTCGTCGAGATGTGCGATCAAGGAATCGGCTGTCTCCTTGGGAATGAGGTTACTCCGATCCTCGGCGCAGCCGGCCACGAGCAGGCCTGACAGGAGGCATGCGGCGAGCGCAGCAAGAACGCCCCGGCGGGCTTTCGGTCGGGTGAAAAACGACATTCCCGCCGAGTCTAGATGGTTCGACCGTGCACTTTTGTGACCCACAGCCAGCTTTACTGACCCTTAAAGAGTCGATCCCCCAAATGGGGCGGAAGGCCGGCCTCCCGGATCGCGTCCGCCGCCTCCTCGATCGGATATTCAACCCGGTGAAAGCGGATCCGGAAGCGCTCGGTGTCAAGTTCGGCCCAGGCCGCCCGGGGATCGCCGTCACGTGGCTGGCCGACGCTGCCGGGGTTCAGAAGCCACTTGCCGCTGGTCATCGACAACTCGGTCCCCTGCGGGGCGAGTACCGATGAAACCCGGGACATCTCGTCGACCCGGGTGAAGTAGAGGGCGATGTGGGAGTGACCGATCAGGGCGATTCGTTCCTGCTGGAAATCGAGGTTGTCTTCAGCCAGGTCACTGTCGACCACGTACTCCCAGATCGGGTCGCGGGGCGAGGCGTGAAAGAGGCCGATGCCTTCCCGCTGCGCCGAAGTGCCATCGAGGCCGCGAAGCACTTCAAAAGCTTCGCTCTCCATGTTTTCGCGGGTCCAGCGGGCCGATGCGGCGGCCGACGGACTGAAGGTGCCGATGTCGATCTCCCTCAGGGCCGCCAGGTCGTGGTTGCCGAGCAGGAAGACCGAGCAGCGGTCCTTCAGAGCCATCACGCATTCGCCCGGAAACGCTCCGTAGCCGACCGCGTCACCCAGGAACCAGATTTCCTCGACCCCGGTTTCGTCAATGTCATCGAGAACCGCGTCGAGCGCGTGCCTGTTGGCGTGGATGTCCGAGATGACGGCGACGTTCATGGATTGGTGGGCCTGCCGAATATCGTATTGAGCGATGGATTCGGGTCCGGCCACTGGTCGTGGAGTGAACGTCACCGCCCTGGCCGGGATCGCGGCCGGGGCGCTCCTCGTAGCTGTTTTCGCGGTGCTGCTGCTCTCCCCGGAGCAGGGTCCTCCGGCCGCCGATCCGGTCGCGGCCGAACGGGTCATCAACGAACGATTCGACTCTGACGAGCTGCGCCGGGCTGACGACTACCGGGCGACCGGTCGCCTGATCGGAATCGCCGCGCTGCTGCTCCAGTTCGGAACTCTTGCCTTTCTGGCGATCTGGAGGGGAGGACCGATGAGGCGCCTCCTGATCCGTTTGGACGGCCATCCCCTGCGAGGGGCATTGATCGCCGGCGCCGGGATCTCGGCTCTCCTCTCGCTGGTCGGTCTGCCCCTCGATCTCGCCGCATGGCAGCTCGGTCGCGACTACGGGCTGGTCAATCAGGACCTCGGCCCGAGGTTGCTCGACTGGTTGATCGCCACTTTGGTCGCCGTGATCCCGGCGGCGATCGGAGCCCTGGTAGCGATGGCCCTCTGGCGGCGTCTGAAAGGAAAGTTCTGGATCGCTGCCGGCCTGATGGTGGCACTGTGGGCGGTAGCCACCACCTGGCTCTGGCCGGTAGTTGTCTCCCCGCTCTTCAACGATTTCAACCGGCTGCCCGATGGTCCCGCGAGAACCGAGGTGATCCGCCTGGCCGATCGGGCCGGGGTCGAGGTGGGGCAGGTCTACGAAGTCGACGCCAGCCGGCGGTCCTCAACCCTGAATGCCTACGTGAACGGAATCGGATCCTCGAAACGGGTCGTGATCTATGACAACGCGCTCAGGGAACTGACCCCGGCCCAGTTCTCCGCCCTGGTCGGCCACGAACTCGGCCACGTCGAGGCAAAGGACCTCAACCGGGGGATCGCCTTCGTCCTCCTGGTCATCCCGCTCGGGGTCCTTTTCGTCCAGCTGGCCTGTCGGGCGCTGATGCTCCGGAACGGAGATGATGTCCGGGGCCCGGCCCTGATCCCGGTCCTGGCCCTGACCATGACCCTCACTGCCTTTGTTCTCCAGATTCCCGGCAACGCGCTCTCCCGCAACGTGGAGGCGAAAGCTGACCGTTACGCAATCGCGCTGACCGGTCAGCCACAGGGCCTGGTCGACCTCCAGGTACGGCTGGCCGAATCGAACCTTTCCGACGTCGACCCACCGGCTCTCTGGCAATTCCTCTTCGGTACCCACCCCTCGACCTTCGACCGGATCGCGATTGCGGAAGGAGCCAGGAATGAAGGTTGAACTGATCGCGGTGGGGAAGATCCGGCCTCCGTTTACCGAGCCCGAATCCCACTACCTGAAGATGCTGAAGCCGTTGATGCCGGTCGACGTGACCGAGGCCAAGGACGACGTCGCCCTGGCCCGCAACGTTGCGGCTGCCCGAGCGACAGGGGGAAGCCGGCCGGACCCCGGGACCGTGGTCGCCCTGGAAGCTGGAGGACGCGAGATGACTTCTGAACGCTGGGCCGAATGGCTCGACCAGCGACGCCATGAAGGCCGGCGCCTCACCTTCCTGATCGGCGGGCCGGAAGGGCTTCCGGGCGAGGTGTCCGGCCTGGCCGAGCATCGGCTCTCGCTCGGCCCCCAGACCATGGCCCACCAGCTGGCCCGGATCGTCCTGCTGGAACAGCTGTTCAGGGCCAGCAAGATCCTCGCCGGACAGAAGTACCACCTGTGAGCGCTCCGCCCGCCTTAAATAGGATGGGCCTGTGAGCGCCTCTCCCTCAGATCCAGTCCAGAACCTGCTTGCCGCCGTCACCTCAGCCGCCCGCGGTCTGTCCGGTGACGAAAGCGTAAGCCCCGCCCTCGATGCCTCGCCCCGACCCGAGATGGGTGACTACTCGACCAATGCGGCGATGATGCTCGCCAAGCCTCTGGGCCGGTCTCCCCGCGAGATCGCCGCCGAGCTCGCGGCCGCGATCGAGGCCGATCTTGGTGAGGCGATCGAGAAGACCGAAATCGCCGGTCCCGGCTTCATCAACCTTTTTCTCGGCGACGCCTGGTATCGCCAGGCGGCTGCCGCGATGGCTGCGGGCGGGGCGGCAACGGTGCCGCCGACGGCTGATCCGGAGCGGATCATCGTCGAGTTCGTATCGGCCAACCCGACCGGACCGCTGACGGCCGCCTCGGGCCGTCACGCCGCCTACGGTGACGCGCTCTCGAATCTCTTCCGGGCAACCGGCAACACGGTCACCACCGAGTACTACGTCAATGACGGCGGCACCCAGGTCGAGAACTTCGCCGCCTCGATTGCCGCCCGGATGACCGGTGACGAGCCGCCCGAGGACGGTTACCGCGGCACTTACGTCAACGAACTTGCCGAACGGGCCGAGCGCGAGGGGCATTCGGCCGAAGACCTCGAGCGCCTCGCGGTGACCGGGGTCGGATGGATGGTCGAGGGCATCCGCGGCTCGCTGGAGAACTTCGGCGTCCAGATGGACGACTTCTTCTCGGAGCGTTCCCTCTATGAGGACAACCTTGTCGACCGGGGAGTCGAACGCCTGCGGGCTGCCGGCCACGTTTTCGAAGAGGACGGGGCGGTCTGGCTCCGCACCACCGACTTTGGCGATGACAAGGACCGGGTTCTGGTTCGCTCGAGCGGCGAAGTCACCTACTTTGGCGCCGACGTTGCCTACCACGTCGACAAGATCGAGCGCGGAAACGACCGGCTGGTCGACGTCCTGGGGGCCGACCATCACGGCTACATCGCCCGGATGGCGGCCGCGATCCAGTCGCTCGAGGGCGACAAGTCCGAGTTCGAAGTCCAGATCATGCAGATGATCCATCTGGTCGAGGGTGGTCAGCGAACCAAGATGAGCAAGCGCGCCGGTGACATCGTCACCCTCGACGAGCTCACCCAGGACATTGGGGTCGACGCGGCCCGCTGGTTCCTGCTGCAGCGCAGCCACAACCAGACGATCGACCTCGATCTCGACCTGGCCCGAAGCCAGTCATCGGACAACCCGGTCTATTACGTCCAGTACGCCCACGCCCGCATCCAGAGCATCCTCCGCAAGGCAGCCGAGGAGGCCAAAGGCACGGGCGACCCCCTCGCTGCCCCGGCCGAACCTTCGGAGAAGGCCCTGGTCGCCAAGCTCCTCGCCTACCCGGCCGAGGTCCACGAGGCGGCTGACAAGCGCGCCCCGCACCGGATCTGCGCCTACGCCACCGAGGTTGCCGCCGCCTTCCACGCGTTCTATCGCGACTGTCTGGTGGTCGGCGCCGAAGGCGAAGGAGTCGAAGCTGCCCGCCTCCAGCTTTGCGAAGCAACGGCCGCCACGATCAAGAGCTCGCTCGGCCTCCTCGGGATTTCCGCCCCCGACCGCATGTAGCCCGTTCCGGGTTCACCGGGATGCCGGTTTTCGCGGCATGCCAGCTCATTTCTGGATCTCGTCACCGAATCGTTCCGCGAGACCACGGGTTCTGGAGATATGAAGAAGGGTCTCGTCCTGATCGTTCTCGCCCTCCTGCTGCCCGCAGCTTTCGCCATCGCGGCCAAAGCGCCCGTCGCCGGAACCCTTGACAGGA
Organism: Actinomycetes bacterium; assembly: GCA_023436605.1. Taxonomy (GTDB): domain Bacteria; phylum Actinomycetota; class Thermoleophilia; order Solirubrobacterales; family 70-9; genus 67-14. The sequence continues at coordinate 1,982 of JAEZIQ010000081.1, read as the reverse complement.
CCTTCGCCGGCGACGGAATGATCGACTTCGAAGCCGAGCAGTCGGGCCTCGGGGTCGCCGAAACCCGCTCCGGCAAGATCGTGCAGGGACGCTTTCCCGCGATCGTCGCCCGCTACACGCCCCGGGGAAGGCCAGACCGGTCTCTGGGCGGCGACGGAACGGTGCGGACGAGGTACCACGGTAAGCGTTTCGACCCCGTAGACCTGCTGGTCGATCGCAAGGACCGCATCGTGATCCTTGCCAACTGCAGAGGTTGTGGAAAGAAGGGCAACTACTCCTGGAGCGCCTTGATTCGTCTTCTGCCCAACGGTCAACGCGATCGCAGCTTCGCCCGCAACGGCATCGCCATTCACCGGTTCTCCGAAGACTTCTATTCGAGGGAGATCGCCTTTGCGCCCGGGGGAAGGATCGTCGCCGTTTCTTCGTCTTCGAGGGAAGGCTCGCTCGTTCTTCGCTACCGGCAGAACGGTCGTCTCGACCGGGGATTCTCCGGAAACGGGATCCTCAGGTTCGCTCTCGGATCCGGAATCAACGAGGTCAGCACCGTGGCAGTCGACAAAAACGGCCGGATCGCCTTCGGATTCAGGGCGAGACCGCATACGAAGCTCAACCCGCGGAACCGTCCCAGGCTCGGTGTCGCCAGGCTGCTGCCGAACGGTCGGTTCGACCGGTCCTTCTCGATCGACGGAACCGCTGATTTCGTCGTTCCCGATATGGGCGGAGGTATCGTCACCCAGGTCACGATCGATCGTCGGGGAAGGATCGTCGGGACCGGGCTGAACGGCAGTCTCCACGCACCGTTCTTCCGGCTGACCCGAAACGGGAGGCTCGATCGTTCGTTCGCGAAGAACGGCATCGATCAGGTTGCCTGGACTTCGGTCCGGAGTCTGTCGGTCGATCCCAAGGGACGGATTCTCGTGCTGGGCGATGATGCGCCGCCGTACGGAGGCCCATCCGGGGCGAAGATCTTCCGTTTCGGGCCCAATGGGAGCGAGGATCCGAACTTCCGTTACCGGGGGACGCTCTACAACGTCCATGACCACTTCGTGGACCGTCGCGGGCGGATCGTGGTCAGTGGATCGGTTTACGGCGGGCCGGCGCTCGCCCGCCTGAGAAATCCCTGACTAGAGGTCGAAGCGGGCCATGTCCTGGTCGAGGCGGTCCTCCTCGTCCCGGGATGGCCTTGCGGTGGGTGGCCCGTCGCGGTCGTCCGGTCGGCGGCGGCGCCAGGCGATGATTGCCCAGAGGACTCCGATCGCGGCGAGAGCGAAGCCGATCACCGGCACGGCATACGCCCAGACGTCGATCCCCCGGTTTTCCGGCAGGGCGAGGACCTGGCCTCCGTACTCGGCAACCAGGGCGTCCTTGATCTCTTCCTTGTCCTTGCCGTCGGCGATCAGCTTGCGGATGAAGACCCGCTGGCGTTCGGCAGCCGGGGAGTGGGAGAGACCGAGCAGGGTGCCGCAGACCGGGCACATCACCTCGTCTTCGAGCTCGGGCAGACTGGCCTGGGGTTCGGTGGCTGCGCTGGCGGGGCCGGCGGCGACCACCCCAAGGCCGGACAGGGCCAGCAGAACGAGAAGTGCGATCCCCAGCCGGCGCATCAGGAAGCCTGGTTCTCGAAAGCGGGAGCGGCGAACTCCTCGATCGAAGCCTCGTCCTTGAACGGGCCGGGGAAGTGCGCGACGAGGTTGCCGTCGGGGTCGATCAGGAAGGACTCGGGGACTCCGGTCGTCCTCAGTTCACCGTCGGTGTAATCGCCGCTCGCGTCACGCAATTGCGGGTACTCGATATCGAACTCGCGCAGGAACTTCATCGCGTCTTCGCTGAGATCCTTGGTGTCAAGTCCGACCACGGCGATGCGGTCGCGGTTCTTCGCCTCGAAGCGGTCGAGGGCCGGCGATTCCGCTTTGCAGGGCGCGCACCAGGACGCCCATACGTTGAGCAGCAGCCACTGTCCGCGGTAGTCCTCGATCGACCCC
>JAEZIQ010000147.1 GCA_023436605.1 Actinomycetes bacterium | reverse complement strand
GCCCAGGAAAAGAGCGTGCCCGCACTTCCGGCGACGCCCGAGCTGAACCCGGTACCAACGCTGCCCGCAACCCCGGACGAGTGGGTCACTCCCAGGCTGCCGGCGATTCCGGCCGAACGGAAGACCCGCCGGCTGCCGGCCACGCCCGCACTTTCATTTACGCAGTTCGGACCCGCTCCGGCATCGCCTGGTTCGGGTCCCGAAGTCATCCCAGCAGTCCCGGGTCTTCGAGGTTGGTCCTGACCTCGGTCAGGAAGCGGGCTGCTTCACCACCATGGAGGACCCGGTGATCACAGGAAAGGTCGAGGATCATCATGTCTCCCGGTACTACTTCGCCGCCCCTGACTACCGGACGGGACGTGACCGCGCCGACCGCGAGCTTGGCCGCCTGGCCGGGATTGACGATCGGTTGTGAGCTGGCGATCCCCAGCATGCCCACGTTCGAAATCGAGAAGGTCGCCCCGGCCTGCTCGGGCGGAGTGATCTCACCGGAACGGGCCCGGGCCGAAAGCCTGCGCACCTCGGCCGCGATCTCGTTCAGATCCTTCTGGTCGGCGTCGGTGATCACCGGGGTGAGCGAGCCGTCCTCGGTGTCGACGGCGACGCCGATGTTGATTCGTGAGTGGAGCTCGAGCCCGCCATCCCGGTAGGTGCCGTTCACCCGCGGATGGTGGCGGAGCGCGAGCGCTGCGGCCTTGACCACCAGGTCGTTCACGGTCGGGGCGTCGCCGCTGGCACGGAGCGCGGCTCGGCGCCGGACCAGCGCGGTGACGTCGGCTTCGACCTGCAGGTAGATGTGAGGGATGGTCGCCTTGGACTCGGCGATCCGGCGCGACATCGACTGCCGGGCCCGCGAGTATTCGACGAATTCACTTTCGCCCTTGTTGGAGGACGGGACCACTGGACTCTGAACCTCTTCACTCATCCCGACTGACGATATGGGCATTGAGCCTCCCGCGTCAGGCCAGCAGGCCCGGTTCTTCGAGATTCGCCTTGACGGACGCGAGGAACTCGGCCCCGTCGGCCCCGTAAAGGATGCGGTGGTCACAGGCCAGGGTGACTTCCATCAGGTGGGCGGACCCGATGCCGTCATCGGTCACGACCGGACGCCTGGCCACCTCGCCGACCGAGAGAATCCCGGCCTGGCCCGGGTTGATCACCGCATCGAACCCGCTCACGCCGAACATGCCGAGATTGGAAACGGAGAACGTGCCGCCGGCCAGCTCCGGTGGGGTGACCTCCCCGGAACGCACCCTTTCGACCAGCCGGCGACTCTCGTCACCGATCTCGGTCAGTGAAAGCCGGTCCGCGTCGCGGATCACCGGCACGATCAGGGCCCCTTCCACGGCCACGGCGATGCCGACGTTGACTTTGGGGTAGAGCTCGAAGTGCCCGTCCCGGAAGGCGGCGTTAGCCCGCGGGTGGCGTTTGAGGGCGGCAGCTGTCGCCTTGACCACGAAGTCGTTCAGCGAGGGGACCGTCTCGCCGTCGGTGGCTTCCTGCTTGAAGGCCGTCCGCACCTCGACCGCCCGGTCCATGTCGATCACGGTCCGCAGGTAGAAGTGGGGGACGGTCGCCTTCGATTCCGACATCCGCCGGGCGATCACCTGCTGGGTCCGGGAAAGCTCGACGATCTCGGGCTCCCCCTTCGCCGTTTCAGTCGGTGACGGTGCGCGTTCCGTTTCGGTTGCGGCGGCGCCCTTGGAAGGTCCCGATTCGGCTCCTTCGACGTCCACCTTGATGATCCGACCCCCCGGCCCCGACCCACTCAGCGAAGCAAGGTCCACCCCCTGCTCCGCAGCGATCCGCCGCGCCAAAGGAGAAGCCTTGATCCGCAAACCTTCACCACTCTCGGAGGCGGGCGCCGATCGGGGTTCCGACGGAACTCCCGGCGAAGTCCGGCCGTCGGAGCCGCGATCGGTGTCCGCCTCCGCGGGCTCGTCGTCAACTCCCGGCGAAGTCCGGCCGTCGGAACCGCGATCGATGTCCGTCGATCCGTCACCGACTTGAGCGATGGGTTCGCCGATCGGGCGGGTTTCGCCTTCGGGGACGAGGATCTTCAGCCTGCCGGCCAGGTCCGACTCGTACACCATTGAGGCTTTGTCGGTTTCGATCTCGACCAGTTCGTCACCGACCGCGATCTCGTCCCCGTCCGACTTGAGCCACTCGAGGATCACTCCCTCCTCCATCGAGTCGGTCAGGCGCGGCATCACGATCTCGGCCATCACTCGCCGCCCTTCCGCGGGATCGCACCTTCGGTCGTCGCCAGCACCGCCTCGATCACGTGCTCCTCATGGGGGATCGCGGCCTGCTCCATGCGGCGCGAGTAGGGCATCGGCACGTCGGCGCCGGTGACTCGCTGGACCGGCGCGTCGAGATGGTCGAAGGCCTGCTCGGTAATCAGGGCCGAAAGGTTCGCCCCGACGCCGCCGTGGGGCCAGCCCTCCTCGACGATCACGGCGCGGTTCGTCTTGCGGACCGATTCGAGGATCGTGTCCAGGTCGAGAGGCCGCAGGGTCCGGGGGTCGATCACCTCGGCCGAGATCCCGTGCTCTTCCTCGAGTTCCGCGGCCGCCTTTTCGGCCACGTGGGCCATCTTGAGGATGCCGACGATCGTCACGTCGGAGCCCTCGCGGCGCACCGCGGCCTCGCCGAAGCGGAGGATGCCGTCCTCGTCATCCGCGACTTCACCTTTGATCCCGTAGAGGCTTTCGTGCTCGATGAAGATGACCGGGTTCTCGTCCCGGATCGCAGCCTTGAGCAGCGCTTTGGCATCAGCCGGGGTCGAGGGGCAGGCAACCAGCAGGCCCGGCACCTGCAGGTAGAGGGCCTCGAAGGAATGGGAATGGGTCGGGCCGAGCTGATGGCCGCCACCGCCCGGCATGCGGATCACCATCGGTACGCGGACGTTGCCGTTGAACATGTACGGGATCGCCGCCGCGTGATTGACGATCTGGTCCAGGGCGAGCAGCGAGAAGTTCACGGTCATCAGTTCGACCACCGGCCTCAACCCGGCCATCGCCGCTCCGACCCCGACCCCGACGATCGTGTTCTCGGAGATCGGCGTGTCGCGCACCCGCTTTTCGCCAAACTCGTCGAGCAGACCTTCGGTCACTTTGAAGGCACCCTGGAAGACGCCCACGTCCTCGCCCATCACGAAGACGTTCCCGTCGCGGCGCATCTCCTCGGCCATGGCGTCGCGAAGTGCTTCCCGCATCCGGACTTCCCTTTTCCCGGTTTCGTTTGAGCCGCTCACTCGCGCACCCCTTCACGTGACTGGCGTTCCCGTTCCTCCTCGGCGTGAGACGCGCCGGATTCGGCCAGTTCCTTGGCGACGTCGGGGGCGTCCTGGCCAAGCTCACCGCGATGGGGTTCCGGTGAACGCTCGTCGACCGCATACCAGCCCATCGTCTCGGAGACGACGTAAAGCTCCTCGTAAAGCGATTCCAGGTCCGGTTCCGGTGACTCGTCAGCAAATCTGACCGCGGCCTCGACCGTTTCGTCGGCCTCCCGGCGGGCCCCTTCGACGTCCTCCTCGCTGAGGACCCCCTGGTCGAGGCAAAGTCTGATGAAGCTCTCGATCGGGTCCTTCTGCCGCCACTCCTCGACTTCGGACTTCTCGCGGTAAACCTCGGGGTCGGCGGCCGAGTGTCCCCGGTAGCGGTAAGTGAAAGCCTCGACCAGGCTGGGCTTGCCCTTGCTGCGGACCTCTTCAAGGTGGGCGCCGACCCGGTTCCGCACCTCCAGGACGTCCATGCCGTCGATGCGCTCCCCCTCTATCCCGTAGCCCTCGGCCTTGCGTGAAAGGTCGGTGACCGCGGAATGCCGCTCGATCGCGGTACCCATCCCGTAGAGGTTGTTCTCGACCAGGAAGACCACGGGCAGCTCCCAGAGGGCGGCGATGTTCATGGTTTCTCCGAAGTTGCCGGTGTTGGAAGCGCCGTCGCCGAACATGCAGACCGTGACCGTGTCTTCGTCCCGATACTGGCTGGCGAGCGCCAGGCCGGCCGCGAGAGGGAGGTTGCCGCCGACGATCCCGTAGCCACCCATGAAACGGCGTTCCGCGTCGAAGATGTGCATCGAGCCGCCGCGGCCGCCGCTGGTGCCGGTTTCCTTGCCGAAAAGTTCGGCCATCACCTCGTCGGCGGGGGTGCCACGGGCCAGGGCGTGGCCGTGAGTGCGGTAGGTGCCGATCAGATAGTCGTCGTCCCGCATCACCGAGGTGGTGCCGACGATCGTCGCCTCCTCGCCGATCGCCAGGTGAAGGAACCCACCTGCCTTGGCCCGCTGGTACTGGCGCCCTG
>JAEZIQ010000126.1 GCA_023436605.1 Actinomycetes bacterium | reverse complement strand
GTGGGCGCCGGGCCAGCGTCGTGCCGCTGGTCTCCGAGGCCTTCGACTGGAACCACGGCGTCTTCCTCGCCTCGACCATGTCGTCCGAGACCACCGCTGCCGCCGCCGGCGCGGTCGGCCAGCTGCGATTCGATCCGCTGGCGATGCTGCCGTTCTGCGGCTACAACATGGCCGACTACTTCGGCCACTGGCTCAAGATCGGCGAGACCGAAGGCGCCCAGCTGCCGAAGATCTTCTACGTCAACTGGTTCCGCAAGGACGATGACGGCAAGTTCATCTGGCCGGGCTTCGGTGACAACAGCCGCGTGCTCAAGTGGATCTTCAACCGCTGCGACGACAAGGGCGAGACGGTCGAGACTTCAATCGGCCTGCTGCCCAGGGTCGAGGACCTCGACCTCGATGGCGTGGACGTGACCCCGGAGCAGATGGAAACGCTGCTGAGCGTCGACGACGCCGCGGTAGCCGCCCAGCTCCCGCAGGTCGAAGAGCATCTGAACAAGTTCGGAGATTCGCTGCCGGAGGAGATCCGGAACCAGTTCGAGGCCCTCAAGGCCCGCCTCAACGCCTGACCGGTTCCCCGGTGGCCCGGCTTGGAGTCATCGGAGGCAGTGGGCTTTACGGCCTCGATCCCCATGATGTGACTGAAGCCCCGGTGGGCTCGGCCCAGGCCGAACCCACCGGGGCTGAATCGTTCGTGGAGACGCCCTGGGGGCCGCCTTCCGGCCCGGTCACCGTCTCGGACGTGGGCTCCGGGGTGGTTTTCGTCGCCCGGCATGGCACCGACCATTCGGTCGCGCCACACCGGGTCAACTACCGGGCCAACGTCCACGCCCTGCGCGAGGCGGGATGCGACCGGATCCTCGCGGTCTCGAGCGTCGGAGGCATGGGTTCGGGCTGCGTGCCGGGAGCGCTGGTCCTGCCGGACCAGTTGATCGATTACACCTGGGGGCGCGAGATGACCTTCCAGCGGGAGGGTGACCCCGTCGTCCACTTCGATTTCACCGACCCCTACTCACCGACCTGGCGGGAAGAGGTCGGCGACGCACTCCGGGCCCTCGAGACCGAATTCGTCGACGGGGCAACCTACGCCGCGGTGCAGGGCCCCCGGTTCGAGACCGCGGCCGAGATCCGCCGGCTGGTGGCGGATGGATGTCAGATCGTCGGCATGACCGGGATGCCTGAGGCGATTCTCGCCCGCGAGGCCGGTCTCGATTACGCGGCGATCTGTCCCGTCGGCAACTTCGCGGCAGGCATCTCTCGCGAGGAGCTCAGGATGGGCGATGTCATCGCGGCGGTTGGTCCGGGCATGGAACGGGTCACTTCCCTCATCGCGAAGCTCGCCTGACCTTCGTCCCACCCGGGTGCCACGAGTAAAAGGTCGGTTCCGGCGCTTTTCCCGTTGCGGCGACCCCACGCGGCCCGCCGACTTAGGATGGCTGTATGAGCGAGGACACCAAGAAGTATCTGCTGCCTGAGTCCGCTATCCCCACCAGCTGGGTGAACATCATGGCCGACGCTCCCGGCGAACCATTGCCGCCGCTCAGTCCGGCCACCGGCCAGCCGGCAGGACCGGAGGATCTTTCGGCGATCTTCCCGATGAACCTGATCGAGCAGGAGATGTCGCCCGAGGAGACGATCGAGATCCCGGAAGAGGTGCGCGAGGCCTACAAGCTCTGGCGACCGACACCGCTGATCCGGGCGACCCGCCTGGAGAAAGCGCTCGATACTCCGGCCCACATCTACTACAAGTACGAAGGGACCTCGCCGGCCGGTTCGCACAAGTTGAACTCGGCCGTCCCGCAGGCCTATTACAACCGTGAAGACGGGACCCGCAAACTGGTCACGGAGACCGGGGCGGGGCAGTGGGGCTCGGCATTGTCACTGGCCTGCCAGTGGTTCGGGATCGAGTGCGAGGTCTTCATGGTCGGGGTTTCCTACGACCAGAAGCCCTATCGCCGGGCGATGATCGAGACCTGGGGTGCCACCGTACATCGCAGCCCTTCCAACCTGACCGAAGCCGGCCGCTCCCAGGCCGAGCACGAGAGCGGCAGCCTCGGCATCGCGATATCCGAAGCGGTTGAAGTCGCGGCCGGCTCCGACGACGCCAACTACGCGCTCGGTTCGGTGCTCAACCACGTCTGTCTGCACCAGACCGTGATCGGCCAGGAAGCGATTGCCGCCCTGGAGATGGCCGGCGAGTATCCCGACGTGGTGGTCGGCTGCGTTGGTGGCGGCTCCAACTTCGCCGGTCTGATCAACCCCTTCCTGCGGGAGAACATCCGCAGGGGCAAGACGACCAGGTTTCTGGGTGCCGAACCCGCTGCCTGCCCGACCCTGACCCGCGGCAAGTACGCCTACGACTTTGGTGACACGGTCGGCATGACCCCGCTGATGCCGATGTACACGCTCGGGCATGACTTCGTGCCGGCCCCGGTCCACGCCGGAGGTCTCCGCTACCACGGCGATGCCCCGAGTCTCTGCGCCTTCGTCCACGAAGGGCTCGTCGAGGCGACGGCGATTGCGCAGGGGGCGGCTTTCGAAGCGGCCCTGCTCTTTGCCCGGACCGAAGGCATCATTCCCGGACCCGAACCGGCCCACGCGATCCGCGCGGCGATCGAGGAAGCCGAGGCCGCGAAGCAGGCAGGCGAGGAACGGACCATCCTGCTCGGGCTTTCCGGCCACGGCCACTTCGACATGTCCGCCTACCAGGCCTATCTGGCCGGTGAGCTGACCGATCTCGAACTCTCTCAGGACGATCTGGACGCGGCTATCGAGCGGCTGCCGGACGCCCCGGCGATCGCCTGACCGGCCTCGTCGTTTCGAGACGGCTGAAGGCGGCGATAATCGCCACCTTCAGCCGTTTCGTTTCACCTGAGCCGCACCCCGGGGCCAGCTGGGGTGTTACGTTCTCCGAATGCTTGAAGCCGGTAACACGGGCATCCGGATGCGGGTGCTTCTCATCACTGCTGTCCTCGTCGGCGTCATCGCGATGCTGGCCGGGCCGGCGCGGGCAGCCGAGCCGTACACCGTCGAGTCCGACATCGCCTACGCACCGGCAAACGAGCAGGAGGGCTCAAACCTGCTTGATGTCTACGTCCCCAGGGGAGAGGTCCGGGGGCGGCGCCCGGTCTTCGTCTGGATTCACGGCGGAGGCTGGTTCCAGGGTGACAAGGAGAGCGCGACCATGGCTTTCAAGGCTCGCACCCTGGTTCGCGCCGGCTTCATATTCGTTTCGGTCAACTACCGCCTTTCGCCCGACCTTGACGGACCCTCGGCGCTGACCCCGAATCGCCTGCGGTTCCCGACCCCGCATCGAGATGCCTCCCGGGCGCTGGGCTGGGTCAGCAAGCACATCGCGGGGTACGGCGGAAACGCGAACCGGATAGTGATCGGTGGCGATTCGGCCGGTGGACAGATCGCCTCGCTGCTCGCCACACGTCCGGCCTTCCTCAAGGCCCAGGGTGTCTCGACCCGCCAGATCAGAGGAGTCCTTTCGCTTGACTCGGTCGGGTTCGACGTGGCCCGCATGATGACTGCGGCCTACCGGAAGATTTCAGCCGGGTTCCAGCGGATGATGTTCAACGCGTTCGGTACCCCCGCCGAGGAGAAAGATGCGCCAGTCTGGGATGCCGCCTCACCGATCCGTTTCGCTGACCCCTCGGACCCGCCTTTCTTCCATGTGGTCCCGACCAGCAGCCCCGACCGCTGGGCCGAGGCCCAGGCGATGTCCGAGCGGCTCCGGCAGCGATTCGACCTCGTTTCCTGGCGAGTCGACACGAACCATCCCGGGGTGGTGCCGCTGCTCGGTAACCCCGACGGCGACCTGGGCGTCACGGCCCGCGCGGTCCGCTTCGTCAAGGCGGCGGTAAGTCCCGTCGTGCGCTCCCGGCCCGTCGTCAGGGGCAGCCGCACGGTCCGGGCACCTGGAAATTCGAAGTTCGGGATCCTGCGGCTCCGGATTTCATCCCGGCCCAGGGCCCGACAGGTGACCTGCCAGCTGAACGGCGGTCGTGAGACCCTGTGTCCTCGCAGCTGGAAGCTAAGGGCGGGGGTGCACAAGCTGCGGGTAACCACCTACGACGACACCGGCCAGGCGAGGGTGTCCCGTCTTTTCCCGGTCAAGGTGCTGCCTTGAAGCGGCTGAGTCCGAAGCTCGTCGCGATAGTGCCTGTCGTTCTGGCGCTGCTCGGGGCCGGCTATACGAGTCAGGCTTCAGCCCGGACCTACGTGCCGTCGTTTGCCGCCGTCAAACGGGACAAGGGACCGGTCTTCCGCGAGGGTTGTCTGATCTACACCAATCGGGTCACTTCCCCGCCATGTCATTACGGCGAGGTCGGTTCAGAGAAGAAGGTAACCGTGCTGGGCGACTCCCATGCGCTCCAGTGGACGCCGGCCCTGATCAACATCGCCCACAGGCGCGGCTGGGAGTTGACCATGCTCCTGCGGGCAAACTGCACCGCGGCGATTGTCGACACCAGCCCGGCCTGCAATCGCTGGCGCCAGAACGCTCTTCAGCGGATCGCCCGGGAGAAGCCGTCACTGGTCTTCGTTGCCAGCAACACGGCTCAGAACACTTTCGTGATGCAGAACGGCCAGCGGCTCAGCCGGGCGGCCAGCGAACCCCACTTCCGCAAGGGGATGTACGAAACCCTGCTCCGGCTGCGAAGGACCGGCGCCCAGGTCACGGTGATGCGCGACCTTCCCATGTCCAGGGACTTTGTGCCGTCGGAGTGCGTTTCCCAGAACCGTGAGAACCCCGGACGATGCACGTTCCGGGCTCATCGCCCGCTTTCGGAGGCCTATGACTACGCCGCAGCCAGACGTCTCAAGGCCGTTCGGATCATCGATCCGCTGCCGAAGGTATGTCCCGGACTCAGCTGTCGGGCGGTCCACGGCAAGTTCCTCAAGTACCGGGACCGCGGGCACATCAGCGCCACCTACAGTCAGCTCCTGACCAACTGGCTTGATGCCCGGCTCCCGGACCCCTTCGCCAGCTAAGGCCCTCTACCCAGGCGGAAGGCCGGGCGACGAGCGAAAGATCACCTTCCGCATCGTCACCCGACCGTCCCGCCGTTAAGCGGAGCCCCGCCC
>JAEZIQ010000057.1 GCA_023436605.1 Actinomycetes bacterium | reverse complement strand
CGCTGGAAAGGACCGTCGTAGGGGTAAGCGGAGGCGAGACCTCGCTTGACGAGCGTGTAGCCGAGGTCCTGGCTGCCTTTGTCGATGTAGGCGAGGAGACGGCCGTAATGGTCTCGGCGGTCCTGGGTCGGGTCCGAGGTGACCGTTACCTGGTGGCCGGACGCAAGGCGCTTCATCGCCGCCGAGGCGGCCGGACCGCCGCATTCCCTGCCGCCGTAGACCTCGGGCGTGTCGATGCCGATGACCCTGACCGTCTCCACGGCGCCGGACGGGGTGGCCACGTCGAGCGTGTCACCGTCGGCGACGTCGACCACCGTCCCGCGGAAGCTGGTCGGTGGTTCGACCGCGGCCTCTCCCCCTTTGCCGCTGTTACCCCCGGCCGCTTTCGAGCAGGGGCAGGGCAGGTCGGCGCAGGCGACTCCGTCCCCGTCACCGTCGAGCCGGAAGGGGTCGCCGTCCAGGAGATAGAGCTGCGCGCTCGCCTGACTGGCGAAGGCACCGCAATCGACGTCACCCCCGCGTCGGGCCAGGGCCCTCGCCTTGTTCCGGATGCGGCGTTCGGCGGCCCGCGCCTCGAGCGCTGCCTTCCTTGCCTTCGCCCTGGCCACCCGGGCCTTCTTTCGCGCGTCGAAGCGGGCTTGCCTCGCCTGCCGTTGGGCGGCGATCCGCTCGGCTCTTGACTCGGACTTCTGTGCGGTGGTGCGCTCACCCTGCCCGACCTGAGGTGAGGCCGGGTTCTCTTCGCTATCGGAAGCGGCGCCGCAGCCGGTCGCGAAGGCGAAGAGGACAGCGGCGAGGAGCACGGCCACGAGGCTGCGCCACATCGCCGGTCCTCCTGCCCTCACCAGCTCGGCCTGCCTACCTGAAGCTGACCGGCTTGACGACCTTCTTGCGGTTGCCGCTGGCATCGGTCGCGACGACCACCAGGCGGGCTTCGTTCAGACGCCGCTGCTGACGCAGGCGCTTGAGGTGGCCCTTGCCGACGGTCATCTGGATCCGCTTCCTGCCGGCCTTGCCGACCTTCAGCTTCTTGCGACCGATCGTGACCTGCCTGACACCCCGGCCGCGGTTGCGCTTGATCGGGGCGATCAGGCTCGCCTCGATGGTTACCGGCATGCTCTCGTCATTTACCTCGAGCATGAACGGTTGCCCCTTCTTGAGCAGGCCCTTGAGCGACGGGCGTCCAAGGGTCCGGATCTTGATCGAGGGCTTCTTCCTGTCGACCGGAGGCTCGGCCGGATCCTCGCGCAGCTTGCGGAAGGGGCCGCTGATCTCGTAGATGATGCCGGCAGCGATCTCTTCGCCGGGGAACCGCGCCCGCTGCGACGTGAAGTAAAGGCGACTTCCTGTCGGGTCAAAGACGGGGCCGGTCAGCTCCGAGCTCGAATGACCCTCAACCGACACCTGGCAGAACGCGGCCGCTTCCCCTTCGGCCGAGATGATGCAGACCTGCATGCCCTCATCCGATGAGCCGCCCGGGTCCTCGCAGACGTACAGGTCACCGGAAATCGGGGAGACGGTCACGTTGTCGGTGTCGTGAAGCGGAGCCTCGTCGCCGAGCGCGACGCCGTCGTAGAGCACCTCGAGATAACCCGATTCGGGGTGGTAGGCGTAGACCCGGTCATCCTGGGTCGTGGCGAAGTACACGGTGCCGTCGTCGAACCACATGCCTTCACCGCGGCGGAAGCGGGTTGCCGATTCGACCTGTTTGCGGGTCGGGATCGACCCCGTGAACTGCGGGTCCGGCAGCTCGATCCAGGTTACCTTGCCGTCCTCGTCGTTGACCGAGGCGACGTCGAGCCGGCCGGTCGAGAGATCCGGGTAGTTGGTCGGGGTGAAGCGGTAGAGGCAGCCGTCTCCGAGGTCCTCCGTCAGGTAGACCTGCTTGCCTTTCGGATCGACGCAGCAGGCTTCGTGCTTGAAAACGCCCATCGCCGGATGGGCGACCTGTGCCTTTTCTCCCCACGGATCGCACTCGAAGACTTTGCCGTTCTCGACTTCCTCGCAGGACAGCCAGGTGCCCCAGGGCGTGACGCCGCCGGCGCAGTTGACCATCGTGTGCTTGAGGATCGGGTAGGCGTCGGTGACCTTGAAGTTCTTGTCGAACCGGATTGCCCCGGTCCCGATCTCGTACATGCCGTCCATGTAACCCTCGATGAACGGTGCCTCGCTGTTGGAGGTGAGGATGAAGCCGCCGTCCTTGGTCTTGTAAGTGCCCATGCCGTCGGGAAGGATGTGGAACTTGTAGGACCGGGGACCGATCTCCGTGTTCGACCGGGCGATCACTCGCGAGGTGAACCCCGCCGGCAGCCTCAGGCCGTTGGCGTCCGGTGAGCCGAGCGGTCCGTAAGGGCCCTCGCCGATCACGGCGGGCGCCCCCATCGCGTCGATTGCCCGGCCGAGCAGACCGCCGGCCAGCGCAAGTCCGCCAGCCGCACCAGCCCCGGCACGAATCGCATCACGTCGCGTTAGACCGCTCGCCTCAGTCACATCTTCAGACATACCAACTCCCTAGTTCGCAGAAAAAATCTCCCTGCCGGGAGGGTACAAGAAGGAGGAAACGAGCCCGCCACGGCCGCCCAGACCGAAACCCGGACCCGGTGCCCCGGACCCGGTGTCACGACTTAACAGCAGTTACGTGTACCAAGTCGTGACACCACCAGGACCTGAGCAAGCCCAGGAACCGGTGTCACGACTTATCGACGGTGACAAGCACCCAAGTCGTGACACCACCCAGGGTGCTGGTGCGGGGCCGGGCGCATCCGGGGCTTGAGAGGCCGGGGGCTTTGCCCGGGCTATTGCCTGGGAGCCCAGGCGTCTTTGTCGTCCGCCAGCTCTCTGACGTGGTCGGGCAGATTGCCGGAGACCAGATCCTCGAGGCTGGTGGATTCGAGAACTTCACGGAGGCTGGCGCGCACTGCGATCCAAACGGACTGGAGCTCCTTGGCGCTGCCGCTGTAGGTGATCGATTCGGGCGGGGCGGACTGGACGTTGGCGATCGGGCCTTCGACTGCGCGGATCACTTCGGCGATCGATACGTCGGCCGGATCCTTGGCCAACCAGTATCCGCCCTTGGCGCCCCGACGGGCCCGGACGATCCCGGAATGCTTGAGGTCGAGCAGGATGTGCTCGAGGAACTGGAGCGGAATGTCCTGCGAGTCGGCCAGCCGCTCGCCCTTCACCGGACCGTCGGGAGAAGCGGCGAGTTCGGCTACGGCCCGAACTGCGTAATCGGCTTTGGCGGAGACACGCATGTGCCGTAGTAAACCAGCCTGATCGGGTGAAGGCGGCGCCACCGTTCATTGCGAGCGGAAGTTTTCGCGATCAACTTGGTCAGCAGAATCAAAAAACTCCCCGATTCGTCCGGCCTCGAGGGGTTTATTCCGCTTCAGGAAGCGGTTTCTGTGCCGCCAGTTTCTCCGCCTCGATTGCTTCCGGTGGCCGGAAACGCTGGTACCAGCGGGGTGCCATCAGAATCAGGACGAAGCCGAGCCCGGCGACGACCGCGGCGATCGGCCAGACCAGCGGGTCGCCCTTCTGAACCGTGAAGAAACCGGAGAGGATCAGCACCACGCCCAGCGCGATCCGGATCGTGTCCTGGTTGATCCTCCCCATCAGGGCGGCTCCGACCACCACACCCGGGATCGATCCCAGCAGGATGTTGCCGACCAGACCAAGGTCCACGTTGCCGTGCCCGAAGTGGGCGATCCCGGCTGCCCAGAGCACGATCGCGGCGTGAAAGACATCAGTGCCGACCACTCGCTTCGGAGCCAGCCTGAAGACGGCGATAAGGAGGACCGCGATCACGGTGCCGGAACCGGCCGATGTGACTCCGATCACGAATCCGGTGGTAACGCCGATCGTCACCGCCGCGACCTTGTGTCGCAGTTCGATCTTGAAGTCGTCCCGTTCGGCGATCGTCCGGGCCAGGATCAGGGCCCGCGCCAGGGTGATGATCCCGACCATGAGCAGGGTCCCGCCGAGCACCGCGTAGACCAGCGAGTCGAGCTTTTCTTCCCCGATCTGCCCCTGAAGCCAGGCTACGAGCTGAACGCCGAAGATCGCGGACGGCACCGAACCGACAGCCAGCCAGAAGACCAGGCCCATGTTCACCGTCTTCATCCGCAAGTGCCGCCAGCCACCGACCGTCTTGGTGATCGCGGCGTAAAGAATGTCGGTGCCGATCGCGGTGGTCGGTGAGACGCCGAACAGCAGGATCAGCAACGGCGTCATCAGGGCACCGCCGCCCATGCCGGTCATGCCGACGAGGACTCCGATTCCGAAGCCGAAAATGAGAATTGCGATTGAGAAATCCAAGGTCTGATTCCAAACAGAGCTGAGGCTCTGACGCCGGGCTAGAGGCGCACCTGACTCTCCTGACTTCTTTAGTCAGGAGTTCAGGAAGCTCGGAATACTAGTGATAGGCCCCGCCTATCGGACGACCGGATGCTTCCTGGCGCCGGAAGTGCCGCACCGCGCCTAGAATCAGCGCGATGACGGCGACAGTTTCTGCCCGGGGGCTCACCCACAGTTACGGATCGCTGGCAACCCTTCAGCAGATCGATTTCGATGTCTCGCCGGGCGAGGTTTTCGCGATCGTCGGGCCTTCCGGCTGCGGGAAGTCGACCCTGCTTGAGCTGGTCGGGGGTCTCGGCAGGCCGACCGGGGGCGATCTGGCGGTGGCGGGGCGCAGCGACGAACCGGGTCGCCTGGCCAGTTCAGCCTGGATGCCTCAGCGGGACTGCCTGCTGCCCTGGTACTCGGCCCTTGACAACGCTGGCCTGGCACTGCTCAACCAGGGCAAATCAAAACCCGAAGCGAGGGCGGCAGCGGCCGAACGCTTCGAACATTTCGGCTTGAGCGGATTTGAATCCGCGCGACCGGAGGAACTCTCGGGCGGCATGCGACAGCGGGTCGCTTTCATCCGCACTCTGGTCTCAGGTAAACCGGTGCTCCTGCTCGATGAACCGCTCGCCGCACTTGACGCGATCACCCGCGGCGAGCTTCAAGCCTGGCTTGCACCGGCCCTGGCCGAGGCCGGAGCGACCGTTTTGCTGGTCACTCACGATGTGGAAGAGGCGCTCTACCTGGCCGACCGGGTCGCCGTCCTCTCCCCCCGGCCGGCCCGGATCATCGCCAGTCTCGAAGGTGCCCGGGGCGAGACCGGCACCCGCGAGGAAGTCGTCAGCTCGACGGCCTTCAATCAGCGGCGGCAGGAACTGCTCCGCCTGCTCGCTTCGGGGGGCGCCCGGTGAAGTTGCGACTCTGGTTGCCGCCGCTGCTGCTGGTTCTGGCCCTGGTCGGGCTCTGGCAGCTGGCCGCCTCGAGCGGGTTCCTGGCCGAAGTGCTCGGCCTCGAGGAGTTCCTGGTGCCTTCCCCGTCGCAGATCGCGGAGGTGCTCTGGCAGGACCGCGACCTGATCATCGAGAACGCGGGCACGACCCTGGTCGAGATCGTCGTCGGCTTCGGACTGGCTCTTTTCTTCGGGCTCGGCGTGGCGGTCATCTTTCGTTCCTCGGACCTGGTCCGGCGGGCCGGCTATCCGCTGGTCGTCGCCTCCCAGACCATTCCGGTGATCGTGATCGCTCCGGTTCTGGTCGTCTGGTTCGGCTACGGGATCTGGCCCAAACTCCTCATCATCAGCCTGATCTGCTTCTTTCCGATCGCCGTCAACACCCTCGACGGGCTGCGCCGCACCGATCCCGAGGCGGTGCGGATGATGCGATCGCTCGACGCCACGAAAATGGGGATCTTCCGGCGAGTCGAGGTACCGACCGCCCTGCCCGGCGTCTTCACGGGAGCCCGGATCGCGGCGGCGGTAGCGGTGATCGGGGCCGTTTTCGGGGAATGGGCCGGCGCCGACAAGGGGCTGGGCTTTCTGATCCTCCAGGACAATGCGCAGTTGGAGACAGCCCGGATGTTCGCTTCGGTGTTCGTGCTTTCGCTGATCGCGATCACGCTCTACGCCCTGATCGGCTTGCTGGAACGGGTTGTCGTGCGGTGGCGGTAATAACCTCTAGGCTCCGCCCGAACCCCTTCACGTCCCCGGAGATGACTTGAAACGTTTTGCGCTGCTACCCCTCGCACTTTTCGTAGCCCTGGCGGTTTCCGCCTGCGGCACCAAGTCCGAGAACGTGGACCCGGTCCGGGACCCGGTCAAGGTGGCCATGGACTGGTATCCGAACCCGGATCACGCTGGCTTCCTGGTCGCCGAGCAGCAGGGCTACTTCGAAGACGCCGGACTGGACGTCTCGCTCGACTCACCGACCGATCCTTCGCTCCCGATCAAGCTGGTCGCCGCCGGCAAGGCCGATCTCGCACTTTCCTACGAGCCCGAGGTCCTGCTGGCCCGGGAACAGGGACTGGACGTGGTTTCGGTTGCCAGCGTGATCGACCAGCCGCTCACCTCGATGATCTGGCTGAAGAAGTCGAAGATCAAGCGGGTGCGGGACCTCAAGGGCAAGACCATCTCGACCGCCGGGATCCCTTACCAGGATGCCTATCTGAAAACGATCCTCTCCCGGGCTGGACTTACCGAGAACGACGTGAAGAAGGTCGGGGTCGGCCAGGGACTTCTGCCTTCGATCATCAGCGGCCGCGCCCAGGCCACACTCGGCCCGTTCTGGAACATCGAAGGGGTCCAGCTGAAGATGGAAGGCCAGAAGCCGACCATCTACCCGGTCAACGAGCTCGGCGTGCCGACCTACAGCGAGATGGTCCTGGTCGCCAAGGGCAGCGAGGTCGAGGACAACCCGGACCCGATCCGGCTTTTCATCACCGCCCTCTCGCGCGGCACCCGTTTTGCGATCAGCCACCCGAACCAGGCGACCCAGACTGTGCTCGCCGCCAACGACACGCTCGACCCGAAGGTGACAGCGGCCCAGATGCGGGTCACGCTCCCGCTGCTCGATTCCCCGGGTGCCGGCAACACCGGCGAACCGTTCGGCCACCAGAGCACGGCCAGCTGGCAGAAGTTCATCGACTGGATGGTCGCCCAGGGAGTGCTCGCGACCCCGACGCGTGCGGTCGACGCCGTGACCAACGAGCTGCTGCCAACTTCCCAGGTAAATCCAGGTAGCTGATCGCGCCGGGCCTGTTCAGGCCGCGTGCCTGAGGCCTTGCTGCCGGATCCGGGCCCGGTTGCCCGGTCCGTGGACCGCTGAGCCGACCGCCATCGCCAGGTACTCGCCGGCGAGGCCACGCCAGGGGGCGTAGGGCTCGTAGAACGCTTCAACCTCCCTGACTTCGGCGAGACGCCCGAGAGCTTCGAGGTAGCCGACCAGCTTGACCTGGGCGAGGTCTCCGGCCAAGAGCGCGTCGGGCTCGCCGCGGCCCCGCAGGGCAAGACAGGCGAGCGTCCAGGGCCCGATTTCGGAGATCGCCAGGAGCCGACGGTCCCCGCCCGGGTCGTGGGGGTCGACCCGCCCTGAAGCAACTTCACGGGCCACCTTGACCATCGCCACCGATCGGCGCGCGCTCAGCCCGCAGGCTTCGAGTTCGGCCGGGGCGGCATCGGCAATCGCCCGAGGCGAAGGAACGGTGGCCAACCCCGACTCTTGCCTCCCTCGAGGCGATCGGGGAAGTCGACGGGCAACGTCGGGAGACCTGACCGCGACGCCCGGAGAAAGCCGGATTCCGAAGCGCCGGATCATCTGGCGCTGGATCCGGGCCGCCCGGCGGTACTCGATCAGCTGCTCGGTGATCGCCCAGAGCAGGGCTTCCCAGGCGACCGGTCGGCGCATTGGCCGGTTCTGGAGCCGGCCGCTGAGGGCCTTGCCCAGCAAGGGGTCGTTCCGGAAGGCGCGGTAAAAGTCTCCGAGGTCGTCATCAACGCCGAGGCTGAATCGCAGTCGTGAGATCCCTTCGGCCAGGGCTTCTTCCCCGGCCTCGGTCAGCGAACCCGCACCTGGACCCTCCAGCAGCGCCGGGTCGACCGGTTCGGCCGAAAACACGAATTCGCCCCGTCCGCCCTCGCGGACCCGGACGATCATCGCTTCCTCGCCGAGGACCAGCAGTCGTTCCAACCAGGGACCGCGCAACCGAAAGACGAGATCCCCACCGACCAGTCGGGGCATGCGCAGCGGTGAAACAGGCCGGACTGCGAGCTCCGCAGTCATGGCCGACTTCTACCTTCCGAGGACGTGAACGTCAACCAGGAAGGACCGGCTGGCGACAACGTTGGCCGGTCGGGAACGTCGTCCGAGCCTTCTCGGCTTGCGCTTCGAGCCTCCGCTGACCGCCCGCACTGCGGCGACGGTCGCGGCGCCAGCCAGAGCGCCACCCGCCACGGCGATCGCCGCGGTCGTCACTTCGTTCCTGAGCGCGGGCAGGGCACCGCCCGACTGGAACTCGCGGGGAAGGGCCCGGACTTCACCACCCGGCTGCGATGCCGTGACGTCTTCCTCCGAAATCAGTTCTCCATCTACCTCTTCAGCCACGAACGCCAATCTACAGCCGCGATCGGAGGGAATAACCGGTAAACCTCGCACTTTGCGCCTTTGTTCGAACTCCCGTCGACTTCCCGGCGGCTCTCGGCACCTCGATGTCGGTCAAGGGGCGCCGGAATTGTGCCGGGCCGGTCAAAACCCACGGTTTCCCACAAATAATGTGGGAAACCGTGGGTTTTGATGACCAGGCGACTCGGTCAGCCGATGTTCGGGCAGCCGTGGGGGCGGGGAAACGCCCTAAGCGAGGGTTTTTTCGTAGATCCGGAACTTCTTGCTGACCTTGCCCCCCATGCCCTCGAGCGCCCGGTTCATAGCCTCATTGGTCTCGAGGATCCAGCCGGCCTCACCTTTCATCACCCCGTCGGGGTCGGTGTTCTGGATGTGCTTGACGTAGAGGGCGGCAGCGACGCCAGTGTGCTGCCAGGCTTTCTTGACGCCGAGTGCCAGGATCCGGACCGAATCGATCTTCTTGCGGGCTGTGAGGTAGTGGTACCAGCCCGCCGGGAAGACTCTGCCCTTCATCCTGGTCAGGACCTGGTTGAAATCGGGCAGGGTGAGAGCCGCCCCGACCGTCTCGCCGTCGGCGGTTTCGGCGATCATCGCCCAGCTTTCGTCGATCACCAGTTTCAGGGTCTTGGCGTGGAACTCGACTTCTTCGCGGGTGATCGGGACGAAGCCCCAGTTGTCACCCCAGGCCTCGTTGTAGACCTCGTGGAAACGGGCCATCTCGTTGGCCAGGTCGGACCGGCGCATGTTGCGGATCGTGATTCCGTGCTCGTCGAGGCTCTTCTGGGCGGATTCCATGATTCCCGGGTGGAACTCGAGCCCCTTGGCCAGTTTGCCCATTTCGAGATGCCACATGAGCAGGTCCATCGCCTTCGTGAAGCCGGCGTTTTCGACCCGCTCCTGGAAGTAGGGCTGATGGCAGTTCTCGAGGATCGAAGGTCGAACGTCGAAACCGGATATCTGGATGCCGATCTCGTCGTTGGTCGTGAAATCCATCGGCCCGTAGACCTTTTCACGGCCCTTGCCTGCCAGCCATTCGCAACCGGCGTCGAGTAGCGCCGAAGCGACTTCCTGGTCATCGATCGTCTCGAAGAAGCCAAACTGGCCGTCGTTCCCGCCCCGGTAGCTGTCCCAGTTCTCGTCGATCTGGGCGCTGATCCGGCCGACCGGAACCCCGTCCTTCTCGGCGATCCAGAGCGCGACCTCGGCGTGATCGAAATACGGGTTCTTTTTCCGGTTGAGGAATTCCTTCCGGTCCATGATCAGCGGTGGCACCCATTCGGGATGGTCGCGGTGAACATGGAAAGGGACCTTGATGAACTTGCGCAGGTCCCGTTTGCCCTCAACCGGGCGAATCACGACGTTCGACATGGCAGCCAACCTACCAACGCCTGACCTCGTCGCGACCGTCAGCGATTCCGCGTCGTTATGACCTCCCGCCGCCCGGGGAGCCGGTTTCCCCCGGGCCAGGCGTGCTCGATCTCAGGTTCGGGAAAGAAAGCGACGAGGCGAAGGTCGCTGGTGCCGGTGTTACGGATGTCGTGACTTTCGCCTTCCCTCAGGAACAGCAGATCACCACTTCGAATCGGCTCGGTTTCACCCTCGAGCTCGAGCTCACCGATGCCCTCGACCACGAACTGGACTTCCTCCACGCTGTTGGCATGCCAGCCCAGATGCCGCCCGGGCGCCAGGGCGTAGTACATGGTGGTCGACCTGGTCGGGCCTCCGGCATCGAGCAGTCCCGACGACCAGACCGCCTGTCGGCTGACTGGCGAGCGGTGGGAAGTCAGCGGGATGTCGTCGACGTGGTGCCGGATGCTGCGGGGGTTACCCGGAAACCTCGGCCTTACGCAGGCCACTGATCGCCCAGACCGCCATCAGGGCGATCAGGCCGAAGGCGACGCCGTAGGCAAGGAGGAGGCCCGACGGTTCGCCAGCGAGCAGACTGCGGGCACCGTCAAGCAGTGCGGTCACCGGATTGACCCGGGCGACCGGCTCGATCCACCCGGTCAGCAGGTCCTGCGGCACATACACCGGAGCAAGGAAGAGCGCGATGAAAACCGGCATCTGCATCAGCGGTCCGGCCTGGAGCGAACGGAACCGCAACGCGACCCCGGCCGAAAAGAAGAGCGCGGCGAGATTGGCCAGCAGTCCCAGCATGTACATCCCGGCGATGTCGAAGCCGTCGCCCCGGACCCCCATCCCGGCCAGCAGTGAGACCCCGGTGATGATCACCCAGACCACGATCAGGCGCAGGGCGGCGCCGATCGCGTACCCGATCACGATCGCCGAGCGGTTCGAGGTGGCCAGCATCATCCTCCTCCCCATCCCCTGCTCAAAGTCGCCGGCGATCGAGAAACCGACGAAGACACCGGCCAGGGCGGAAGCCTGGATCAGCACGAAGCAGAACTGAAAAGCGGTGAAGTCGTAGTAGTCGAACCCGGGAACGTCACCGACCGAGGAGAGTCCGCCGGCGAAGGCGGCGAGGAAAAAGAGGGGAAAGATCAAGCTCGGCAGGAAAACCGCCGGCTTGGTGTAGAGGTTATGAAGGTACCGCCAGGCGACCGCCCAGGCGGAGGCGAAATAGGCCCGGTCGAACGTGGTCAATTGAGCATCCTTCCCTGCAGCGAGCGGGCAGCGAAGGAGATCGAGAGGATCGCGATGACCGTGGCGATACCGAAGCCGAGCGCCAGCGCCTCAGGGTCCCAACCGACGATGAACAGGCTGCGGATCGCTTCGATCAGGTAGCTGATCGGGTTGATCGTGGCCAGGAACCGGTACCAGTCCTGCTCGATCAGGTTGCGCGGCAGGGTCATCGAACTGAAAAAGAGCAACACGAAGAGCAGCGGGAACATGCCCTGCACCGCCTCCCCGGAACCGGTCCGGATCGCCATGATCAGGCCGATCCCACCGAAACCGACCGAGATCACCGAAACCAGGGCGGCCAGCACCAGGTATCCGGCGATCCCGGCCGAAAAATCGGCGCCGGCCGCCACTCCGACCGCGAAGTAGAGCAGCGCCTGGAACTGGCCGAGCAGAACGAGCCCTGCCAGCTGCCCGGCCATCAGGGCCGAGGGGCGCATCGGGGTGAGTACCAGGCGGGAGAAGAATCCGTTCTCGATGTCCTGGGCCAGGCTCTGCCCGGCGTTCATGGTCGAGAAGATCGCCGACTGGATGAAGGTGAAGGCGATCGCGAAGGTGATGTAGGAGTCGGTCGGGAACCCGGGGATCTCGGTCGCGGCGTTCAGCCCGCCAGCGTTGACGGCAAGCAGGAACAGCGGGAAGATCACGCTGGGGATGATCGCCGCGGGTTGGCGGACCAGCCGGGTCACCGATCGGCCAGCCATGGCCGCCACCTGGATCGGCAGGGGCGACCCGCCCGGCCGAGCGGTGAGCACGGCCTCGCTCAAGAGGACACGGCTTCCGCGTCGGGCAGCGGCATCTCGGTGCTGTCCGCATCGCCGGCGCCCTCGAGGTGGTGACCGGTCTTGGCCAGAAATACGTCATCGAGGGTCGGTTCGTTGAGGACCAGGCTGGCGAGTTCGATGCCGGCCTGGTCGAAGGCCCGGACGATGCCGACCAGTTCGTCGATGCCTTCGCCCAGCCTGATTCCGAGCGCATCCCGGGCGGCCGGGACCGGAGTCCCGAAGCGGTCGAGTATTTCCCGGGAGGGTCCGCGATCACCCGGGTTGCGGGGCACGATTTCGACGCTGGGCCGTCCGATCTCGGATTTGAGAGCAGCCGGGGTGCCCTCGGCGGCGATCCGGCCCTCGTCGATGATCCCGACCCGGTTGGCCAGTTGATCGGCTTCCTCGAGGTACTGGGTGGTGAGGAACACGGTCACGCCGTCCTCGGCCGAGAGTCGGGTCACCTCGGCCCAGAGCGAGGCCCGACTCTGGGGGTCGAGTCCGGTGGTGGGTTCGTCGAGGAAAAGCACCCGGGGACGATGGACCAGGGCCAGGGCGAGATCGAGCCGTCGTTTCATGCCGCCCGAGTAGCCACCGACCCGACGGTCGGCGGCTTCGGAGAGCCCGACCCGCTCGATCAGTTCGTCGCCGCGACTAACCCTTTCCTCCTTGGGCAACCCGTGCAGCGAGGTCTGGAGCCTCATGTGTTCGCGGGCAGTCAGGTGCGGGTCGAGCGCCGCCTCCTGGAGCGCCGCGCCGATCACCTTGCGGACCTTCGCTCCGTCCGAAGCGACGTCGAACCCGGCTACCCGGGCGGTGCCCGCAGTCGGGGGAAGCAACGTGGTCAGGACGTGCACGGTGGTTGATTTCCCGGCGCCGTTCGGCCCCAGGAAGCCGTAAATCTCGCCCGGTTCGACGGTCAGGTTGATCCCGTCAACCGCCCGGGGACCGTTCTTGAACTCCCGGACCAAACCCTCGACTTCGATTCCGTTCCGCTCCACGCTCATAGCGAGTATGAATAGCGGGAGCCCGCCCCCGGCCCGGATAATTCAGCGGTTGGGACTACCGGTCACCTCCTGGTTGTCCGGGGGCCACCGCTCGTCGGTCCAGTGCTGCTCGACCTGCGGCTTCGAGAAGAACCCGACCACCCGAAGGTCCTCGTCGCCGGTGTTGTGCAGATCATGAAGGCGGCCTTCCTCCAGAACGATCAGGTCACCCTTCCGTACCGGGTATGAGCCTTCATCGAGCAACAACTCACCTTCCCCGCCGATGAAGAACTGGGTCTCCTCGGCGGTGTCGAAGTGGCGGCCGAGCCGTTTGCCCGGCGGGATCGCGAAGTAGATCAGGGTCGACTGGTCGCTGCCTGATCCCCCGTAGGCGAAGTAGCCGCCAACCCAGGCTGCGTCATCGCTTGCGGTTGAGGTCAGCGAGACCGTCTCGACGTCCTCCACGTTCAGTGGCTTTTCCATTGATGCCCTTTCGGTTCGGAATGAGACCGGGTCCCCTCGCCCCACCCTCTCCGCCACGGACTGCCGCGTCAACCCTCGACCCCTGTCTGCGAGACTTTCCGCATGTCCGAGAGCACGACTGCACCGATCGATCTATTCGAAAAGATCAAGAACCACGAGCGCCGCGAGCAGCTTGAAGCCGCCAACGAAGGTGGTCTCAACCCTTACTTCCGGCTGCTCACTTCCCAGGCCGGCCCCGTGGTCGAGATGGAAGGCCGCGAGACGATCATGCTCGGCTCCAACAATTACCTGGGTCTGACCGGCGATGACCGGGTCAAGAACGCGGCCCGGGAAGCGCTTGACAAGTACGGGACCGGAGTGACCGGGTCACGGCTGCTCAACGGCACCACGCCGATCCACGTTGAGCTCGAAGAAGAGCTCGCCGGCTGGATGAACACCGAGGACGCGATCGTGTTCTCGACCGGCTACCAGTCGAACGTCGGCTGCCTGCAGGCGATTCTCGGCCCGGGCGACACGGTGATCTGCGACTCCGGCGACCATGCCTCGCTGCTCGACGGCTGCAAGCTTTCCGGGGCGAGACTGCGTCCCTTCCGCCACAACCAGATGGACAAGCTGGAAAAGATGCTCCAGCGCGCCCAGGGCGACGGGGGCGGCATCCTGGTCGTCGTCGACGGCGTCTACTCGATGGAGGGCGATCTGCCCGACCTGCCCCGCGTGGTCGAGCTCTCGAAGCACTACGGCGCCCGGATCATGGTCGACGAGGCCCACGGCGTCGGTGTGCTCGGTGAGCGCGGGGCCGGCGCGACCGAGCTGTTCGGCCTCGAGGACGAGGTCGACCTGCGGATGGGCACCTTCTCCAAGAGCCTTGCCTCCTGCGGCGGATTCATCGCCGGCAGCCGCGATGTGGTCGATTACATGCGGATCACTTCACGCTCGTTCATCTTCAGCGCCTCCGGCGTGCCGGCCGCGGTCGGGGCGGCCCTCGAAGCGACCAGGATCTGCCGGACCGAAGGTGCACCGCTCTTCGCCCGCCTGCTCGAGAACGCCCGCTACCTGCGCCACGGTCTCGAGGACCTGGGCCTGAAGGTCGTTCAGCCGGGCACGATGCCGGACGGCAGTGTCGCCGACACCCCGGTGGTCCCGGTTGTGGTCGGCGAGGACTGGACCGCGGTCCTGCTCTGGAAGGCGCTTTTTGACGCCGGCGTCTACTGCAACGTGGCGATCCACCCGGCGGTCCCGCCGAGCGGCGCCCTGCTCCGCACCAGCCTGATGGCGACCCACGAGAAGGAACAGCTCGACAAGGCGCTCGGCATCATCGGTGAAGTCATCAAGGACTTCCCCACTCTGACCGAATGAAAAGGGGCCGCCCCCGGGCGGCCCCTTCCAGCCAACCGGATTGAGCTGACTACTGGCCGCGGGCGGCAGTGATCAGGTTGGCCTTCGGTTCAACTACTTCGAGCGGCTCGAAAACATCGGCCGCCTTGTTGATCGTGATCGGACTGACGTCAGGGTCACCGGTTTCGGTGATCTTGAAATCACCGGTGATTCCGTCGGTGACCGAGAGCCCATAGAGGCCTGATGCGATCGCGGCGCGGTCAGCACCCGCCGAAGCGATCACGTCGAGCAGGACCTGGGCTGCCTGGCCCGCGTACGGGGCGTACAGCTCGACGGGCTGGCCGCCGGTCTTCGATTCCAGTTCCTTCACGAACTGCTTGCCCGGACCGGGGAGCAGGTCGGGCACCCGTCCCGGCACGGAAGCGATCATCCCCGCCGAGGCAGGTCCCGCCTCGTCGATCGTCGACTGCTGGGCGAAACCGTCGGGAGCCATGAGGGCCACGGCACCGTCATTGGGCCCGAGCACCGCGACCTTGTCCTTGATCAGCTGCCCACCGTTCTGCTCGGTCAGACCGGCCAGCAGAATGGCGTCCGGGTTGCTCTTCTTGACCTTGTCCATAAGGGCCGTGTAGTCCTTGGCCTCCGGATCCCACTCGAGCTGTTCGGTGACCTTGACGCCACCGGCGTTCGACGAGTTGATGAAGGTCTGAGCCTGACCGTACGAGGTGTCGTCGTCAGCAGCAAACAGCACCGAGACCCTCTTGTAGCCCTGGTCGGCCGCGTAGGTGACCAGGGCGGCACCCTGCGCGGCGTCGTTCGGGACCACGCGGGCGTAGTTCCTCTTGCCGGACGGGTAGAGCGAATCAGGAGCGCCGTCGGTGCAGGTGTCGGCCGACTCGGTCAGGCAGATCGCGGTGTTGCCCGGCGAAACCATCGCCAGCGCTCCACCTTCGGCCTCGTTGAGGATCGGGATCATCGCCTGTGCGCAACCGGAGTTGTAGGTCCCGACGACCCCGAGGACACTTGAGTCCTCGCTGTAGGCGGTGGCGTTGTCCTTGCAGGTCTGTTCGTCCCAGAGGCCGGTGTCGGCCAGCGAGTCATCACAGGCCTGGAAGCCGATCGTCGTGTCACCGGCCTTCCAGCCCGCGCCTTCGAGCACCTGGGTAATCGCATCGTTCATCTGCTTGGACCGGTCCGACGAGTCACCCTGCAGCGGCAGGTCGGAAACGATGAGGGCGTCGGGTGATCCCTCACCGCCATAAGTCATCTCGCCGCAGGTATCGACGTTCACTCCCGCCACCTCGGCGCCATCCGAACCCGAGTCATCCGAACTGTCGCTCCCACAGGCCACCAGGACTATGGCGACGACCGCCAGTGCAC
This sequence comes from Actinomycetes bacterium, assembly GCA_023436605.1. Taxonomy (GTDB): domain Bacteria; phylum Actinomycetota; class Thermoleophilia; order Solirubrobacterales; family 70-9; genus 67-14. Next base: position 817 of record JAEZIQ010000057.1, on the reverse strand, counting down.
CGAGACCGAGCAACAGCTTCAGTTTCTTCGACACTTTCTCTCCCCTCGTTCGGGCCCCAGACGGAGCCGCAGTTACCGCCAGCCGAACGCTGTGCGGTTTCTCTCCGGGCGGACATTACAGACCGTGGTCAGCGACGGCAAGAAAATTGCCGCGGAAGAAAAAACCTGCTCTTAGCGAAAGTTCGCGAATCTCACTATTGCCCGCCGAGGCCAAGTTCACTATGTTGCCTTTATCGCCTGAGCCGGACGGAAAGACCGGCACAGACGGGGGAGAAGTGACGACCGGGACAGAGGATCCCCGGCTAGTACCCCATTGCCATATCCAGCCAAAGAACCATCCCCGAAGGGAGGACCGCCCGTGGAAGTTGCCGCCACCGCCGATTCGAATTCGATTGCCAGTCCGATGCCACAGCATCTTCAGGCGCTCGAACGAGCGAACCGGGTTCGTCTTGCCCGGGCCGCGTTGAAACGGTCGATCGCAAGCGGTGAGATCTCCATCACCAAAGTAATCACTGAATGTCCCTGGCAGACCGAGAGCATGACCCTCTCGGAACTGCTTCGCTCCCAGTCCCGGTGGGGTCGGACACGGACCCGGAAGCTGCTCGCTTCCGTGGGCCTGAGCGAAAACAAAAGGCTTGACACCCTGACCGAGCGCCAGCGCATGCTGCTCGTCAGCCAACTGCGCCCCCACTAGAAGCACCTTCAGACAGAGCCCCCTCCTTCCATTTGCTGACGCAGAGGAGGGGGCGGGTTTCTGTGGTCGGCCGGCGAAGACCGGCCGACATGCAGTTAACCGGGGCCGACCCACTGAATTAAG
>JAEZIQ010000052.1 GCA_023436605.1 Actinomycetes bacterium | reverse complement strand
GTGGGGGGTGTGATGTTTGCCGCTGCGTTCGCCATAAATAATTGATTCGCATCACCATTATTGCCGGGTGGCAGGATGGGGTAGAGGAAAAGACAGTCCTTGACCACCAAAAATTGTTGAGTAAGCTGATCAACTATGAGTAAGCCGGATCGCTCTTACCTCGTCTGCGCCACGCCCCGCAGCGGCAGCACGCTGGTTTGCCAGACCCTGATCCGGACTGGGGTTGCGGGCCGCCCCGAGGAATACTTCGAAGCGCTCAGAAGCAGCGGGGTCCCGCGCCGGCCGGAGGAGTACTTCCACGGGGTGGGGGACCGGACCATTCTCGATCATCTCGCGGAACGGGCCCAGGATTTCAGTCCGTCACCTCGATCTCCGCTTTGGAGTCGCACCGCCTACGACCGTTATCTCGACTGGGTCCTTGAAGTCGGCACCACCGACAACGGAGTCTTCGGGGCGAAGCTGATGTGGGGTTACGTCGAGGACTTTGTTTCGCTGCTGCGGAACATTCCCGAGTACCGGTACGTGCCGATGGCCGACATCCTCTCCGAGGTATTCCCCGACCTGACCTTCGTTCGGGTGGTCAGGGCGAACAAGATCCGCCAGGCCGTTTCTCTCTGGAAGGCGGTGCAGACGGCGAGCTGGCGGGACGAAAGCTCATCCTCGAACGGGGACCAGCCGGAAGACACCGACGCCTCGTACAAGGGCTTCATCGATGAACACCGTCCCGCGCTCCGCTTCCATTACGGCGCGATCAAGCACCTGCTCGACCAGCTGATTCAGCAGGAAGCTGCCTGGGATGCCTTCTTCGAACACTCGCGGATCAAGCCGGTCTTCATCCTCTACGAGAACTTCGCCTCCGAGATCGAACCGAGCACGCGCAACGTTCTCGAGAGGCTTGGAATCGAGCCGCCGGACGATCTTCACCTCGAGCCGCGAATGAAGAGCCAGTCCGACGGAATCAACGACGATTGGGCCCGGCGCTACAGCGACATCCGGCTCGGAGCCGAATTCGACCTGGTCCCGACAATCCCCGAAAAGGCCTGAGAGGGCCGTAGGCTTCGGCGATGGCGGACCAGCCCAACATCATCTACCTGCATTCGCACGACACCGGCCGCTACGTCCAGCCCTACGGCCACCACGTTCTGACGCCCAATATCCAGCTGCTGGCCGACCAGGGGATTACCTTCCGGCGGGCCTTCTGCGCGGCCCCGACCTGTTCCGGCAGCCGGGCTGCCCTGCTGACCGGGCAGCACTGTCACAACAACGGAATGACCGGGCTGGCCCATCGCGGCTGGCGACTGAACGATTACTCCCAGCACCTTGTCCATCCCCTGAGAGACGCCGGCTACCACACGATTCTGGTCGGTGAGCAGCACATCTCGATCGACCCGCACGTGATCGGCTACGACGAGGTGATCCCGCTGAGTGACAACTACGCCAAGCGAGTTGCCCCGAACGCGATCCAGGCGATGCAGAGAACCCGCGAACCTTTCTTCATGTCGGTCGGTTTCTTTGAGACCCATCGTGATTTCGCTGCCCCGACCTCGGTTCGCGACTCGCTTTATTCGCTGCCGCCCGAGAATCTTCCCGACACGATTGAAACCCGCAGCGACATGGCCGCTTTCAAGGAGAGCGTTCGATCGTTGGATCAGGGCATCGGCGCCCTGCTCAACGGTCTGCATGCCAGCGGGTTGGCGGACAATACGCTGGTCATCTGCACGACCGATCATGGGCTCGCCTTCCCCAAGGCCAAGGCGACGCTGCTGGATGGAGGCATCGGGGTGATGCTGCTGATGCGCGGCCCCCGGGGATTTACGGGGGGCAAGGTGATCGACTCGATGGTTTCCCATCTCGACATCTACCCGACGCTCTGCGAACTGGCTGGGATCCCCCGACCGGCTTTTCTCCAGGGAAAGTCGCTGATGCCACTGGTCGGCGGTGAGGTGGCGCGGCTTCACGATCAGCTCTTTTCCGAGGTGACCTACCACGCTGCCTATGAGCCCCAGCGGGCGGTGCGAACCGATCGCTGGAAGTACATCCGGCGTTTCGACGACCGCAAACGTCCGGTGCTCGCCAACTGTGACGACAGCGCGACCAAGAGCCTGCTGATCTCGATGGGCTGGGGTGAGGAGGAGGTCGCCGAGGAGCAACTCTACGACCTCTACCTGGATCCGCCTGAGGACAACAACCTGGCCTATGACCCGTCCCGGGCCGGGGTGCTGGCCGACATGCGCTCTCGCCTCGAAAAATGGATGATTGAAACCGACGACCCGATCCGGCTTGGTCCGATCCCGCCGCCGCCGGGTGCGGAACTCAATGACCCCGACCAGATTTCCCCGGACGAACCTCTGACGCTCGCGCCCGGCTGATCCGGGCAGGCGACGGGGAGTCGGTCAGGAACGTGGCCGGGAGAGTCGGGTGATCAGGGGGTCGGGTCCGAACTCGCCGAGACCGCCGGTCGCCCGGGTCAGGGCGAGCAGCCCTTCAAGGCCCTGATCGAGCCGGCGGGCGGCGTCTTCGCCCGGTACTCCGTCCTGGAAATCGGCGGAAGTCAGATAGACGTCGACCGGGACCGGGAGCGAGCCGAAAAAGCTGAGCACGTCACGTAGATGCCGCTCGACTCCCAGCGAGTGATGATCGGTCGCACCCATCGCGACGATCAGGACCGGTTTGCCCCGCAACGCCTCGACCGGGGTCAGGTCGAGCAGGTTCTTGAGTGCTCCGGTGAGCGATCCGCGGTAGACCGGGGTGGCGAGGATCACCGCGTCGGCCGCGGCGATCTGGCCGATCACCCGGCCCGAGTCATCGTCGAGTTGTTCGAGTGGTGTGCCGTCGGCAAAGCCGATTCTCGCCTCGCCCAGGTCGATCCGCTGGACCGTGGTTCCGGTGCTGGCTTCGGTCCGGTCGAGTGCTTCGTAGAGGGCCCGGTGCATGCGCCCCGGACGGGTCACGCTGCCCAGCACGGAAACGATCTTCAGTTCGTCGCTCAATTCGCCACCTTCATTCCTGAGTAAATCGGTAAAGAATAGCTTCGCAGTTGAACCAGACGGTTCCCGACGCACCAGACCGGGGAGGACGGTGGTCAGCACTTGGGCCCCACGAACTCGTCAAGACGGGCGACGCTGTCGCGGTGCGAAATCGAGATGTTTCGCCAGCTCGACCGGCTCCACCGGATCTCCAGCCGGTCACAGGCCTGGCAGAAGATCGCCTGGATGCCAGCCGAGTAGTTGGTGAAGAAGTACCGCGGGTATGAGTACTCCTTCGGTCCGTCCTTCAGCATCATCGAGAAGGTGTTCATGCACCGCGAACCGTCCGAATGGATCAGCCCCCGAACCAACTCCTTCGGATGCTCGCCCACGATCGTCTCCTGCCAGTCGACCAATTCGATCTTGCGATCCAACTTGCTCCCGGGCCCGTGCTGGGGAAAGAAGAGCGGCCAGGCCTGCCAGCAAGAGCTGACTCGCGTCGCCCCGCTTCCTTTCACCGGGTTGATCGATGCGGTCCGGGGGGAGAAAACCTCGATCGCGTCGACTACTGAATCGATCACACCCGGGTACTTCCGATCGCAGCTGATGGTCAGCGTGAGCGACTTGCCGTTGGTCGCGATGTGTCCATCCCCCAAGTACTGGCCCAGTAGATAGGCGTACTTCGCTTGCCGAGCCAAGTCCCATCCCTCCGGATTGAAGTCTGTCGGGATCGATGAAGTTGGAGCCGAGACTCCAATCTGGCGCCATCTCTGAACCGTCCCCCGGGAAACCCCCGATCTCCTCGCGACTTCATAGTCGGACAGGTCTGAGCCGAGCAGGCTTTTTGCAATTTCTCGTGACTCGGCTGAAACGAAGTTTGACACGAACATATGTTCGCATCACGTTCGGATGGAAAGTCGACTGCCACGACCACCTAGGGGGGCGCGTTCCGTCCGTGTAGATGGCTACACTGCGTTGCTACGGGGCTATGATGTCAACGGCTAGCATGATGGTCTCCAAAACCATTCGTCTAGGTTCGAATCCTAGTAGCCCCGTTTATTTCGACTGCTGAAAGGCGTCGTTTTTGTCTGACCGTGTGCCCCATATACTCGGGCGTCGCGGTCCTCGCGGGCGAGGTGTATTGGTTGCACAGGAGCCTTCCAAGCTCCTAGGGCGGGTTCGATTCCCGTCGCCCGCTTCACCGGATCCCGGGCTGACTCTGCGGGGTGCCTCTTCGGCGCATCTCCCGGTAGAGTCCCCGTTCACGCTCGGGGCGTGGCGCAGTTTGGTAGCGCATTCGACTGGGGGTCGAAAGGTCGCTGGTTCAAATCCAGTCGCCCCGATTTCGAGCCGGCACCGGTGGCCGGCTTTCTCTAAGCGAGGACGAGCTCCGTCCCGTCGGACCCGTAGTCGGCCATCGCGACGCTGCGGATCGTCGGGTCCTCGTAGGTATTCCAGTAGTAGGTTCCGGTGCCCGATGAGAAAAGACCGGTGTAGATGGTCTTCTCGAACTCACCGGAATCCATGGCCGCGCATCCGTCCACCATCGCGACCTGCTGCAGGGTGTGAAACGCGCGACTGACGTTCTCCTCCTCGCTCGACTTTTCCGGGTAGTGCGAGTTGACGTACGCCGCACGAACGAACCGGGAGGGCGAGTAGTAGTCCCCGGGGATGCCCCGCATGTGTGATCCCGAACCGAAGGGGGTCAGGTGCGCCCGGTCGATCACGGTTTCCTTGGGGAATTCCGGGCTCGTGTTGAGGTAGTTGCGCAGGTTCTCACGGTGCCACGAGAAGCCCGGCTGGTTGGCCAGGACGTCTACGTCGTCTTCGAATACCTGCATTCCGTCGCTGGTGTACTCGACGACGATCGCGCGAGTGGAGTCACCGATGATCCAGTGAAGGAGCGAACTCGGGTACTTCTCGTTGATCGGACGGTCGACGATGGCGACCTCCTTCAGTGCCGCCTCGACCTCATCCACGCTCTCGAACTGAGAGGCAACCCAGAGCGGGAACTCGAACGCGGCGATGTTCGTTGCCCCATCGACCGGCTCCGGCGCATACTGGGCGTAACCCGGGAAGTTGAGGCCCGCCACGGCGATACCCGCCTCGTTGCCACAATCGAAATAGAGCGGCGTGTCGTCCTCGACGATGCCCATCCCGATCACCGCGTGCCGAATTTCGTCAATCGCGCCGAAGGGAGAACGGGGTTCGTATCCGGTCGGCGTCAAGACGACCTGCTCCCCGTAGCCGCTCGTCCAATCGAGATTGCGGGCCAAGTAAAGATGGCCTTCGCCGTCCGAGAACCGAATACCTGTGCACATCTCGCCTCCTTGGATTACTGAATTGATGCTAACCCCTGCCGCTACTGGAGGCTTCAGGTACCCGATTGCCGGAGGGCTAGTCAGACGAGCCCGACGGTAACCCTGCTGCCTCCCGAGATTTCAACTGCGAATGAGTCCCCGGCACCCGCCGGGGCAGGAGGGGCGGCCGCTCCGGTGATCACGACGTCGCCCGGTTTCATCGTCTCGCCGATCAGGTCGAGCTGGTCGGCGAGGGAAGCGACGACCTGGCCGATCGCTCCGATCAGGTCGCGCGGGTCGGCCGGTTCCGACTTCTCCTGGTTGACGGTGACAACGATCCGGACGTTCTCGAGGTCTTCGGGGCGCGCCTCGATGAACTCGCCGAGGATCGTCTGGCGGTGGAAGATGTTGCCGGCGAGGATCTCCTCGATGCCGTCGGCCGGCGTGAGATCGACCAGCTCGATCGCGGCCGCGACGGCACCGACCGCGGCTGCCGCCTCCTCAGCGGAGGCTCCGGGGTCGATCTCCGAATCGATCCGAACCGCGACCTCGGCTTCGAACAGCGGGTTGGCCCAGCCGCCCACCGAAACCGTGCCGCCAGATTCGACCTGGCTCTCTTTCGTGATGAACCCGACCAGGGGCTGTTCGACCCCGATCGCCTCCATCGCCGGCTTCGTGCCGAAGCCGGACTTCCACCCGAGACGATCCGCGTCGGCGAACTCGCCAAGTCGCAGTGCGGACTGTCGTTTCAGCCCTTCGATGACTCTTCCGTCGTCCCGGTTCACGCGGGAAGTGAATCAGACCGCCCCGGTTTGCCCGGGCGCTCACATCCCGCGCTAGGCTGCGCTCATGACCGAGGTCGTGATGCCCGAGAGCTGTGGCAATTCACCACGGAGTGCATGGCTGAGGGACTTCAACCTCGCCTTCATCGAGGGTGACATCGAGAAGACACTCGGGTACGTGGCCGAGGACATCACCTGGGAGCTGATCGGTGAGGGCACGATCCGGGGCCGCGACGGAATGAGGGCCTGGCTCGAGTCGATGTCAGGCAAGAAGGCCCGCCGGGCCGAGTTCGAGCACTTCATCACTCACGGGAAGCTCGCCGCCGTCAACGGGAGCTACGAGATGGAGAGCGGCTCGAGGTTCCGGTTCAGCGACATCTACGAGTTCCGGAACAACAAGAGCGACAGCCCGATCGTCAACTACACCTCCTACGTGGTGCGGGTCTGAAATGGAGCTGAAGCCGAAGGATTCGGACGAACCGGAGTGGGAACGGAAGAACGACTTCGACCGAATCCATGGTGACTACCTGCGGGCGCTGCTCGAACCGGGGGAGGAGCTGCTCGGGGTGGCCGCGGTCAACTGGCAGAAGGGCCTGCTCAGGCAGACGGTCTGTGCCGTCGGGGTGACCGGCGACCGGCTGATCATCCAGCCGCTCAACCGCAAAGGCCAGCTGGGCGGAGCCGCACCGGTTTTCATTCGGCGCGAGGAGATCGCCAAAGCGAGCTACGGGGGCGGAGGCGGGATGGGCAGCTCGCCCACCTCGGTGATCATGGACGCCTCCTCGATCGAGGTGAAGCTGAAGACGACCGACGGCGAGAAGTACAAGCTGATGCTGATGAGCGGGGAGGGAATCCTCGGCAGTCTGGGCGGCGGACCCTCCCAACGAAACGGAGCCGAGGCCCTGGTCGCTTTTCTTGACGCCGGCACCGGAATCTAGTCCGGCTCCTCGAATCACCACCTTCAACTCAAAATACCTGTATCCCGATCAGGTATATGGGCTATAGTTGCCTGCAACTACCTTCACTGGCAACGACCGTCCGCGCGTAGCGGACGACCGGTTACGTAACACCAAAGGAGCAAGCATGGCCCTACAGCTGGGACAGGAAGCACCGAATTTCACCGCTGAAACCACCGAGGGAACGATCGATTTCCACGATTGGATCGGCGACTCCTGGGCGGTCCTCTTCTCGCACCCGAAGGACTTCACCCCGGTCTGCACCACCGAGCTCGGCTACATGGCGAACGCCAAGCCGGCCTTCGACGAGCGCGGCGTGAAGATCATCGGCCTCTCGGTCGATCCGCTCGACAAGCACAACGACTGGGCCAAGGACATCGAGGAGACCCAGGGCACGGCCCCGAACTATCCGCTGATCTCCGACGCCAACTTCGAAATCTCGAAGGCTTACGGCATGCTGGCCGCCGACGTCGATGGTGACGCCGCCGACCGCACCCCGGCCGACAACCAGACCGTCCGCAACGTCTTCGTGATCGGCCCGGACAAGAAGATCAAGCTGATCCTGGTCTACCCGATGACCACCGGCCGGAACTTCGACGAAGTCCTCCGCGTGATCGACTCGCTTCAGCTCACCGCCAACCACAAGGTCGCGACTCCGGCCAACTGGAAGAGCGGCGACGACGTGATCATCGCCGGCTCGGTCAACAACGAGCAGGCCAAGGAGATCTTCGGCGAGTGGGAAGAGCCCAAGCCGTACATCCGCATCGTGGCGGACCCGTCCAAGTCCTGAGGATCTAAATGAAGGGGCGAAAGTAGCCACATAGCGCTCCTTCCAGCCCCTTCGACGATCCCGCTCGGGCCGGTCAGGTATTCCCGGCCCGCAGACTTCGCCCGCTCCCGACAGGTTCGGGGGCGGGCGCAAGACTTTAAGGGGCCGCTTTCCGGTTCATCCACTGGTAGGCGAATGCGGCCGCAAGCAGGACCAGGCCGACCAGGATGAAGGAGATCGTCCGTCCGGCGGTGCTGAGCGAGGCGAGGTCGTAGAGCGAAATCTTGACGCAGGCCAGGATCAGCAGGACCAGCCCGGCCTTGCGCCAGTTCAGGTGCTGCCGCAAGAGACCCGCGACCACCAGTCCGAGACCGGAAAGGGCCCAGAGTGAGGAAACGATCACCTGCCCCTGGGCCTCGGTCGAGAGCTCGCCCGGGACCTCGGTCCCGCCCTGGAAGCGATCGACGATCACTGCCGAGACGGTGTAGATGAGCAGGCCGACCGCGGTCCAGGCCGCCGGACCCCGCCACCCCTGGGGGCCAAAGAACGCGGTCGCCGCGACGATCGCGATCAGGATCGATGAGGCTCCGAGAGCCTCGAGAACATTCGGCACCCCGTTTACGAGCGCGTCCAGGGGGAGTGCGAAGGCGACCGTGAAGACCACGGCGATCGAGCCGAAAAGAACCAGGGTGGCCTGGGTCCAGACCCGGTCGGTCAGGCAGACGGGAACGGCGGCGGCGAGTCCGAGTGGAACCAGGACCAGGACGCTGGTCGGCTCGGTCAGCGTGCCGCAGGCGATCACGGCCATCCAGGTTGCGACGACGACCGCCAGGCCGGCCCCGATCTCTCCGGCTTCGTTTCGCTCGCGCCAGGCCAGCGCGACCAGCGGAACGAGCAGCGGGGCGATGACCGCGAGATCGCGGAGCAGGTCGGGGCTGCCTTCGCCAAGCGTCGTCAAAGGCACTTCGACCAGGGCGCAGATCACCGCCAGAGAAAGCGCGCCCACCCCGACCAGGCGCTGCCACCGTCGGACGCCGAACCAGATCAGGCAGGCCGCCTCGGCTGCCCAGGCCGCGGTGAGAAGCGGCCCGCCCTCGAAGATGAACCCGAGAGCGGCGGCCAGAGCACCCGCGCCGAGCGCGAACGCGGTCACCGAAAGGGCCTGCTGGCCGCGGGCCCGGGCCAGCCACCAGACGGAGGCGCCGGCCGCGGTCGAGGTGAGGAGCCAGATCGATGCGCCGGCGGTCAGGTGTGTCGCGCAACCGTCGCCCCCGGTGCTGCAGTCGACCAGCGGATTCTCGGACCCGGTGACGAGGACGGCGCCAAGGATCGTCACCACCGAGAAGAAGAACCCGAAGATGAGCGTCTTCTGGTCGGATTGTTCGCTGGCGACCCAAAAGGTTCGTCCAACCGAGCCAGCGATGACGAGAAGCATGGTGACCAGCGCGAGCCCGTAGGCCGCGAGGGTGCTGCCCTGTTCGGCGTCCGCTACCGCGGCCAGGAGCGAGCAGAGGAAGAGCGCGGCGGTGGTCGGGAA
>JAEZIQ010000045.1 GCA_023436605.1 Actinomycetes bacterium | reverse complement strand
GGCGGCCTCGCGGCCGCCCCTTTTTCGTTGCGCCCAGCAATCCGGAAACTTCAGGCGATCGCGCCCACACTCCTCAGCCGCTCGATCTCCTCGGCCGGGAAGCCCCAGTCGACCAGGGCTTCGTCGGTGTGCTGGCCCGGATGCGAAGGCGGTCCCGGAATCTGCCCCGGAGTGCGACTGAAGCGGGGCGCGGGAACAGGCTGGACGACCCCGTCGATCTCCGTGAAGACACCGCGCTCTTTCACTTGCGGGTCTTCCATCGCTTCAGAGACCGTTAGCACCGGTGCGTAACAGACCTCGGCATCCCCGAGCAGCGCAGTCCACTCGTCCCGGGTTTTCTCCCGGAAGATGGCCGCGAACTTCTCTTTCATCGCGGGCCACGAGTCGCGGTCCATCTGATCCGGTAGGTCGGCCGGATCCAGTTGCAGGATCGCCAGCAGGTTCGCGTAGAACTTGGGCTCCATCGGAGCGATGGAGATGTACTTGCCGTCAGCGGTTTCGTACACCTCGTAGAAGTGAGCGCCACTGTCGAGCAGATTGGTCCCTCGCTCTTCGCTCCATTGGCCCATCTGGCTCATGCCGTAGAGCATGGTGCCGATCAGCGCGGCACCGTCGAGCATCGCCGCGTCGATGACCTGACCTTGCCCGGAAGCGCGCGCCTCGAGCAAACCGCAGACGATTCCGAAGGCGAGCAACATCCCGCCGCCACCGAAGTCCCCGATCAGGTTCAGGGGAGGCGAAGGCGGCGCGCCAAATCGGCCCATCGAGTGAAGGATTCCGGTGAGCGCCACGTAGTTGATGTCGTGACCGGGGGTGTTCGCAGAGGGACCGCTCTGACCCCAGCCCGTCATCCGCCCGTATACCACCGACGGCTTCCGGGCGTGGACCACCTCGGGACCGATCCCGAGCCGCTCGGCCACACCCGGCCGGAAACCCTCCATGATCACGTCCGCCTCGTCAACCAGCCGGAGCATGGCCTCGACCCCGTCCGGAGACTTCAGATCCAGACCGATCGAACGGCGTCCGCGATTGAGGAGATAGTCGGCGTCCGGCTCGTACTCTTCCGCGGTCACTACCGAGGAAGCCCGGTCGACTCGGAGCACGTCGGCCCCCATGTCGGCCAGAAGCATCGCGCAGAACGGCCCCGGGCCGATCCCCGCGACCTCGACGACACGCACACCTTCAAGCGGTCCCATCAACTCTCCCTTCCGAGCTCGGATGCGGCCCAGGGCTGGATTTCACGTTTCAGAACTTTGCCGCTGGCGTTCCGGGGGAAGCGACCGTCGTGGAACAGGACCTGCTTTGGCACCTTGTAGGTCGCCAGGTTCTTCCGGCAGTGCGACACGACCTTGTCCGGGGCGACCGAATCCTTGTCGGCGACGAGAACGGCGACCGAGATCTCGCCCCACTCAGGGTCGGAGACACCGACGACCACCGCCTCTTCAACACCGGCAATCTGGTGGATCACGTCCTCAGCCTCCTTGGGGTAGACGTTGAGTCCCCCGGAGATGATCATGTCCTTCTTGCGACCGGTCAGCTTCAGGAACCCCTGCTCATCGAGCATGCCGACGTCACCAGAGTGCAGCCAGCCGTCAGCGAACGCTTCCGCGTTCTGTTCGGGACGGTTCCAGTACCCGCTCATCGTCGCCGGAGAACGCAGCAGCACCTCGCCCTCCCCGGTGTCGGAGATATTGCCGTCGAAATCAAGTACCGCCAGCCTCGTGGTCGAAGTAGCGCGGCCGGCCCAACCGGCCCGCGAGACCGCGTCCTCCGGCTCGAGGATCGATGCCACCGTGGGGAATTCGGACATGCCGTAACCCTGGATCAGGTCGATCTCGGGCAGCTCGCTCTGGAACTGCTGGATCATCGGCAGCGGGACCGGCTCGGCACCGGTCAGGACATAGCGGAGAGTCGACTTACGGAGGCGCTGCTTGTTGTCTTCGTGGGCGAGCAGCTGACGGAGCAGCGTCGGCACGATCTGGGCTTTGGTGCCACCCTGACTCTCGGCCGCGTCCAGGATCCGCTCCATCGACATGCCTTTGTTCGGCAGCACCACGGACCTCGCCCCGACCCACATCGCCGCGAGCGTCACATTGTGGAAGCCGGCCGCCCAGGAAAAGGAAGGGACCACGAGGTAGACCTCGTTGCGCGTGACTTTCAGGTCGTGAAGCTGGCTGTAAGAGTTCCAGAGGACGCCGTTGTGAGTGTGAACCGCCGCTTTCGGCAGACCGGTCGTCCCGGAGCTGTAGTACAAGATCAGGTCATCGTCGAGCGTCGGTGGGTCGTCATGAGGTCGGGCGGTTGCGAGCATCAGGTCCTCGAACCGCACCACCTTCTTGCCGGGCGCCTTGCCAGCCCCTTCACCGACCGTCACCACTAGATCTGGGACCACTCCGGAATCCTCGAGCAAGTCGATCGAGTGCTCGTCGACCACGAAGGCAGTCGCCTGGGAATCGTGGCAGAGATGCTCGACCTCGGACGGCTTCAGCAGGATGTTTACCGGGACACAGACCGCACCCATCCCGGAAATACCCAGGAACATCTCCACCCATTCCAGGCCGTTACGAAGGAGAACCGCAATGCGGTCCCCCTTTTTGAGGCCATGTTCGGTGAGCCCGTTGGCGACTCGACGGGCCCGGTCCCTCAACTCGACGAAGTCCAGAGCCTGGTCCTCGAACCTGATCGCCTCCTGACGGGCCATTGGTCCCGAAGCAGACCGCTCTACCACCGAGAGCAAACCACGATAGGGACCGGGTCGCCCGGATCGCTGAGTTTCTCCGAGCATCAAACGGGCTTCAGCGACGTCAGGCCGCGGCGACGGCGCAGGAACTCCGTCAGAGCGACGGCGAGCACGAGCACAACGCCATTGAAGATGTTCGTCGCGTAGGTTTCGAAGCCCATGATCTGCAACCCGTTCGCGGCGAAGGCGAGCATGTATGCGCCGAGCGCCGTGCCGATCACGTGGAAACGGCCGTCCGACAAGGTCGACGCCCCGAGGAAGGCGGCAGCGAACGCGGGCAGCAGGTAGTTGGGTCCGGTGGTCGGGTCGGCCGAACCGAAGCGGGCTGCCAGTACCAGGCCGGCGACAGCGGCCAGCAGGCCCGTAACCGCGTAGGCGTAGATCGTCATGCGCTTCACGTTCACCCCGGCGAGACGGGCGGCTTCGGCGTTGGAGCCGGTTCCGTACCACTTTCTGCCGATGCCGGTCTGGGTGGTCACCACCCACATGATGCCGACCACGATCAGTGCGTATACGACTGGGAGAGGTACTGGCCCGAGCTTTCCCGTCGCGGCGTCGATCAGCCCGAGGGGAACACCTTCGAAAATCACCTTGCCGTCGCTGTACCAGAGGGTGAGCCCGAGAAAGATACTGCCCGTGCCGAGGGTGGCGATGATCGAGTTGACCCGGAGCTTCACCACGATGAACGCGTTGACCAAGCCGCAGATCACGCCGGCGGCAAGACACAGGACGATCATCAACGGGATCGAAAGTTCCTGGTTGGCCGTCAATCCCACTGTAAGGATCGCCGCGAGCCCAAGCACCGCACCGACCGAAAGGTCGAACTGCCCCGAGATCAAGGCCACGGTTATCGCGACTGCGACCAGGACGGTCGGAGACTCCTGGGCCATGACCAGCAAAAGGTTGTCACTGGAGAGGAACCGGCTGCCTTCCTGGAAAGTGATGAAGGCGAAGAGGATGAGGAAGAAAATGATGGTTCCCCACCGTTCGATCCTCCAACGACCGGCGCGCTCCGCCCGAGCGTCGGGCTTCTCGGTCGGCTCCTGCTTCGTCTCTGCGAGCGCGTTAGACACTTCAGACCTCCTGTAGGACTTCGTTCAGGGAAATTTCGCTGCGATCCTTGACTTCGCCCATCACGCCATTCTCGATCGCAGCGATCCGATCGCAGGTCGCGAGGGCTTCATCTGCATCGGTGGTCACGACCACCACCGCAGCGCCTCGGCGTCTCTCCGATCTAATGAAAGCGTGGATGGCCTCACGGGCACCTACATCGACACCCCGCGAGGGTTCACAGAGCACATAAACATCCGGTTCGAGCAGGGCGACCCGTCCGACGAGCACCTTCTGCTGGTTGCCGCCGCTCAGGGTGTGGACGATCGCCTTCGGGTCCGGGGGCTTGAGCTCGAGCGCGTCGATCTTTTCCCGGACCGCGCCGGCAGCGACGCGACGCTTGAGGAAGCCCGCCATCCCGGTGAACGATTTGAGCGCACCAAAGGTCATGTTGGTGTCGACCTCGTGTTCGGAGAACAGTCCCTGGTCGTGACGATCCTCCGGGAGCAGCGCGACCACTCCTTCGTCGCCGTTCTCACGGTCGTGGATCACGACCTCCCCCTCGGTCGCGTCGAGCTGACCGGAGAGGAGCCGGGCGACTTCGTAAAGTCCGGACGAGAGCGGTCCGATGATCCCCACAGCTTCACCGGCCGTCAGCTTCAGGTCGACCGAACTGACTTTTTGGCCGACTGAGGGGCTGTGACCGGCGGACTTCGCTTCGAGAATCGTGCGGCCGATGTCCGATTCGATCGGCTCGGGCGTCTCTCCCGCTTCGCGACCCGCGATCAGGTGGTGCAGTTCGACGACGCTCGGGGTCGGACCCGAATACGTGACTTCACCGTCGCGAAGGCAGGTGACCACATCACATTGTTCGACGATCTCCGCCAGACGATGCGAAACGATCACGATTGCGGCACCGGCCGCAGCAGCTTCGGCCAGATGTCCGTAGAAGAGATCGCTGTCCTTCTTCGACAGTGCCGCGGTGGCCTCATCGACCACCAGAACGCGGGCCCCGAGCTCCATCAGTCTCGCCGCCGCGACCAGGGTTCGCTCACCCAGCGTGAGTTCTGCGATGGTGCGGTCGGGGTCGATGTCGAGAGCCACCCGCGAGAGCGCTCGCTTGGTGGTATCCCGCTCGGTCCGGTGGTCTATCAGGAACCCGAAATTCTTCGTGGACCCGAGCGTCAACCTGATGTTGTCCCGGATCGAAAGTTCGTTGACCAACCCGAGGTTCTGGTGGATGAAGCCGAGCGCGGGATCTCCTCCCGCGACCAGCGGCTTGCCGTCTACGAGAACACTGCCCCGCTTGGTGACGTTGACACCGGCCAGAACCTTGATCAGGGTTGATTTGCCCGACCCGTTCGGTCCGACGAGGCCATGAACCTCGCCGGACCGAAGAGTCAGGTCGACTCCGCGCAGCGCACGCGTCTGACCAAACGTCATTTCGACGCCCCTGGCTTCGACGATCGGCATTGCGGCGGAGTCAGTCATGACTAGTTGACCCCCCAGAGCTTCTTGTACTCCGATTCGAAGTCAACATCAATTGCCGGTTCGCCCTCGGCCGGGACGTTGTCCGCAGTGATGACGCGGATCCCGACGGGCTCTTCCACGAACTCCTCGCCGGCCAGGATACGGACCACCTGGTCCATGCCGGCCCAACCGAGCCACTCGAGCGGGGTAGCTACGCAAGCCGCCTCGCCCGCGCCGTCGCGGATGAATCCGAGGTTCTGCTCGTCGCAGTCATACCCGACGGTCTGGACCTCTTCCCGGCCTGTGGCCTGAATTGCCTGGACCTGACCGATGCCCTCCGAGTCGGCGGGAGTCGTGATCCAGTCCAGTTCACCCTCCGGGAACCGCTGGAGGACACCCATGGTGACCTTCTGGTGGTTCGCGTTGATGTCACCACTGGCCGTGATTGCCACGTCGTCGACGATCTCGACGTTGTCCGACTCGTTCAACCGCTTGGTCAGCTCTTCCCAGCGGACCTGGTTGGGGCGGAAGATATTGTCGTTCATCGTGACGACCTTGCCGCCACCGTTGGCGATGATGAAGTCTGCCGCGGCCACTCCCTGAGCGGCGTAATCGGCGTCGACTTCAACGTCAGACGTAACCGGGACGTCCGGCTTCGGCGGATTTCCGCAGACCGTGCAGATCACGGGGGTTCCGGCTTTCTCTGCCGCCTGAAGTCCGGACGGAATGGTGCTGTCCGGGATCACCACGTTGAGGATCGCGTCCACGTCCTGCTGGATCAGATCTTCAACGTTACTGAGGTACTGCTGGGGGTCACCCTTGCCATCCAAAACGACGGTCTCGTAACCGAGAGCCTCGGCTGCGGCGACCGCACCGTCATGGACTCGCGTGCAGCCGGCCGCGGCCAGGGTGCAGGGGATGATCCCGATCGTCTTGTTTGGTGCTGGCTTGACCGCCTTGGTCGGACCGACCCACTTGGGGTTGGCCGTCAAGGTCTTCAGGTTCGCTTCGGACTCCTTGACGACAGCCGATGAACCACTGCTACTGCCACTGTCGCCCGATGAATCATCGTCACTGCTGCCACAGGCGCTGACCGTCAGGGCCAACGCTGCCACGAGGGACGCGGCGACCGCGGCCTTCTTTCGATACATAACACCCATTGCAACTCCTCCTCTAGGGAACACTGATCCGGACCTTCTCGCATCCCGCCGGATCGGTCGCGAGGTTGCTTCGAAACGGGTTAGAGGTTCTTCCAGTCGCCTCACTCGAATGTGATGATCAGCGGGTCAATCGCGACGACATCTCGGTTCGCTGCAATCAGCCGGGCATAGGCCGATCCATCTCCCGTGCGCCAGACATCGAGCCGGAGCTGGTCGCCGGGATAGACCGAATTGACGAATCGGCAGTCGACCCCGGTGATCCGCCGGGAGGGTCCGTCCAGCAGCACTCTCATCGCCATCCGCGTGGCGAATCCGTAGGAGCAAAGCCCATGGAGGATGGGCCGGTCGAATCCGGATCTTGCGGCCGACTCGGGGTCCACATGAAGCGGGTTCAGGTCACCGCTGAGACGGTAGAGCTGCGCCTGCTGGAGCGAAGTCGACTGCGAGATCGTGTGCTCCGGATCTCCGTCGACCTCAGGCCTCGCCAGACCCGAACCTCGCTCCCCGCCGAATCCCCCCGCGCCGCGAACGAAGCTCGAGAAGGTGGTCGTGGCAACCGCGGTCCCGTCGACCGAAACATGCGCCCTCGTGTCGATGATCGCGCCAGCACCCTTGTCCCAGATGTTCGGGACGTCGGCCTTGACCGTTGCCCGCCCCGACGGTGGCATCGGCGAGTGGATCCTCAATCGCTGCTCGCCATGGAGGACCTTCTCCTGATCGATGCCCAGCAATTCCTCCATGCGGAGCAACAGAGGAAATGGCGCGATTACGGGCTGGGTCGGGAGAGTTTCGACCCCCTTCTCGTATACGAACCTGAGTTCCTCGTCGACCTCCCCGGCGCCGACGCCGAGGGCATAGAGGATCGAGTCACGGTCCGAATAGTCGAGCTCGAGTTCCGGATATTGGAAACCTTCGATTGATTTGTCTAGTGGCATGAACCTTCTCTAGCACTGGCCAAGGGACGCGCCGGGAGGAGCCGCCGGAGTTCATGTTGGTTTCGATAGTCGCCCCTCGGCACCCGAAGCAAAGGAAACAACCGCGCAACCGGCTGCGATCAGGATTCCGGCGACGAAGGTGGCGGTCAGCCCAGCCGCATGCTCGAGGGTGCCAGCGAGGACCGGCGCGACCGCCTGCCCGATCGATGCCAGAGCAACCCAGAGAGCAACCCCGATCACGCGAAACTCGGGAGGCATCACCACTCCCGAGTATTCCTGGATCCGAGGCAGGACGAACCCTTGGCTGAGTCCCCAGACGACCATCGCCGCAGCCATCATCGCGATGTTGTTGGTCATAGTGAGGAGGGTCATTCCAGCAGCGAACCCGACGAAGGACGCTCCGATCACGGTCGACCTGGGAAGTGCTGCGAGCCTTCCCGCCAGGCTCAGAGCCGGGATCGATGAGGCGGCCAGCAGGGCGAACATTCCCCCGATCGTCGCCGATCCGACTCCGAGTTCGTCCTCACCGAGGATCGGTCCGACCGTATAGATGGCGCCGTAGAGCAAAACGAAGAAGCCCATCGCAATCGCAGTCATCATCGCCACCGTGGCCCAGGAGATATGACCGAGTGCGTCACGCATCGCTCCGGACCCTCCCGTGGGTGAGGATTCTCCGTCCAGCAGCTGGGAAGCGACGAGCGCTAGTGGCAGGGCCAGCAGGTAAGGAAGAAACGCGACCCGCCAGTCCACCGTGGCGAGCAACCCGCCGAGGAGCGGGAAAACGAGAATGGAGATGGACATGACCATGGCGTTCCGGCCTAGCTCCTTCAGCCGTTCCGACCCCTCGAAGGATTCGAAGAAGACGAAAATGGGGATGATCAGGAGAGTCGCCGTGCTGAGCCCCTGGAGGGTACGGGCCGCGAGCACCAGGCCGAAGGACTCGGCGAAGGCCGTTGTCCCCCCACCGATCCCGAACATGAGCAGCGCGACCGGGATGACCTTCCGAACCCCGATACGTCTGGTCAGTTCACCGGTGGCGAGCGCGACGAGCGCGCCGGGAAGGGTCGCCAGCGCGAGGACGAGCCCCGATTGACCGGTGGTCAGCCCCATCTCGTCGGCCAGCGAAGGGATCGCTGGCGCGACGAGTACGACCGGGGAGACCCCGATCGCAGTGATACACCAGAGACATATGACCTGGGGCCTGGGCACGGCCCGCGAATTCAGGACTTCAGGCGGAACGAGGGCTCGCGCTTCTCCGCGAATGACTGGAGGCCCTCGGATGCCTCATCGGACTTGAAGACGTCTTCGCCCAGTTGTGACTCCAGCTCATACGCTTCCTCGATCGGCTGATCGTAAGTCCGCCAAACGGCTTCCTTGATCCGCCTGATCGCGAGCGGTCCGTTGCCGGCAACCTGCATGGCGATCTCCATCGCCCGGTCCTCGAGGTCTTCGGAAGCCACGATTTCGTTGATCAGACCGATCTCCTTCGCTTCCGGGGGCTCGACCATCCGCCCGGTGAGCAGGATGTCCATCGCATTTGCGTAGGGGATCTGACGTGGCAGCCGCACCGTCCCGCCGCCGCCGGGAAAGACGCCCCAGCGTGGTTCCGGCTGACCGAAGCGCGCCTTCGGGACGGAAATCCGAATGTCGGTGCAGGTAAGCAGTTCCATCCCGCCCCCGAGGCAGAGGCCATTCACCGCCGCGATTATCGGTTTGTACACAGGGCCGACTTCGCCCTTCATGTACGCCTCCTGATTGTCGCGAGGGTTCATCTCGCCGGATTGGAGGCGGGGAATGAACGTCTTGAGGTTCGACCCGACCGAAAAGGACTTGTCGCCGGCACCGGTCACTACAGCGACTCGGAGCGAGTCATCGTCGCGAAAGCGAATCCAGGTCCGCCCCAGTTCCGCCATCGATTCGGGGTCGAAGGCATTCATCGCGCCCGGCTCGTCGAGTGTGATCCAGAGGACTACGTCGTTCTTTACCTCGGTGCGGATCACTTGGCACCGCCTTCCGAGAAGGTGAAGATGCGGGCGGGGTTGTCGACCAGGATCTTCCGCGTGTCTTCCTTGCTCACGCCCTCGCTCCAGAGCCAGGGAACGAAACGCCACAGGATGTAGGTGAAGCCGGGACCGCCGCCATACGAAGTGAGGTAACTCCGGCGCGCGATGTCGCCAGAGAAGCAGACCTGGCCACCGTAGCCCTCCGCGATCAGTCTCTGGACGAACTCGACCCGGTCGCTGTCGTGCTCGTACTTTTCCTTGGAGAGGCAGTCGTATCCGAGATTCGCGCCCGCCTCCACGACGGCGAGATGGTCCTCCCAAACAAGCCGACGATCCTGGTGACCGATGATCACGTGGCTCAGGTCGGCGCCCTCTTCGGCGAAGATCCGGACCTGTTCCATGGGTATGGTGCCGGCCGTAGTGTGGGTGGTAATCGGCGCGCCAGTCATCTGCTGAACCTGCGCCGCCGCCCGGAGCATGCGCTCCTCGTCGGGATGGACGGTGTCCTTCGAGGTGCCGACTTTTATCGCTCCGGCTTTGACGTCAGGGGCCTCTTCGAACCCTTCCGTGATCTCCATGACGAGCTCGTCGACGATGTCCTGATCAGTCCGGTCCGTGAAGTCTTCGATGCCGCGCCAGTACCCCTCCATGATGTGCCCGGTCGAGGCAATCACGTTGACCCCCGTCCGCTCTGAAAGTCTGGCCAGCGCACCCGCATCGCGACCGTACTCGCGGGTTGAGCACTCGATCATTCCCTGCCCGCCCGCCTGAGCGAACAGTTCCAACTCGGCGGCCGATTTGTCCTCGTCGTCGAGCATTAGGTCTTCCGCCGTACCCATCCGCTCGAGCAGCGGCTCACCGGGCCTGGCAATGAGGTGCTCGTGGCAGTAGGCGACCCCGAACTCGCTTGGTTCGATGTCGCCAGTAACCGTTCTGATCTTGCCGTTCATAAAAAACCCCTCTCACTCGAAGACCGTTCGACGCTCCAACAGATTCCCAGCCCTGCCCCACCCCACGCCCTTTCCGTCGGGCCGCGATGTAGCAATTCACAAAAGGTCACGGTTCGAGGTCGACCAAGTCGAACCTCACCAGGGACCCATCAACGCTCGCCACCCCCATCGACTTGAAGGGTGAGCGGCGGCGTTCGGTCGGGCTGCCGGGGTTGAAGATCTGGAAGCCAGCCTTTTCCTCCCGGAGAGGCAAGTGCGAATGGCCGAAGATGACAGCCGCGTGATCGGGGAACCGGAGGCGCATCCTCTCCAGGCGACCCTTCGCCGGTCCCGAGTCGTGGATCACGCCGAGCCCTACCCCCTCGATCTCGATGCTTCTCGTTTCGGGCAGCTGGCTGCGAAGCTCGGACGAGTCGACGTTGCCGTGAACCGCGATCACCGGAGGACCGAACCGCTTGAACTGCTCGAGGACAGTCCGGTCCGAGAAATCCCCGGCGTGGATGATCAGGTCGGATCCCCGGCAGATCTCGACGCAGCGCTCGGGAAGCTCGCGCTTGCCCTTCGGCATGTGGGTGTCGGAGACGATCGCGATGGTGGTTGCCACACAGCGATCCTACGATCCGCGAGACTGCCGGGCATGAGCGAATTCACGCCTTTTCATCGCGGTGGCAGCGGTGAGCCACTCGTCCTGATCCATGGCTTCACCGGAACCTGGGAGATCTGGGAGCCGATCATCGCGCCGCTGGAGGAACGCTACGAGGTCTTCATCCCCACCCTGCCGATGCATGCCGGTGGGCCGACGATCGAAGGTGAACCGAGCGTTGACCTGCTGCTAGAAGGTGCAGAGAAGCTGCTCGACGAGGCTGGCATCGAGACCGCCCACATCGTCGGAAACTCGCTTGGTGGCTACGCCGCGCTGCGCCTCGCCGCGAAGGGACGGGCCAAGACAGTGAATGCCCTTGCGCCGGCCGGCGGCTGGGCCGAAGATGATCCGGTCCTGGGCGAGACCATGGACTTCTTCCAGCAGATGCAGCCGATGATCATCGCCGCGGCCGAGAACGCGGACGAGGTGGTAGCGAGCCCCGAGGGTCGGGCCGTCGCTGTCCAGTTTCTGACCGAGAGCCCCGAGGTCGTCTCGCCCGAACTCGCCAAGAAGATCCTGCTCGGCGCCGCCGGTTGCACCGAGGCGATCGCCCTGGCCGAGATGGGCCGCACCGCCGACTGGACCTTCGATCTCGGTGCGATCGAGTGCCCGACCCGGATCGTCTGGGGCACCGCGGACAAGATCCTCGCCTGGCCCGGCGCCGCCGCCCGCTTCCAGGAGGGCTTGCCGGACGCCGACTGGGTGATCCTCGAGGGAGTCGGCCACTGCCCGATGCTCGACGTACCCGAGAAGACGGTGGAGCTGATCACCGAGTTTGCGAAGGGCTGAAAACCTGACGCGTATCAGCGCTCGTGGAAGTGGATCTTTTCGCCTTCGGGGCCGAGGATGGCGAGGATCTCGACCGGGCCGTCGATCGCGCCGAACCAGTGGGGTGTCCAGGTGCTGAACTCGACCGCCTCGCCGGGCTTCACCTCGAAATCCTCCTCGCCGAGGAGGAGGCGCATAGTTCCCTTGAGGACGTAGATCCAGTGGTGGCCTTCGTGGACCGGTAGTTCCTTCGGGGGTTTGTTGCGGGTCGCGTGGATCCGCATCTTCATCGCTTCCAGGCCGCCGGCTGAACCCTGGCCGGCGAGCGGCCAGACGGTGAGGCCGTCGAATTTGCGCGGGGTCGCCTTGATCCGCGGGTCTTTGACCTGGCGCCGTGGAAGCAGGTCATCGACCCTTACCCCGAGGGCGTCGGCAAGCGAAGGCAGGTGATCGAGGGCGAGCCGCCGCTTTCCGGACTCCAGCCGACTGAGAGTGGACTTGTCGATGTTCGCCCTCGCTGACAACTCCTCCAGGGTCAAGCCCTTGTCTAGCCGGATCTCCCGGAGTCGACTGCGGACGGTCGCGTCGAAGTTATCTCTTGTTGCCATATCAGCAAGTTAGTTTGACAGAGAAGCGGCTACCTGCCAACCTCGGATCATGGACAGAGACTTCGAATGCGTCGTCATAGGAGGCGGGGCCGCCGGACTGAGCGCCGCCCTGGTGCTGGGCCGCGCCCGCCGCAGGACTCTCGTGGTGGACGCCGGCGAGCAGAGCAACAAACCCGACGAAGGCGTCGGGGGGCTCCTCGGCAACGACGGCACCCCGCCCGCCGAGCTCTACGCGAAGGGCGGCGCCGAGGTTGACGGCTACTCGACCGTCGAACGCGTTGCCGGCACCGTCACGACCGCCACCAGAGAGAACGGCGGCTTCGTCCTGACCACCGGCGACGGTGACCTGGTGCGGGCCGACCGGGTCATCCTCGCGACGGGGATGCATTACGAGTTCCCGGACCTCCCCGGTACCGCCGAGCTGTTCGGCCGCGACGCGTTCCACTGCCCCTTCTGCCACGGCTGGGAAGCCCGCGACGGTCACATCGGAGTGATCGTCGGCGGCACCCCGGACGCGATGCGGGCCCGGCTGATCCAGCTCTGGAGCGACCGGGTGACCGTGCTCACTCACGGCAGTGAACTCGACGACGAGCAGCTGTCCTCCCTGGAAGACGCCGGGATACCGGTCATCCCGACCCCGATCGAACGACTCCTGACCGAAGACGGTTCGCTCCGTGCGGTGGTCTTCGATGACGGCGAAGAAGCCGAGTTCGACTCGGTCATGGTGCCGATCACGATGCGGCACCGCTCGGACCTGGCTGCCCAGCTCGGAGCTGAGGTGGTCGAGAATCCGAACGCGTTCATCGTCGACCCACTCAAGGTCGACTTCCTCCAGAAAACCAGCGTGCCTGGCCTGGCGGCGGCTGGGGACATCGCCACCCAGGGAGCGCCCTCGGTCGCCGCGGCGATCCTCGAAGGACACCGCGCCGCCTCCGGCGTGGTGCACGACATCGCCTTCGACTAGCGCCGGGCGGGCACCGGACGCGTTGGTGCGTTCGAACGGGTGTTGCCGGTCGGGCTCGCAAGCTGACGCTCGAGCGCGTTGAACGCGTCGATCAAATCCGGCGCTTCGAACGCACGGTTACGCCGCCCGATGGTCGTCTGCTTCAGGACACCCGCATCAAGCAATCGCGGGATCGCCTCGTTCACTGCCTGGCCCGTGCGGTCGATTAGGTCGGCGGCGGTCTTGACGGTGACGATCGGTGCGGCTGGGAGCGCCTCGACCAGCCGGTCGACGGCGGAATCTCTCCGGACCCGACCCAACCTCTTCCGCCACTTCGCCTGGACCCTCCCGACCCGCTCGTCGAAGGCACGCGC
>JAEZIQ010000008.1 GCA_023436605.1 Actinomycetes bacterium | reverse complement strand
GGTCAGGACAATGCGGCCGTTCTCGCCGGCGAGAACGGCGCCGGCAGACGCCGGCAGGAGGGAGAAGATCGAGTAGATGACCAGGCCCAGCGCGACGGCGACCAGGGCATTCAGAATTTTGGCGCGGTTATGGAACATTCGCCGGAGTCTGGTCGGCCCGCGACTCCGGTTCATGGGGCATCCGCCTCATCTTCCAGGACACATCCCGGTGAGATGCGAAAAGTCAGTGATAATCGCTGACTTTCCGCATCTCGCCGTGATGCTGGTCAGAGCAGTTCGTCGATCTGGCCCATCGCCAGGCGGATGCCCTCTTCCATCCCCATGCCGATCAGTTGGTCGAGGTCCTCCAGTGAGTTGAACTTCGAGACCGTGGTCATCCTGGTGCCGTCGCCATTTTCTTCCAGGGTCATTTCCATGACCATGGTCGGCATCTCTTCGTTGCGGCTTCCGTCCTCGTTGGCGAAACCATCCTGGAAACGGATCCGGCGGTTGGCCTCGATCGCCTGAAAGCGCCAGAAGCCCGGCGACTTCTCCCCCTCGGGACCGGTCATGTGGTACTCAGCGACGCCTCCTTCCCTGAAATCGAAGGCGGTGAAGGTGGCTGGCCAGGTCGGCGGGCCCCACCACTTCTCGAGCTTGCGCGGGTCTTCCCACACCTGCCAGACCTTCTCGGCCGGAGCGTCGAACTCGGCCACCACCGTCAGCTCGAGTTTTTCTCGATCGGGACTGGTGCTTACGACGGTCATTGGTGATTCCTTTCCTCGCTCGTTTCCTGGTCGAGGATCTGCCCGATCGCGTCGATTCGCTGGGTCCAAAGCCGTTCGTAACGGGTCAGCAACTCGGTTGCGCGATGAAGCGTCTCGGGGTTGTTGCGAACGATCTTCTGTCGGCCGTTCAGCTCTTTGGTCACCAGCGAGGCTTTCTCGAGCACGCTCACGTGCTTCTGGATCGCGGCAAAGCTGACCTCGTACTGGCGGGCCAGATCCGAGATCGACTGACCGCCCTGACTGACCTTCCCCATGATGTCGCGACGGGTCCGGTCAGAGAGGGCGTGGAAAAGGAGATCCACTTCCTCTTCGTCAAATGTTCTTTCGGGCATACCTACAACCATTTAGTTGTAAGACCATAGCAGGCCGAGTGAAGCCTCCCCGCCCGACGACAAATTGAATCTGTCAGCAAATAGCGCTGACAAACTCAATCCGTCGGCCCGTGCCCCGCCGGGTCAAGCCGAAAGTCACTGGCCCGACCGGGAGAGAGAAAAATGACCAGCCGACTGGACAGCCGTTGTAGCCTGATCTCATGCCGGAAACTACGCAGCAATCGGACACCGACCGGCGCAAGCCCGGGACGCCGGCCGCCAGCGAAGGGTGCATGGAGTCGCAGGAGATCAAGGTCATCCGCCTCGATGAATTCCCCGACCTGAACGACGAGTTGATCTTCCCTCGCCTGAGCGAGAAGAAGCGGGCCTGGATGCGAAAGCTCGGGGCCGAACAAGGGCACTTCGAACCGGGCGAGATCCTCTACGAGCACGGCCAGCGGGACACCCCCTTCTACGTCCTCGAGTCCGGACGAGTCGAGTTCGTCGACCGTAAACCCGGCAAGGACATCCACATCGCCGAAGCGGACGCCCCGACCTTCGTCGGTGACATCGCGATCTTCACCGGCGAGCCGACGATCAGCGCCTGCGTCGCGGTCGAACCGACCGACGTCCTGATCATGAAGCGCGACTGCCTGCGCGAGATGGTGGCCCGCTGGCCCGAACTCGGCGAACACATCTTCGAAACCCTGCTCGCCCGGCGGGCCTGGCACGAGGAGCGGGGCAGCGGAGTCATCCGCTTGATCGCCCACCGCAGCTCGAGGCGGGCCTTCGAGGTACGGGACCTGCTCGAACGCAACCTGCTCCCGGTCAAGTGGTACGACGTCGACAACGACCCGGACGCGGAGGCGATGCTGAACTGGCTCGGCGTCCCCAAGGAGGAGACCCCGGTCCTGGTCCACGCCCGGGAGGTGATGCAGAACCCCTCCACCGCCCAGGTCGCCCGCACCCTCCACCTGCGGCAGGAAGTCGACGGCGAGCGGTTCGACCTGGTCGTACTCGGAGGCGGTCCGGCCGGTCTGGCCGCAGCCGTGTACGGAGGCTCCGAAGGACTCAGCACCTTCGTGGCCGAGTCCTGGGCACCCGGCGGCCAGGCCGGCACCAGCACCAGGATCGAGAACTACCTCGGCTTCCCGGCCGGGCTCAGCGGTCGCGAACTCACCACCCGGGCCACCCTCCAGGCCCGTCGTTTCAACGCCAAGCTTTCAAGCTTCCACCGCGCGGTCGAGCTGGCCAACGGTCCGGAGGGGCTGGTCCGGGTCGACCTCGACGACGGCCAGTACGTGCTGGCCCGCTCGCTGGTCATGGCGACCGGGGCCGAGTGGCGGGTGCTCGATGCCGAAGGAATCGACCGTTTTATGGGCGCCGGGGTCTACCACGCGGCAATGCCGGCCGACGCAGCCCGGGCCGAGAACCAGAACGTGGTCGTGATCGGCGGTGGGAACTCGGCCGGCCAGGCGGCCGCCCACATGGCGACCAAGGCCAAGTGCGTGCGCGTGGTGATCCGCGGCAAAGCTCTCGCCTCGACCATGTCGAGATACCTCGTCGACCGCCTCGAGAAGGCGAAGAACGTCGAGATCATGACCGAGACCGAAGTCGTTTCGGTCAACGGTGACGCCACGGTTGAATCGGTCACTCTGCGGGACAACCGGGACGGCAGCCAGTCCGACTTCGATTGCGTCGCGGTCTACGTGATGATCGGGGCCGAACCCTGCACCCAGGCCTCGTCCCGCATGCTGGCCGCCGACCCTTCCGGCTACCTGCTCTGCGGCGAGGGCGCCGCCCACTGTGACGGACAGTTCGCCTGGCCTCTGGGTGACCGCCAGCCACACCTGCTGGAAACGGTCCACCCCGGCGTCTTCGCGGTCGGCGACGTCAGGGCCGGCGCATCGAAACGGGTCGCCGGCGCGGTCGGCGACGGAGCGATGTCAGTCCGCTTCGCCCACCAGGTACTCGACGCCTGAGCCCGCTCAGCCGAGTGCGGAAGCGGCCGCCCGGATGAACAGCTTCCGGGCCGCTTCGAGGCGTTTCGGTTCGTAACCTTCGAGGCGTTCTATCGCCAGTCCTTCGACTCCGGCCATGAGGAAAGTCGCGGCGGCCGGGATCTCCTCCGGGCTCACGCCGGCCTTCTCGAGGTAACCCGAGATCACTTCCCGCCACTGGTCCTTGACCTGGTGGAGGGCCAGGCGGATCTCGTCGTCAACGACCGAGACGGCGCTCAGGTCGAAGTAGAGGCGGGCGAGCCGCTGATCCTCGTCCATCACGCTCCAGAGGCCGGTGACCATTCCCTCGGCAACTTTGCCGACCGTGTCGACATCGACCAGCTCGACCAGGACCGCGTCGGTGATCCGGACACCGATGATTTCCGCCACCGCCGAAACCAGCCCCGGTTTGGAACCGAAGTAGTAGGTAATCAGCGACTTGTTCTCCCCCGCCCGGACCGCGACCTTGGCGTAGGTGAGGCCGGCGTATCCCTCTTCGAGCAGGGTCTCGAGAGCGGCTTCCAGCACCCGCTCGCGGGCCCCGGTCGACGGCCTGCCCGGACCCCTTTGTGCCGCTTCGGCTTCCGCTTTCAATCGAGCGCTCAGGCCGGGTCGCCGGCCAGCATTGCCGGGTCGAGGCCCATCGCCGCCAGCTTCTTGGAGAGCGCCTTCATCGCGTAGGCGAAGACCTCCGAGGAGTGGTAGAAGGGAGTGTCGAAGCTGTAGGGGTCATCGACCCAGGACGGCGCGAAGACCAGTGGCGCGATCGGCAGGCATTCCTTCAGGGTGTCCTGGACGATCAGCGCGTTGGCCTGATCGGCCTTGATCGCATCGGCAAGGAACTTGACCCCGAAGCCGACGTGGCGCGACTCGTCCCGGTTGACCGCGGTGAAGCCCGCGGTGAAGCCGGGCAGCCAGTTCCGTTCCTTGAGCGACTTGACGATGAAGCGGGCACCGGTCAGGGCGAGCGTTCCCTCGATCACGATCATGTAGACGGTGATCCCGCGGACCAGGGCCTCGAAGTTGTCCGGGTCGAGGCGAAGCGTTTCGGCGCAGTCGTGGAGGATGCCGTCGAAGAGGGTCTCCCAGTCCTTGTTCACGTTCGGTCGCTGGGTTTCGAGCATGGCCCCGATGTCCTCGGCCTTCATCCCGAGGACCTCGCGGTAGAAGCGATCGAAGAAGACCATGTGCTTGGCCTCGTCCGAGATCTGGGTGGTCAGGAAGGCTTTGGCCTCGTGGCTCGGGGCGGCGATCGCAAAGGGGAGCAGCTCCACGGTGACCCTTTCCTCACCGAGGAAGAACTGTGAAAAGCCGAAGAGCATGAACTTCCGCTCCTCCTCGGTCATCAGGTTGGGGTCATTCCACTGCTCGGCGTCGACGGTGAAATCGAAATCTTCGGTCGACCAGTGCTGGCGCTGCCACCGCATGAACAGCTTCTCGTAGGAAGGCGCCGCCTCGATGATCCGGTCGAGCCCGGACATCACCTTGTCGATGTCGCCGTCGAGCAGAACCTGAAGCGCCTCGTCCTCGGTCTGAAGCTCGACCTCTCCGTTGCTGCCGTTGGCACTGCCGTTCTCGCTCATCTCTCCACCTTCGCGAATTGGTTCCAGGAATCTCTGCCCGAATAATAAACGGACGACCAATTAATAATCAAGGGTCGGCGGGTGGAGCTAACGCCGGCCCTTCACCTTCACGGTCACGGTCTTCGACATCCGGCGGGTTTTCTTGCCCTTGATCTTCTGCGTGATCGTGACCCGCATCCGGACCTTGCGGCCCGGCTTGAGCAGCTTCTTTCCCGCCCTGGTCGGCTTCAGCTTGAAGGGCTTCTTCTTGCCGGACTTCACCCGGAGGAAACCCTTGGCGATCACAACCTTCCGGCCGGCGCTGGCCGACGCCAACCTCGACCGACCACTCGTGAATCCGCTGCCGGTGCCCGTCCCGCTGTACTGACAGATCGGGTTGGTCCCCTTGCTGCCCTGGACGTTGCA
Source organism: Actinomycetes bacterium (assembly GCA_023436605.1). GTDB lineage: Bacteria > Actinomycetota > Thermoleophilia > Solirubrobacterales > 70-9 > 67-14. The sequence continues at coordinate 23,806 of JAEZIQ010000008.1, read as the reverse complement.
GTTGACGGCGGCGATCCGCATCGGCGCACCTGGCACGTATGTGATCGTGCCTCGGAACTGCGCGAACTTCACGGTCTTCGGCGGCTGGGTCGGTCCCGTCGGACCCGTGGGACCAGTGGGCTGGGTGGGTCCCGTGGGACCGGTCGGTCCGACCGCCAGGGGCATCCAGCTGGCCCCCTCCGAATTGACATCCTCCGGAGTGATCGGGGTAGCTGTGCCTCCGGTCGCCGGCACGAGGAAAAGGCGGCTCAGGAAATCCGGGTCCTCCGGGTCTCGTCCCGCGAAAAGTATCCTGGTTCCGTCCGGGGAGAACTCGGGACGGCGGGTCACCACCATGTCGCCCGGATCAAACTCGATGAAGTCATCCGGATCGGTGGAAGAGTTGACCCGGAGCTTGTTGTCGTTTGTGTCCCAGACCACCTTGGTCCCGTCCGGTGACCAGTCGAACTCGTTGGTGATCGTGCTGTAGGTCTCCAGGTCCACGTACTGGCCGGACCCGTCGGTACGGACGATCCGTACCGTGGAGGGGCTCGGGCCGAGTGGCGTGTATTCCATCAGGATCCGGTCCCCGTTCGGGGACCAGACGGGAGAAAGCCCAAGCGCGGCGCCGGCCAGCAAGGCCGGGGGACTGGAGCCGTCGGCCGGACCCACCATCACCCCGTTGACCCCGGACGCGCCGCGGCTCGCGTAGGCGATCTTCGTTCCGTCTGGCGAGAACTGCGGGGCGCCTTCCTGGCTCTGGGTCGAGCCGAATGGAACCGGAGCGCTGGCCCCGCTGGCCGGGCTGATCTGGACGTCGTTGCCGAGGTTTGGCGGCGCGCTCGAGAAATAGTGAGTCTCGTAGACCAGCCGGCTCCCATCCGGCGACCAGGAGGCGGGATTTCCGCTTTCCCAGCTGTCCTCGGTCTGCGAGATGTTAATTGCCTCGCCCGATCCGGAGGCGAGGGTCACAAACAGGTCGGACCCCGATGGATCGTAGTCCGCGAAGAAGGCGATCTTCGTGCCGTCCGGGGAGAAGGACCCCTGCATCTCGTTGGCGAGGTTGGTCTGGGTCAGATTGACGGGAGAACCTCCATCGGGATCTATGACGCAGAGATCCTGCGGCAACCCGAAGGGCGTGCAGGTGTAGACGATCCGGTCCTGACCGGCATGGACCCCACCCGCAATTCCGAAGAAGAGCAGGCAGGTCAGGATCAGCCCCACCTTTCTCAAGGAATTCCGGCCTTCCGCTCACAGCTTCGGCCGCGATCCCGACCCGGGCCACCCTTGCAGATGTCGCGACCGGCTCCGGCAAACAGCCGGTCCCGCCCGGGTCCGCCGATCAGCCGGTCCCGTCCGGGACCGCCCAGGATGCGGTCCGGACCCCGGCTCCCGTTCAGCACGTCATTGCCGCGACCGCCGATGATCCGGTCCCTGCCGCCGCCACCGTTGACGCGGTCCTTGCCGTTGCCGCCGCAGACGACGTCGTTGCCACCCAGCGCGATGATCCGGTCGTTGCCGCCGAGCGCAGTGATCACGTCGCGGCCCGGCGTGCCGGTCAGGATGTCCGGACCCGGGGTGCCTTTGATCGTCGCGGTGAGCCCCCCGCACTTGGGTTTCGGGGTGACCACGGGCGCCTTCACGGTGATCGTGACGACTCCGTTGTCGGTTCCGAACCCGAGCTCGTCGAAGCTCGAGAACTCGAACTGGTCGGTCCCGCTGAACCCGGGGTTCGGGGTGTAAGTGAACGGATCTCCGGCCAGCTCCTGGGTCAAGGTGCCCTGGGTCGGCTGCGTCTCGGCGAACTCCCGCACTTCGGACCTTTCGTACTCCGGGCCGGTATCGACGCATTCGGCCGGGAAAGTGACCGGTGTGTCCGCCTCGGTCTCGATCGCGATGTCGGGACACTCGGGACGACCGTCGGGCGCCCAGTCGGGGTTGCCGTCGAAAGCGCCGGTGACCTCGGCCAGTTCGATCTCGATCGGACTGGTGTTGTCGGCCTTCACCATCACGAGACGGCCGGTGCTGAACGTCCCGTTGACGTAGGCGATCATCTGCCCGTCGGGGGACCAGGTGCAGTTGTAATCACCGAGCGTGATCGACTTGGAGACGATCAGCTGACTCGCCGGGTTGGCGAGCGGAGCGACCACCACGTCGGCGGAGTTGTTGAAGCCGCCGTTGGTCAGCGTGAAGCAGATCTTCGTGCCGTCGGGTGAGATCGAGGGCTGGGCCTCACTGATCCCGGAGTCCGGGATCGCCAGAGTTTCCGTGCCCCCGGCTGCTGGCTTGCGGTAGATGTCGCTGTTCACGGCCAGGTTGGGATCGTTGCGGTGGAAGTAGACGGTCTGCGAATCCGGGGTCCAGGCGGGCTTGCCTTCGAAGGGCGCCGCGGCTGCGGTCAGGTCGTTGGTCGGGATCGGAAGCTGTAGATCGTTGGCCGGCTGAGTTCGAATCTGACGGAGGGGACTGCCGGGCGAGGGTTGATGCTCATAGGCGATCGTGTTGCCGTCCGGGGACCAGGCGGGCCGGTCGGCGCTCAGGTTGTTTGCCCCAGCCCCCTCGGTCGGTGTGATCTGGACCGGTCCGGTGCCGGCCTCGAGGTCGATCACGAAAAGATCGAAGATGCCTCCCGTGCCGTTGGCGAAGACGATCTTGGTCCGGTCGGGTGACCAGCTCGGGTGCCGGTACTGACCGCCGGCCGGGACGATCGGAGCGCTGATCATGCCTCCCCCCACCGAGTTGCTCGGCACCGGCAGCAGGTAGAGCCGCGCCGTCGCATCGGTTTCCGGAGGTCTTCCGCTGACCAGCACGATCCTGCCGTTCTCGCCTGACAGCACCGCGCTCGCAGGGGTGGGAAGCATGCCGAGGAGAACACCGGTCGCCAGGAGAAAGACCCCAGCCACCAAGGCACGCCATTGCCGAGTCCAGACTGCTTTTTCCATCTCCGCCTCGCTTGCCGGGGCCAACGCACCCGGCTTCGGATACTCCTCGAACCTATTCGGGCCGCAACTCACCCGTCAAGGCGGTGGCAGGTTCAGTCTCGGCTGAATTCTTATTCCGGCCCGACAGGACTAAGGTTTGCGCGTTGGACGAACCTGTTGACAAACGGGATGTTGCCGCCGATGGCTCGGTCGGAATGCCGAGCGCCAGTCATCTCCAGCAGCTTCGCGCCAAGGGTCGGTTCCGCTACTCCCTCGCGCTATTCGGGGCCGCCTTCGTGGCCGCGGTTGCCTACGTGGACCCGGGCAACTTCGCCACCAACGTGGCCGGCGGCGCCGAGTTTGGCTACATGCTGCTCTGGACCGTGCTTGCGGCCAACCTGATGGCGATGCTGATTCAGTTCCTTTCGGCCAAGCTCGGCATCGCCACTGGACGCAACCTGCCCGAACTCTGCCGCGAGAACTTCCCCCGCAAGACAACCTGGGGCCTCTGGGTCCAGGCCGAGATCATTGCCATGGCGACCGACCTGGCCGAGATCGTCGGCGCGGCAATCGCCCTCAACCTGCTTTTCGGCGTCCCGCTTTTCACCGGCGGGCTGATTGGCAGCGCCCTCGCATTCGCTCTGCTCGCCCTGCACAACCGGGGTTACCGCCGCTTCGAGACGGCGATTATCGGGCTGCTCGGGGTGATCCTGGTCGGCTTCCTCTATGAAGCCTTCAAGATCGGGCCGGATGCCTCCGGTGTCGCCGAGGGTTTCATTCCGAAACTCGACGGCACCGACAGCCTGCTGCTCGCGGTCGGAATCATCGGTGCCACGGTCATGCCGCACGTGATCTACCTGCACTCGGCCCTGACCCAGAACCGGATCTCACCCCGCAACGACAGTGAACGCCACGAGCTGATCCGTTTCCAGAAGGTCGACGTCGGCCTGGCGATGGGCATCGCCGGTTTCATCAACATGTCGATGCTCGCGATCGCCGCGGCCGTTCTCGGCGGTACCGGCATCGACACGATCGAAGGTGCCTTCGACGGACTCAAGGAGCTGGTCAGCCCGGCCGCTGGAATTGCCTTCGGCATCGCGCTGCTTGCCTCGGGCATTGCCGCCTCCAGCGTCGGAACGTTCGCCGGCCAGGTCGTGATGCAGGGCTTCATCGATCGCACCATCCCCCTCTTTCTCAGGCGGGCGATCACCATGGCGCCGGCCCTGATCATCCTCGCGGTCGGACTCGACCCGACCCGGGCCCTGGTGATCAGCCAGGTCGTGCTCTCCTTCGGGATCCCCTTCGCGCTGGTCCCCCTGATCCTTTTGACAGCGAACCGGAAGGTCATGGGCGACGGATTCGAAAACCACAAGTTGACCACGATCCTGGCTTCGATCTTCGCCGCGATCATCATCACCCTCAACCTCTTCCTCCTCTACCTCACCTTCACTGGCGGTTGAGAGCGGCCGGGCGATTCCGGACAGCGATTCAAATAGTGCGGTTAACCCGATTGAACGGGAAAAGGGTTCAGCTACTCTCGATCACTTGACCGACCAGTCCGAAGTTCCAGTCAATTCAGTCGAACCGAACCAGACCGAAAGCGCAGATCGCTCTCGCTGGATCGCGCTTTACGTGCTCTGCGCGGGGGTGTTGATGATCGTGCTCGACGCCACCGTGGTGAACGTTGCCCTGCCCGCGATCCAGGATGATCTCGGCTTCTCGCAGGCCGGTCTCGCCTGGGTGGTCAACGCCTACCTGATCGCCTTCGGCGGACTGCTCCTGCTTTCCGGCCGGCTCGGCGACCTGATCTCGCGACGTGATGTGTTCATCGTCGGCCTGGCCGTGTTCACCACCGCCTCGGTTCTCTGCGGATTCGCCCAGAGTGACGTGTGGCTGGTCGCGGCCCGGTTCGCCGCCGGAGTCGGCGGCGCCCTGACCGCCGCCGTAGTGCTGGGAATGATCGTGACCATGTTCCCCGAACCTCGGGAGCAGGCGAAAGCGATCGGTGTCTACGCGTTCGTCGCGTCAGCCGGAGGTTCGGTCGGCCTGTTGGCCGGCGGCGTCCTCACCCAGCTGCTCTCGTGGCACAGGATTTTCTTCATCAACCTACCGATCGGCATCGTGACCGGTTACTTCTCGCTGAAGCTGCTCGACCGGGACAAGGGTCTCGGCTTCGCCCAGGGGGCCGACATTCTCGGGGCCGTGCTGATCACCTCGTCGCTGATGCTTGGCGTATTCACGATCGTCGAGCCAGCCGCCAAGGAAGGCTGGGGGTCCCTGATCACCCTGGCCTGCTCGGCCGGTTCCTTCCTGTTGCTGGTCGCCTTTATCGTCCGCGAGTCGACCGCCTCCAACCCGCTGATCCCGCTGCGGATCTTCAAATCCCGCAACGTGTCGGGGGCGAACGCGATCCAGGCCCTTACGGTGGCCGGCATGTTCGGCCTGTTCTTCCTCGGGGTCCTCTACCTGCAGGAAGTGCTCGGGTACGACGCGCTTGAAACCGGTTTCGCTTTCCTCCCCACCACCCTGGTCATGGGCACTCTCTCGGTCAAGTTCTCCGAGCCGCTGATCATGCGATTCGGAGCCCGCAGCTGCCTGATCACCGGTCTCGTCCTGATCGCGGCCGGGCTCGCGCTGTTTGCCCGGGTTCCGGTCGACGGCAACTACTTCATCGACGTCCTGCCCTCGACGATCCTGCTCGGATCCGGGGTCGGCGTCTGCTTCCCGTCGCTGATGACCCTGGCCATGTCGGGCGCGACCAAGGCCGACGCGGGCCTGGCTTCGGGACTCGTCAACACGACCGCCCAGGTAGGTGCCGCAATCGGTCTGGCCGTGCTGGCGACGATCGCCGCCTCGAAGACCGATGATCTGCTGGCCGCCGGGCAATCCCGGCCCGAAGCCCTGACCGGCGGGTACGAGGTCGCCTTCTGGGTCGCTGCCGGATTGGTAGTCGTCGCCCTGGCCCTGGCCGTGGTCGTGCTCAAACCGGCCCGCCAGCCGGAAGCGGACGAAGGCCCCGACGGATTTACCGGCGAGGAACTCGCAGAAGAAGTCGGCACCACGCTCTGAGCGAAGGTGCGCAACTCACAGATCGAAAGATCCCTGCGGTTAAGTTCGAAGCAATGACCGAAGAGCTGCCGTTCATCGACGAGCACTCGATCGAGGTCGATGCCGACCGCGAAACCGTCTGGCGGGCGCTGACCGAGACGTTCGTTCGCCACCTACGCCAGGACAATCGGGGTCGACCCCGCCACCAGCGAAGGCGGACTCGACCAGGTCGGCTCGACCCGGATCGGTTTCCGGGTTGCGGAGTCCGATCCCCCGGCGCGGCTCGAGTTGACCGGCAAACACCACTTCTCCACCTACTCGCTGACCTGGACGGTCGACGAAGCGCCGGACGGCAGTTCAAGGCTCTCCGCAACCACCCGGGCCCGGTTTCCCGGCATCCGGGGCCGGGCCTACAAAGCCGCGGTGATCGACTCGACCGCCCACGCGAGGATCACCCGGCGCATGCTCGAAGCGGTCGGACGCCGGGTGACCCGGGGCTAGACCCCGCCCGCCGAGCCGCAGATCCCGACCGAGATCGAACTGATCACCTTCCACGGCGGTTCCGGGGCGTAGAAGGTGGTGCACCGCCGGCCCTGCTTCAGTTTGGCCCAGGACTCGTTGGCCTCGCCTCCACCGGTCCGCGGGATGTCGTACTTGTTGCGCGCGGCCGACATCAGCGAGCCGATCTTGATGCCCTTGGCGGTTTTCAGCCGCCGGACTTTGGTCATCGCTCTATCGTTCTCCGTCGTCTCGATGGTCATCGACACGACCCGCCGGTTCTTGACGTAGAAACTCGAAACCCAGTCCTCGCCGATCGGACCCGGGAAACTGTAGGAGCAGGTGGTCAGACCTTTGTAGGTGTAGCAGTCGTCCGGAGCACCCCAGGTCGTTTTCGCCTCGGCCCTGGTCATGCCGACCTTGAGGCCACCGATCGACTTGCCCGGGACTATCGAGGGCAGCTTGTATTTGAAAGTGGGCACCTTCGCCCCCGCCGGGCTTGCCAAGAGTGCGACGAGAACGACGATCAACCCGATCAGCCGTCTCATGCACCGACCGTAGAACCCCGGCCAGGGAAATGCAAGTCGGCGGGCACGACGGTCGAAACACCGTGCGACGGCTTCCACCCCGGCTCGAAAATTCTGGCGATTCCGCGAAACCGGTGTAACAATCGAGTGTTCCGGAGTCGAAGTACTCGACGGGGGAACGAGTTGCACGAAGCAAGCATCCGAACTGGCACGACGATCGTCAGTTTTGTCCTGGCCGGCTTTGCTGCGCTCGCTCCCTCCCCGGCCGGAGCGGTCGAGGTGAGGACGGAGACCGAGCTGCGCAAGGCCTGGGCCTCCCCGCGGGTCGAAGTGATCGACGTCGCGAAGGACATCGTGCTCAGGTCCTGCCAGCGGGCCGATCCGATTCGCGAGTCTCCGGTGCCGATCAGGGTGGTTGGGCACGGGCACGCGATCCGGCAGGGCTGTTTCGAGAATCGACTACTCAGACAGGACGGAACCGGCTTCGTCCAGATCGAAGGCCTGACGCTCTCCCGGGGTGGCAGTGACGGACCCGGCGCAGCGGTGACCACCCGCGGAGAAATCAGAATCATCGATTCGAAGATCCTCAAGAACCTTGCGGAAGAGCCGGGCGGCGGAGTCTTTTCTATGCGGCGTGCGATCGTGCTCGGATCGGTGCTGACCGGAAACCTCGCCAATGACGACGGCGGCGCGGTCTACGCCAGGCGTGGCGGCATCCTGATCAAGGATTCGGTCCTGAACGGAAACCTCGTCGACGGGTCCGGCGGAGCCCTCGGTTCGACCGGCGACATCAAAGTGGTGCGGTCGAGTGCCGACGGCAACATCACCGACGGTGACGGTGGCGCGATCTACACGGACGAGGATGGTGACGTGACCGTGGTCGAGTCTTCGGTCAGTGGCAACACCGCGGACGGTCCGGGCGGCGCGATCTTCACCCTCGACGGCGACGTCACGATCGTCGGGTCGGTGCTGAACGGAAACCGGGCCGACGATCGCGGCGGCGCGATCTCCGGTGAATCGGATGTGACGGTGCTGCGTTCGACCATCTCCAGGAACGTTTCCGAGGCGCACGGTGCGGGAGGCATCTGGACCCGCGGTGACCTCTATGTATCCGGTTCGACGGTGACCGAAAACACCGCCCAGGGTCAGGGCGGCGGGATTCTCGGCGGCGGTGAGGTGAAGCTTTCCTACTCCTCCGTGCTGAACAACATCTCCCCTTACGTGAGCAACGTGGCGGCTAGCTCGAACCTGGACACCTTTGGCTCCGTGATCGGCCCGCCCCGCGAGCAGCCCTTCTCTGACCCGGTCAACTGCAAGGCCCCGTACGTGACTTCTCATGGTTTCAACGTGGCGACCGATTCGTCCTGCGGACTTGGCGCCGCCAGTGACCGTCAGGGAGTGGACACGAAGATGGGCGCGCTCCTCTTCAACGGCGGCCTCGGAGACACCAACGAGCCGCTCGAGGGCAGCATCGTCATCGACAACGTTCCTTTCCGGAACTGTCCCTTCATTCCCTTCGGCAGAAGCAATGAGGGCGAACAGCATCTGGCCGACCTCGGGATCAATCCGATCGCCCCGACCACAACCGACCAGCGCGGAGTGACGAGGCCGACCGGCCCGCATTGCGACAGCGGGGCGATTGAAAAGTCGACCGGCGTGCCTCTGCGCTCGCCAGGGTTTGCGGCCAGGCCCCCGGTCAGCGAACTGGCGACGGAGGAGGTCGACGAACGGGTCACCGAAGCGCAGACAAACCTTTCCGCACGGTCCTCGAAGACGATCCCGACTCCCCGCGATCTCAAAGCTAGACCTCACGTCAGGAACGGCCCATTGAGGCGTACGGCCCGTCAGCTGAACGCGATCTCGGCCGAACTCAGGAAGATGGAACGATCGGACGCAAGGTATGACAGTTGGCGCAAGTGCATCCGCGAGGTGCCGGTCAGCCAGTTCGGCGATCGCAACCGTAACTGGGGCTACATCTACAACGAGGTCGACGGCACCGGCGCGGGTTTCCAGACGGCTCTGAGGGTTGACCGTTCGGGTTCCTCCGATTACCGGTTCATGCACTTCTCATACCGGCGTGGTTGCCGCAGTGACACGACCAAGCCGGGAGGCACCGCGGACCCGGCTTCGGCTCCGGTCGAGTCGGCTCCGATCCCGATGGCCTCGGCTTCTTCGAAGGCCCGTCCTCATGTCCTCACTCCCGCAGCCTGGCTGGTGCGGCTCGAGAATCGGGTCGAGGCACTTGAGGCAAGGGCGAGGGTCGTGGAGCGCAAGGCCAAGATGTTCGACGAGTGGGAGTCCTGCCTCAGCTGGCTTCCCGTCACCGAGTACGGAGACCCCGACCGGCAGTTCGGGCTCAGGTGGGTGCGGAACGGCAGGAACCTCGACTTCGGGGCGGCGGTCACCTTCGATTACAGCCCCTGGGATGACCCCGACTACACGATCCTCGCCTTCCGGGGGCGCGACCGCCCCGGGGTCAGGGGATGCCAGGGCGAGGGTGCCCCGGCGTCGTCGCCCGTCGATGACCCGGAACCGGTCCCCGAGCCCAGGCCTTTCCGCCTCCACGCGCTGAACCCGGAGCGGGTCGAGGACCTTCAGCGCGACACGGCGGATCTCTGGGAAGACATCGAGGATCTCTACGACCCCAACTTCGAGTTCGCTTCTTTCGATCAGTGCATGTACACGGTCGGGATGACCCAGTACGGCCGGTCGAACGGCAAGCGCGGTTTCGCCTGGAGAGATCGCAAGGGCAAACGGTCTACCCGACCGGCGCTGGCGATGGACATGTTCGGCTTCGACCGGCCCCAGTACAACTTCATGGCATTCTCGGGTGAGGAGCCGCCCCAGATCGAATGCAATGAAGACGCCTCAGGACACGACACCGAGGAGTAGCCTCCCATTCCGGGTCAGTGACCCGATCGCTTACTTCCGGGGCGAGTGGCGGTTTGAACGAAAGCTTCAAAGCGGCTCCACCGAGGGAAAAGCCGGTGGAACGGCGTCCTTTCTGCCCGAAGGCGATGGTCTCCGGTGGAAGGAGACAGGCCAGCTCGAGTTCGGGCAGGCGAGCACTTCCACCTCCCGGGAGCTGACCATCGAACCGTCCGGTTCGGGCTGGGTCGTCCGCTTCGATGATGGCCGTCCGTTTCATCGGCTCGACCTCGAACCGGGCAGTTGCGCCGTGGCTCATCCCTGCCGGGACGACCTCTACCGGGGCCGGATCGCAGTCGAGGACCAGGACAATTTTCGCACCACCTGGAGGGTCGAGGGACCAGCCAAGGACCAGTTGATCGAAACCGTCTACCGCCGGGTCGAGAAGCCTAAACTTGATTGATTCAAGAAAAGCGGTATAACTGACGAGTGACCGAAACCGTTGAATACGAGGCGCTTCTGCGCGAGGTCGACCTCAGGGTCACCCGGCCGCGCCTCGCGGTTCTCAAGGCGGTTTACTCGCACCCGCACGCTGACACCAACTCGATTCTCGAGGTGGTGAGGGAGGATCTGCCCGATGTGTCTCATCAGGCGATCTATGACGTACTGCGGGCCTTCACCGACGCAGGACTGATCCGTCACATCCAGCCCCCCGGGTCGGTTGCCCGCTACGAATCACGGGTCGGCGACAACCATCACCACATCGTCTGCCGCTCCTGCGGGGCGATTGCCGATGTGGACTGCGCGGTCGGTCACGCCCCCTGCCTCACGGCCTCCGATGATCACGGCTTTGTGATCGACGAGGCCGAGGTCGTGTACCGGGGTCACTGCCCCGACTGCGCGTCCGAATCCAGCAACGACGAATCCCCCCGAAAGGAACTCCGTGTCTGAACACGAGCAGCCCGACGCCGTAGTCGGCGAGATGAACGAGGACGAAGCCGGCGGATGCCCGGTCGCCCATGACCACTTCCCGCGACCGGTCGAAGGAGGCAACAACACCGAGTGGTGGCCGAACCGCCTCAACCTGAACATCCTCGCCAAGAACACGGCCGAACGGGACCCGATGGGCGAGGACTTCGACTACGCCGCCGAGTTCGAGACGCTCGACCTCAGCGCGGTCAAGAAGGACATCAACGAAGTACTGACCACCTCGCAGGACTGGTGGCCCGCCGACTTCAACCACTACGGCCCGTTGATCATCCGCATGGCCTGGCACTCGGCCGGCACCTACCGTGTGATGGACGGTCGCGGTGGTGGCGGTCACGGTCAGCAGCGTTTCGCGCCTCTCAACAGCTGGCCCGACAACGCCAACCTCGACAAGGCCCGCCGCCTGCTCTGGCCGGTCAAGCAGAAGTACGGGCGCAAGCTCTCGTGGGGTGACCTCATGATTCTGGCCGGCAACGTCGCCCTCGAGTCGATGGGCTTCAAGACCTTCGGTTTCGCCGGTGGTCGCGTCGACGAGTGGGAGCCGGACGAGGATGTCTACTGGGGCCCCGAGAAGGAGTGGCTCGGCGACGAGCGCTACACCGGTGAACGTGACCTGGAGAACCCCCTGGCCGCGGTCCAGATGGGCCTGATCTACGTCAACCCGGAAGGCCCTAACGGCAATCCTGATCCGGTCGAAGCGGCCAAGGACATCCGCGAGACCTTCGGCCGGATGGCGATGAACGACGAGGAAACCGTCGCCCTGATCGCCGGTGGTCACACCTTCGGCAAGACCCACGGTGCCGCCAACCCTGAGCCCTACGTCGGCCCCGAACCGGAAGCCGCCTCGCTCGAGGAACAGGGTCTCGGCTGGACCAGCTCCTACGGCAGCGGTTCCGGAGACGACACGATCACCTCCGGTCTCGAAGTCACCTGGACCTACCACCCGACCCGCTGGGACAACGAGTTCTTCCACATCCTGTTCGCCTACGAATGGGAACTGACCGAGAGCCCGGCCGGCGCCCACCAGTGGCGACCGAAGAACGGCGGCGGCGCCGACATGGTGCCGGAAGCCCACGACCCGACCAAGTCGCGTGAGCCGCGCATGCTGACCACCGACCTCGCACTCAGGTTCGACCCCGAGTACGAGAAGATCTCGCGCCGCTTCCTCGATGATCCCGAGGCATTCTCGGATGCCTTTGCCCGCGCCTGGTTCAAGCTGACCCACCGCGACATGGGCCCCAAGGCCCGGTACCTCGGTCCCGAGGTCCCCGAAGAGGACCTGATCTGGCAGGACCCGGTCCCGGCCGTGGAGCACGAGCTGATCGACGAGGTCGACATCGCCGCGCTGAAGGAGAAGATCCTCGGCACCGGCCTTTCGATCTCGCAGCTGGTTTCCGCAGCCTGGGCAGCGGCCGGCTCCTACCGCGCCAGTGACATGCGCGGTGGCGCCAACGGCGGTCGCATCCGGCTCGAGCCGCAGAAGAGCTGGGCGGTCAACGACCCGGCCAATCTCGCCACGGTAATCACCGCCCTGGAAGGCATCCAGGCCGAGTTCAACCAGGCCAACGGTTCAAAGCAGGTCTCTTTCGCCGATCTGGTCGTCCTCGCCGGCAGCGTCGCTGTCGAAGAGGCCGCCAGCAAGGCCGGGCATGAGGTCGCGGTTCCGTTCACCCCGGGTCGCGGCGACGCCACCCAGGAGCAGACCGACGTCGAGTCGTTCGCGTACCTGGAGCCCAAGGTCGACGGTTTCCGCAACTTCGACTCCGGAACCAACACCCTGCCGGCCGAGTACCTGCTGCTCGACCGGGCCAACCTGCTCGGTCTCACCGCCCCGGAGATGACCGTTCTGGTCGGTGGCCTGCGGGTCCTCGGCGCGAATACCGGCGGCTCGAAGCACGGCGTCCTGACCGAGAACCCGGAGACCCTCACGAACGACTTCTTCGTGAACCTCCTCTCCTTCGAGACGAACTGGAAGCCGGCCGACGCGAACTCGACCACCTTCGAGTCCTCGAACGGTTGGACCGGCACCCGGGCCGACCTGGTCTTCGGCTCGAACTCCGAACTCCGCGCCCTGGCCGAGGTCTACGCCTCGGACGACGCGAAGGACAAGTTCGTGACCGACTTCATCGCCGCCTGGACCAAGGTGATGAACGCCGACCGCTTCGACCTCGACTGAGTAGAGGTCGTCAGGAAGTGCTGAAAAGGCCCCGCTCCGGCGGGGCCTTTTTCATTTGACGACCAGGCGGGATCCGGTCCTGAGTCCGGGGTCCTGACTGAACTCGACGACCAGGACGCCGCTCCGGAAGCTCACTTTGGCTCCGGCCACCTTCGTGCCGTTGAGCGTCACCTTGATCCCGTTCTTCTTCACTTGACCCAGGTTTCCGACTTCGAGGCGCTTCAGGGGCAGACTTCCGTAGCCGATCTTGAGGGCGATTTCGACCTTTCCACGCTTGACCTTCTGGGAGTACTCACCCCAGGCATCTCCGGCGGTGAAGAACGAACTGTGGTCTCCCGGACGGAAGCGTGGGGCGAAGCGGAGCAGTCCGGCCGGCCCGTCGTGGTGGAAGCCCTGGAGTGCCAGCAGCAGCGACCAGCCGGAAAGCGAGCGTCCGTACCAGTTGCCGCATTCGACATCGCCGTACGGGTTGCCCGGGCCTTCTCCGGCGTGGCAGGTTTCCAGCCACTTGCCGGGAGGTCCGATCGCCATGAACGGATCGTTCCGGAGGCGACCGTCGTAACGGCTGTCGACCGCGCGCACCACTTCGAGACCTTCCCGCACCTTGCCCTGTTCGATCATCGTGGCGGCAGCCGTGTATTCCCGGCCGGGCCAGATCTCGTCCGCGTAGGAAGTTCCGGTCTTGGGAGGATCACCGTTCGGCCAGGTCGTGGCGACCATGCCGCCGTCTGATTCTTCGGCGAAGGTCCGGAAACGGTTGGTTATCGAGTAGCCCTCGTAAGGATTGGCACCCGAAAGGACCTGGTGGTAGTTCTCCCGGTAGAGGCGGTCGAGGCCGGTCTTCATGCGTTTCGGCGAGTAGACCGGGTCGAGGCCGAGCTGGAAGCCCCACCACTGCCCGAGCAGCATGTCGATGTCCAGGCCGTTGGCCTGGCTGCGCTCGTTCTCGTCAGCCGTCGGACTCGCCGCAAAGAACCCGCCCCGCCAGTAACGAGCTTCCTGCGCCGGCCTGCCCTTGGCCAGCAGTTCGGCGTATTCGGCCTGATGAGCGGCGTCTCCGGCGATTGCGGCCATTCTCGAAGCTGCTTCAAGCGCGGCCAGGTAGAGGCTGCCGATCCATGGGCCGTCGACCGACTGGGGCAGGTCGAGCGTGGTCAAAGCCATCCCGCCGATCACGCCATCCCGGTCGGCGTCGTTTTGCCCGATCACGTAGTCCAGGGCCTTGGCGATCCGGGGCCACTCGGACAGAAGCCAGGAGTTGTCGGGCGAGGAGAGGTGATCCCGGTAGGCCCCGAGTACGACGCCCAGCTGGCCGTCGATCGCGAACTCGTACCGGTCGTAGCGGTAGGGGATCAACCCTTCGTCGGTCACCTCGTCCAGCCATTGAGACTCGAAGCGCCGGCCGACCTCGGGCCACAGCCGGGCGTGGGTCTGGGCGTAGTGCCAGACGTGGGTCGGCATGTTCCAGCAGCAACCCCATCCCTCCCATCCGCCGAAGAACCCGTTCTCGGCCCAGAACATCGAGGGACTGCGGAGGGTGGCGATGTTGCCGGTGATGCGGTCGAGCACGAACCGGGGCAGATTCGACCGGGAGACCATGTCCCGGAAGCGCCTGGTCAGTTTCTCGAGACCGGACTCGTTGGCGAACACGTAATCGTCGACTTCGCTGGCGTTCTTCCACCAGTTGCTGTACTGGACCCCGCTGCCGCCGAACATCCGGCTGCGTTCCGGGAAGTTCCAGGAAAGCACCACCTTGACGGTCTTCTTGCCACGAGCCGGCACCTTGACCTGACGGGCGAGAGCGCCGTCGACCGTCACTCGGGTGGCGGGACTGTTCGCCTCGTCTGGCCCACTGACCGACCCGGACTTGCGGAACTGTCCGAGCAGGCTGCGGGGAGAATCCCAGCTCGCGGTTCCGGTCACCCCGGTCCCGGGAATCGAGACGGCCATGCCGCCCTTGTCTCCTTCAAGCTCCAGCCTGGTCCGCCCGTCGGTTTTCCGGACTTCGTTCCGGTTGCTTCCGTAACCGGGGTTCTGGCGCCGGTCCGGGCCTGTCACTTCACTTTCTCCATCGAGCCCGGAGGGGTTCTGCTGGGTCGCCAGCAGCGAGACGTTGACCGGCTTCTTCCCCGGGTTGCTGAAAGTGAACTCGTAGATAGCGGTCGGAATCGCCGAGTCTTTCGCGTTGCCGGGAATGGTCGGGCTGTAGACCGACTCGGTGACCGTTACCGGCAGTTTGCGGTCCTGGAAGCTGTACTTGCCGAAGGGGTACTGGCCGCTGAACTGGAGGCTCTTGACTCCCGAGAAAGGCCCTTCCTTGACGGTCTGGAGCGCGCGCACCACCGCGGCCTTGCCGGGCTGGCTCGCCCGGACCGCGAAGAAGCTGTTCGGCACCATGAATTCGGTCAGGGCGTGCTGGGTGCCGTAAGAGTTGAAGATGAGCCCCTGGTTACGACGACCGTCGCCGAGGTGAATGACCCCGCTCGAACCGATGCCCCCGACCGGGAAGGCAAGCGCGGTCAGGTTCCGGCCTTTCAAAGTCCTCGTCTTGCCCCGCTTCATCGGGTCAACGTAGGCCCGGGCGAAGCCACGGTTGGGTTCGGAGCGAGTGCCGTCCCGGCCCACGGCGACTACCCGGTAATACCAGGTCCGGTCGGGACCGCCCGCACGATCGACAAGCCTGGTCCCGCATTTCTTCTTCGCGCATTTGAGGCTGGCGATCTTCTTCCAGGGACCGTTGGCCTTTGACGATCGCAAAACCTCATGGCGCACGACCGAGGCGCTGTCCGCGGCCTTTTTCCAATTCAGTTCCGGACCCTTGGTTCCCGCTTCGATTTGAAGATCGGTCGGCATCAGAGGCTGGTTGAAGCGAACGTTGTCGATCGTGATCCGGCGCAGCGGAGCTTCATCGACCATCTGCAGGAATACCTTCCTGCCGACGAAGGGGCTGAGGTCGATCGTTTCGAGCCGGAAGTCCCGACGGATATCTCTCACCTCGACCCGGAGCAGCTCCCGGCAGCCGCGAGACAGTCCCTTGTCCCGTTCACAGACCGAGATCCAGCTTCCTTCGCCGCGGTCGCTGAAAGAGTCGGTCCTGGCCCGAACCAGGAGTGAGGCGTGGGTCCTGGACAGTTTGAAGGCCGGCGATTCCCAGGTACCGGTGTAGCTGTCCCGCTCGATTCCCGAATCGGTCGTCTCACCGGAGGAGAGGAAGCCCTTCCCCTCGGGGTTGAAGGGCGCTGTCGATCCATCCCGGTACGCAAGTCCCGGACCGGCCTGGGCGGGATCGGTAATCAACTTCCAGCCATCCAGCGAGGCGGCCTTCTTCGTCTCGAAACTCCAGTGGCCGGCCTGCGCCACGGCCGGGGAGAACACCGGCAGCGAAGCAGCCAGGGCCAGGAAGGAAAGCGCTGCGGTTCGGATCGGCCTCGCCGACAACCTGGCCCAGAAGTTACTTGTGTCCACCTGCCCCACCCTCCCGCGGTTCGAATGACGCGCAGATCGTACCCCCGGCCACCGCCCGGTTTCTACGGACAATTGCCCAAACCCTTGCCTTCATGGGTTGTGCGTATGCTCAATAGATGAGCGTGACTTTCGCCGATGTGCTGGAGGACCTTGGTGCGGACGCACCAAACCTGGCCCGGCTGATCATGTCCAGGTTCCGCGAAGCCTCGCCCGATTACAGCGGCCTGCCCGACGAAGAGCTCTTGCCGGGGATCGAGTCGAATGTGATTAGCGCCCTCGAGATCGTGGGCGGAAACCGCACCTCGAGCGAGGAAGAGCGCTCGCAGACCGCCGCTCTCGCTGCCGCCCGGGCCCGTCAGGGTGTCGGGGTCGACGCGCTCATGGTGGCCTACCGGATGGGGGTCGAGGTGGCCTGGCAGGAGTTCCGGGAGCGGGCCGAGGCGATGGGGTTGCCCGCCGAAGACCAGCTGGCGGGTTCGGAACGCCTGCGATTGTGGGCCGACGAGCACATGATCGTGATCGCCCGGGCCCACCGCCAGGTCGATATCGAGCTGAACCGGCAGAACCGGGAACGCATGACCAGTTTCCTGCAGGCCCTGACCGGGGGCAAGATCGAGGCGCCAAGGCTGCGCCGCGAAGCGCTGATTCACGGGCTCGATCCCGCCCGGGAGTATCTCGTTGCCCGGGCCCGCGGTGACCTTGATTCCTGGAAACTCGAGAGCTTCCTCGATCCCGAGGGCACCGGACTGGTGGCCCACATCGACGGTGACATGACGGCGGTGCTGACCGAGCCTCCGGGCGAGATCGCCGAGGTGATCACCGGTGTCGGGCCAAAGGTTCCTCTGTCCGAGCTATCCACTTCTTACGTCGCCGCAACCAGGGCCGTCGAAGTGGCCGAGTCGCTCGGCCAGACCGGTCAGTCCCGGCTCGAGGATTTCGGACTGCGAGCCTCCGTTGTCGAGCAACCGGCGTTGGGAAGGCAACTAGCCCACCGTTACCTGGACCCGGTCCGCGCCAAGGGACAGTTCGGCAACGAGCTGATCGAGACGATCAAGGTCTGGCTGGCTTCCGGCAGCAGCCCCGAGGCGGCTTCGAAAGCTCTCTTCATCCACCGCAACTCGCTCCGACATCGCCTCCGCCGTTTCGAGGAACTCACCGACAGCAACCTTCGTGACCCCCAGACGACTGCCGAGATCTGGTGGGCGATCCAGTGGGATTCGCTCGAATCCCGGACGTCGAACTGACTCAGCGGGCGTCGCCGATGCCGAGTGAGCCGCCGGCCGGGTCCGGAGACTTCTCGGGAACCGGTTCCGCCCCCTCAGCGCCCTGACCGGAGTTGGATCCGAAGTCCTCGATCCCGTCGAGGAAGCCGGCCGAGGGAACGAAAAAGTTGTTGCCCGTGACCGCGGTCGAGAAGTCGAGAATGCGGTCGTGATTACCCGGCGGTACGCCGAGGAACATGCGTCTGAGCATTGTCTCGGTCACGTCCACATCAGCCGCGTAGCCGATGAAGTAGGTCCCGAACTCGGCTTCGCCAACCCGGCCGAAAGGCATGTTGAAGCGCTGGATCGCCAGCTCCTCCCCGTCCTCGTCCTCGATCACGTTGAGAGCCAGGTGTGAGTTGGAGGGTTTGTCTTCGTCGGCGAACTCGACGTCGTCCATCTTGGTGCGGCCGATCACCTTTTCCTGGTCTTCGACCGAGAGTTTTTC
The DNA here is from genome assembly GCA_023436605.1 of Actinomycetes bacterium. GTDB lineage: Bacteria > Actinomycetota > Thermoleophilia > Solirubrobacterales > 70-9 > 67-14. The sequence goes on along the minus strand of JAEZIQ010000008.1, from coordinate 5,627 downwards.
CCAGGCGTCGAGATCGTGGAGATATTTCTGGACGATGAGATAACTGCCGCCCTCGAACTCCGGCTCCTGCTCGCCGATCAGCGCCGCTTCGGGAGCCTCGTAGGGCTCCGGGTTCTCCGTTCCATCGACGAAGCCGAGCATGTCCCGCTCATCGAAGGACTTGAAGCCGTGAACCTCGTCGACCACCCGGGCGCAGCCGTCAAGACGGTTGGTCAGAAGCCGGGCAAGTTCGAAACACATGTCCATCCTGGTGGCCCGGATATGGAAGAAGAGGTCGCCCGGAGTGGAAGGGGCAGTGTGGGTTTCACCGACCAGTTCCCTGAAGGGATGAAGTCCGGCCGGCTTCGGTGATCCGAGCATCCGGTCCCAGAGTTCCGAACCGATCCCGACCACACAGGCGAGACCGCCCTCCGGAATCCGGAACCCGACCGACCGCTTCAGCCCGGGCACGTCGGCCAGGAGCTCGCGCGCGGTCTCCTCACCTCCCGGGTCGACGCAGACGGTCAGGAAGATCGCCGCGTCCGTGATCGGGCTGAGTATGTCCTGTGCCTGGGCCATGAGCGGAAACCTAGCGGTCAATCGGGGTCGTGGCGAGGGGTCGGGCGATTCGTCGCCGGAACCACGAGCTGCGGGCGAGCAGGATCGCCACGCCGATCCCGACCGTGTCGATGACCACGTCGACCGGGCTGCCGTGCCGTCCCTCGATAAAGGACTGGTGGTACTCGTCGCTGATCGCGTAGAGGAAGGCGATGCCCGCTCCAACGAGGAGCGGGTGCCGGGTGAGTGGCGCAAGAGCCCGCCACCAGAGCAGGGTGAGCAGCGCATAGACGCTCATGTGAGCCAACTTCCTCAGGACCAAATCCCAGAATCCGAGTCCGGTCGAGAGATCAGGCTGGGCGGAAAGGAAAAAGATCGCCCCCATCACCGCCAGCGGCGGAAGCAGGTTGAGAAGCAGCTTGGCCACAACCGACATAATCACCAACCAGAGAGATGACCGCCTGGAAGAAAACGAACTTTGCGGATGTCAGGGACGTGAGCCCGGATGACGTCCCGATCCAGTGGCGTTTCACCCGCAACGTTCTCGATTCACCCGAACTCGGGATCAGCCGGTTCACCTATGAGCCCGGGGCCCGCATGCCCTGGGCCCACAGCCACGGCCAGCAGGAGGAGTCCTACGTCGTGGTTGCCGGCTCGGGTCGCGCCAGCCTCGACGGTCAGGAAGTCGACCTTGTGGCCTGGGATGTGCTCCGCGTTGCCCCCTCCGTGATCCGGTCCTTCGAAGCCGGACCCGAGGGGCTCGACATCATCTGTATCGGCGGCCGGAGGCCCGAAGGCGGAGACGCCGAGAGATTCCCCGACCCCTGGGCCTGAGCTCGCGGCCCGGCTTCATCTCACCGGCGCCGCCGGTGGCATTTAGGGTTGTCCCGTGGAGGAAGTCGCGATCAGAGTGCCGTCAGTCGGGCGGCTGTTCGACGAGTGGAGCGCCCAGCCGATTGAGCGGAGGCCGCTCGACGATGACACCCGCGAGCGGATCCTCGATGCCTGGTCCGAAGGAAAGAGCGGCGGAGAGTCACCCGGCCGACTCTGCTTCATATTCCCGGCCGGGGAGCGAAAGGAAGGCCTGGAGGAGTCAATTCTGGAGGCGTTCCGTTTCGACATGGAAGAGACCCGCCTGGACAGCCGCCATCGCTGGATTCGCCGCTGCTTCGCCGCGAGAGAGAGCCGGATCGGTTTCCTCGTCTTCTTCGTGGCGATGGTGATCTCGGTACTGATCAGCAGTGGAACCGACGGTGACAGCGCCGAGACCCTCTTCTCCCAGACTTTCGTCGTGATTGCCTGGGTCGCGCTCTGGGGGCCGGCCGCTCGCTTCATCCGCGGAGCCACATATCGGCTCGAGCAGAAGACCTTCGCCGAACTCGAAAAGGTCCCGCTTGAGATCCGCTGGGAGTAGTAGAACCTGGGCATGAGCAAGGTCACGGCAGACATGTCGATCACTCTGGACGGATACGGGAGCGGACGCGGGCAGAGCCGCGAGAACCCGTTCGGCGACCTTGACCACCGGCGTTTACACGCCTGGCAGATCGACCACCGGGATCAGCACCCGGAAGCCGAACGCATCGTCGAGGCCGGGGCCTTCATCATGGGCCGGAAGATGTTCTCCGCTGAGGAGGGCGAGGAGTGGGACCTCGACTGGACCGGCTGGTGGGGTCCGAACCCTCCATACCACGCGCCGACATTCGTTCTCACCCACCACCCGCGGGAAAGCGTCGAGATGGAGGGTGGCACCATCTTTCACTTCGTCACTGCCGGTATCGAGGACGCTTTGGAGCGAGCCCGCGAAGCAGCCGGGGAAAACGATGTGTCGATCGCCGGCGGCCCGAGCGTCCTCAACCAGTATCTGGCCGCCGGGCTGGTGGACGAGCTCCGCCTCCACGTCGCCCCTTTCGTGGCCGGCGGCGGAGAGCGGATCTTCGACGGTGTGGGTGAACTCTCGCTGACTCCGGTCGAATGTCGTTCGACGCCCGAGGTCACTCACTTGACCTATCGCCGCTGACTAATCAGGCATCGAGCCGGTATCTGGCCGGGTCGAATGAGCGCAGTCGCCGCTCCAGGTTTCGGGCACTCCAGGGGTACGAGAAGCCGTTGCGACCGTTCTCGTCGATGAAGTAGGAGCCACAGTCGTTGTTCCAGACGGTTCCGGCGAGGGCGGCGTCGACCTCGGAGTTGAACTCGTCCTGGATCTCGGGCCGGACTTCGATCGTACCTTCGCCGCTAGCCTTGATCGCCGCCACGATGTGGTCGGCCTGGGCTTCCATCAGCACGGTGGCCGAGGTGTTGATGCCGATGTTCGGGCCGAGCATCAAGTAAGCGTTGGGAAACCCGGTGACGGTCGTGCCGAGATAGGCCCGGGGGCTGCCCTGCCAGAGGTCGGCGAGGGTCTGACCATCTGCGTTCCGCATGATTCCTGCGACCGGCATGTCGAGGATCTTGAAACCGGTTCCGAGCACCAGGACATCCGCCTCGTGGTGTTCGCCGGTGCTGTCGATGACGCCTTCCGGGGTGACCGACTCCACCGCCCGGGGGACCACCCGCACGTTCTCGCGGGCCAGGGCCCGGTACCAGTCGTTGGAGAGAAGGACCCGCTTGCAGCCGAGCGTGTAGGTCGGGGTCAGAGCACCCCGCAGTTCGGGGTCGGAGATCGCCCGTTCGATGTTCCGCTCGCCGAGCCGCTGGAGCCGCTTCATCACCGGAGGGTGGTGCATGGCCCGGTTGAAGAGTTCGAGCAAGGAGTAGATCAGGCCGCGAACCGCCCGCTGGGCAACCGGGAATCGCCGGTAGAGCCTCTTCTCCCGATCGGAAAGCCGCCGGTCCATCTTCGGCAGAATCCAATGGGCGGTGCGCTGGAACACCGTCACGCCGGTCGCATCAGGGGCGATCTCGGGAACGAACTGGACGGCCGAGGCGCCGGTGCCGATCACCGCGACCCGGCGGTTCCGCAGGTCGACATCGTGATCCCAGCGCGAGGAGTGGAAGACCTCACCCTCGAACTGGTCAAGCCCGGGAAGGTCGGGGATCTTCGGCTCGTGCCAGGGTCCGGTCCCGGCGATGATCGAGCGGGCCTCGATCGTTCCCTGACTGGTCTCGAGCCGCCAGTGTCTTCCGGTCCACGTGGCCTCCTGGACATCACAGCCCGCCCGGAAATGCTCGACCGCGCCGGTCGACACAGCGACCTCGCGCACGTACTGCTGGATTTCGGGCTGGGTCGCGTAGGTTCGTGACCAGTCGGGTCGCGGAGCGAACGAGAACGAGTAGAGCACCGAAGGGATGTCGCAGGCGCACCCGGGATACGTGTTGTCACGCCAGGTCCCGCCCGGCTCCTCGCCCCGGTCGAGCATCACGAAATCCTCAATCCCCGCGGCCCGGAGTTTCGCGGCAGCACAGATCCCCGAAAGTCCGGCACCGATGATCGCCACCCGGTACATCAGATGTCCCCTCCCGAAACGACTTCCCGCTGTCTCATATCCCTGAATATACCGTAATGAATATTCAATTCGGTACATTATTGTCGTGTCCACACCTCCCGCTACCCGCCGCTACGCCAAACGCCTGCCTCGCGAACAGCGCCGCGAGCAGCTGCTCGACGTCACTCTCGAACTGATCGCCCGTGACGGCTGGGCGGCCCTGCGAATCAACCGCGTTGCCGATGAAGCGGACATCGCCAAGTCCGTCATCTACGCGATCTTCGACTCGATGGAGGGCCTTCAGCGGGCGGTCATGCTGCGCGAGCAGGAGCGCGCCTTCGCACTGGCCGAGCGGGCGGTCGCCGTCGCCCGCTCCGAACCCGATCCTCTTCTGGCGATCACCGGCGGACTCCAGAACTTCCTCGAAGGGGTGGCTGACCAGCCGACAACCTGGCGCCTGATCTTCGTCCCGGCCGACAACACGCCCCCTGGCGTGCGAACCGCGATCCTCGACGGGCGCGAGCGCTGGCGGAAGGAGATCGAGGAAATCCTGCGGGGACTACTCGGCGATTCCGAACCCGACATCGAGCTCGCCGCCCACGTGGTTCGCGGCAACGTCGAGTACCTCGCCCGCCTGATCGTCGAGGACCCCGAAAGCTTCACCCCTGAGCGGATCACCTCCTTCGTTGGTCACCTGGCCGCAGTTCTGCTCGAACGGACCGAGCGGTGAAGCGCGGACTGGCGCTCGGTTGCGGCGGCACACTCGGCGCGGCCTGGACGGTCGGAGTGCTCGCGACCCTGGCTGAAACCGAAGGCTGGGATCCCCGGAGCGCCGCCGCGATCATCGGCACCTCAGCCGGCGCCGAGTATGGCGCCATGCTGGCGGCCGGCATCCCGGTAGAAGAGATGGTCGCCGCCTACACGAATTCGGCCGATGCCCCGGAATGGCTGCTCGAACACCTCGCCGCCGCCCCCCGTCTGCGCCCGCCCCTCCCTTCAGTCCGGCCACTCGCGCCTCGCCTGGCCCTGCGACGTGACCTGCCCCGCCTGACCCGCATGGCCGGAATTCTTCCCGCGGGCCGGGATTCGCATGAGCGAATGCTCCGGCTCGGCTCCCGTCTGGCCGACCAGTCGGGCTGGGTCGAGCACCAGGCGTTCTTCGCCGTGGCCGTTGACCTGCGAGACGGCAAGAGAGTCGCCTTTGGAGCCAACGACGCACCGAAGGCCAGCCTGGGTGAGGCGATCGCCGCCTCCTGGGCTGTCCCCGCCTGCTATCCGCCGCTCCGGATCGACGGCCGCCGCTTCATCGACGGTGGTGCCGCCTCGACCGCCTCGGTCGACCTGCTGGTCGAACTGGCACCGGACCTCGACGAGATCGTCGTGATCGCCCCGATGGCGTCGAACCCGGTCCCCGAACCCGAGAACCTGCCGATGGCGCTGGAAGCACGCATGCGCCGCCAGATGAGCTCCGGACTCGAGGCCGAATGCCGAAACGCCGAGGCGATGGGCATCCGGGTTCGCCGATTTGAGATGGACGCGGCGACACTCCGGACTGCGGGACCGAACTTCAACAATCACCATCGCCGCCGAAAGGTCTTCGAGCAGAGCCGCCCCTGAAGTCCGTTCCGACGTCAGGTACGGTGGGCGAATGCCGACGGATGATGG
>JAEZIQ010000117.1 GCA_023436605.1 Actinomycetes bacterium | reverse complement strand
GGGTCGAGGGCCTCGCCGAGAGGGGCCGGGCGGGGCGTTGCCGGGTCGAGGGCCTCGCAGAGAGGAGCCAGAACGGGGGATTCCTGACTCTGTTGATCAAGTTTGATAACTTTGCGATTCCAATGTCGAGTAACTTCATCGAGAATGGCAAGAAGCTTTCGGGGCGTGACGCCCCGGAAAGTCCTGCGGCCGACCGGAGCGTCGGGCCGCAGGCGACTCTTGCGGCCGGAGCTACGGCCGAGCCGCAAGCTTTCCCCCCGCCCGGTGGACCGGCACACAAAGGCACTCCCGTCGGTGGCGGTCCAGGTCAAAGCGGCCAGGGCACAACCTCTCTGGGGGAAACGGACGCGGACGGACGGGGAGTCCAGGGCATTGGAGGAAGCAATTCCTCCAAGGACTCCCCGTCCGCTGCCTCCAACCGCAAGAACCGCAAGACGAACGGGGACGGGGTAAGGGTCCCCCGCTGGGTGAAGCAGGCCTCGGTCCAGCTTTCAGCGGTCGCCGTCCTGATCGGGATCTGGTGGGCGATCGCCGCGGCCGAGATCTGGCCGCCGTTGCTGCTGCCCGGCCCGCAGGACGTATTCGAACAGCTCTTCGTGATCACCGGATACCACGACGGGATCCGCGGCTACTCGAACTACTTCCTTCAGGAGCACCTCTGGTACAGCATGTCCCGGCTGCTCCAGGGCATCGCCTACGCAATCCTGCTCGGAGTCCCGGTGGGGATCATCCTCGCCGTGGTCACTCCGCTGCGCTGGATCTTCGGACCGGCGATCGACTTCCTGCGGAACCTGCCCCCGCTGGCCTACTTCTCGCTGCTGGTGATCTGGTTCGGCATTGACGACACGCCGAAAATCACCCTGCTCTTCCTCGCCGCCTTCCCGCCGATCGTGATCGCCACCGCAGACGCGGTACGAAGCGTGCCGGCCGAGCGTGTCAACGCCGTCCACATGCTCGGCGCGAACCGTTTCCAGACCATCCTCCACGTGACCGTTCCCTCGGTTCTGCCCGAGGTGATGACCGGCATCCGCCTCGCCGTCGGCATCTCGTTCACCACCGTGGTCGCGGCCGAAACGATCAATGGCATCCCCGGCATCGGCGGCATGGTCTCAGATGCGCAGCGCTTCAACGCGACTGACGTGGTGATGCTCGGAATCATCGTGATCGGGATCTGTGGTCTGGCCATCGACGGCCTGATTCGGCTCGCCGACCGTCTGCTCGTGCCCTGGCGCGGCCACTGAACTTTCGCTGGCTCCGGCCGGCTCTCTGCCCACCGTTACACCCACAACCCACGACGAAGCGAAAGCAATGTCTCGACCGAACCAGGGAGGTTCGAACAACCCATGAACATGACTCACCCCAACTCACCAGTACGCAACCTGAAGCTGCTTCTGGTTCTGGCCATGATCCTGGCCGCCTTTGGCCTGGTCGCCTGCGGCGGCTCGGACGATTCGAGCTCGGACAGCACCGACGAAGCGACAGCATCCTCGACCGAGAGCACCGATACCGCCTCGACCGATGCACCGAGTGAGATCCGCATCGGCTACCAGCTGATCCCGAACGGCGACCTGATCGTCAAGGGCGAGGGCTGGCTCGAGGAAGCGTTCCCCGACAGCACGATCAAGTGGGTCAAGTTCGACTCCGGTGGTGACGTGAACACCGCGATCGCCGCTGGCAGCATCGACTTCGGTCTGGCCGGTTCGGCTCCCGTTTCGAACGGCATCTCGAAGGACATCGGCTACAAGGTTCCGTGGATTCACGACGTGATCGGCAAGGCCGAGTCGCTGGCCGTGACCGCTGACTCCGGGATCACCGACGTCGCCGGACTCAAAGGCAAGACCATTGCCGCTCCGTTGGCATCGACCACTCACTACAGCCTCCTGACCGCGATCAAGAACGCCGGTCTCGAGCCGAGTGACGTCAAGATCGTCGACCTCGAGCCGGACGCGATCCTCGCGGCCTGGACCCGTGGCGACATCGACGGCGCGTACGTCTGGAACCCGACCCTGGCCGAACTGGTCAAGGACGGCGGCACGATCATCGAAGACAGCGCCAACCTTGCCAAGCAGGGTGCGCTGACCGCCGACCTGGCTGTCGTCACCAACGACTTCGCCGACCAGTACCCGGCTGCGGTCCAGACCTGGGTCGACACCCAGAACAAGGCCGTCGAGCTCTACAAGTCCGACCCCCAGGCTGCTGCCAAGGTGATCGGCGCCGAGCTCAGCATCCCGCCGGCCGAGGCTCTCGAGCAGAGCAAGGGTCTCGAGTTCCTGACCGCCGCGGAGCAGGCAGCTCCGGAGTTCCTCGGCACCGAGGCCGCCCCGGGCGAGCTCGCGACCGCGCTGCAGTCGACCGCCGAGTTCCTGGCCGAGCTCGGTCAGCTCGAAGGTCAGGCCGAGCCGCAGCTGTTCAAGGACGCGCTGGCTCCGCAGTACGTGAATGCGGTGACGGGCGGTTGAGCCTCGTCTCCGAAGATGCGGAAAGCACCGGACTCGCTGAAGAGTCCGGTGCTTCGCAGCTTGCCGTGCCCGGTCACCGGCCGGGCACGGCAGGCCGCATTTCGCTGGCCAACATCGTGCACCGCTATGGGCGGGACGCCGATCCGGTCATCGATGATCTCAGCCTGGCGATCGAGCCAGGTGAATTCGTCTGCCTGGTCGGGCCCTCCGGTTGCGGCAAGACGACCCTTCTGAAGCTGATCGCCGGCTTTGAGTTTCCCGAGGGCGGCCAGGTGGTCGTTGACGGCGAGAAAGTCTCCCGGCCGGGTGGCGACCGCGCCGTCGTGTTCCAGCACTCCAATCTTTTTCCCTGGCTTTCCGTCCGGGGCAACGTCGAACTCGGCCCCAGGCTGGCCGGGGTCAGGAAATCCGAACGCCGCGAGATCTCCGACCGCCTGCTGGAAATGGTCGGCCTCTCCGACGCGGCCGACAAGAAGACCTGGGAGCTTTCCGGCGGCATGCAGCAGCGCTGCTCGATCGCCCGGGCTCTCGCTACCGATCCGGCGATCATCCTCATGGACGAACCCTTCGGGGCGCTGGACGCGATCACCCGCGAGCGGCTCCAGGACGAAATTCTCGAAATCTGGAAGAAGAGTCAGGCGACGATCGTCTTCGTCACCCACGGTGTCGACGAAGCGCTCTATCTCGGCACGCGGGTGGTGGTGATGGGGGACCGTCCCGGTCGCATCCTGCTCGACCTGCCGATAGGCTCCTACGGCGCCGATACCGGGGGAGACGTTCGCCGCTCGGTTCGCGACTCGACAGCCTTCCTCGATCTGAAGCGCAAGGTGCGCGACACGATCGGCCACTCTGGAAAGGAATGACCTTTGTCCGACTCAGATAACCGCCCCGAGCCTCGCTGGCACTGGTTTCTTCCGACCTCCGGCGACGGGCGCAACGTCACCAACGTGATCGATCGCCTCGGTCAGACCGCGATGTCGCGTCCCGCCGATGTGGCATACCTCACCGAGGTCGCGCAAGCCGCCGAACGGGCCGGCTTCGAAGGGGTCTTGACACCGACCGGCTCCGGTTGCGAGGACGCCTGGGTCACCTGCGCCGCAGTCGCCCAGCACACCGACAAGCTCAAGTTCATCGTCGCCTTCCGGCCCGATGCGATCGCCCCCGCCTGGGCGGCCCACCAGGCTGCAACCTTCCAGCGGTTGACCGGTGGTCGCCTGCTGCTCAACGTGGTCACTGGCGGCGACCCGGTCGAGCAGAAGTCCTTTGGCGACTTCCTCGACAAGGAGACCCGCTACCGCCGCACCGGCGAATTCCTCGAGGTGGTGAAACGGTCCTGGTCGGGTGAGATCTATGACCACGAGGGCGAGTTCTTTCATCTCGAGCAGGGCGGCCTGCGCCTCGGCCTCGAAGAGATCGGAGCCCCGCGCGTGTACTTCGGTGGCGCTTCGCCGCCGGCGCTCGAGGTTGCCGGCAGGTACGCCGACACCTGGTTGACCTGGGGCGAGCCGGTTGAAACCGTCGCCGAGCGTCTCGTGCCGGTCAAGGAGAAGGCCGAGGCGTGCGGCCGCGAGATCAGGTGTGGTCTCAGGATCCACGTGATCAGCCGCGACACCGAAGAGGAAGCCTGGCTGGAGGCCGACCGTATTCTCGAGGCGATCGACCCGGAGCAGGTTGCCGCTGCGCGCGAGAAGTTCAGTCGCATGGAATCGACCGCCCAGGCCCGCATGACCGATCTCAGTCATTCCGAGGACAGCGACGACATCGATCGCGACGCCTTGGTGATTGCGCCCAACCTCTGGGCCGGGGTCGGCCTGGTCCGCGAAGGCGCCGGAACTGCGATCGTCGGCAGCCACGAACAGGTAGCCGAACGCCTGCTCGAGTACCGCGAAATCGGGATCGACGAATTCATTCTCTCCGGCTATCCCCATCTGGAGGAAGCTCTCAACTTCGGCGAAAACGTGCGGCCGCTGCTCGACGCAGCTACTGTCGCCGTGTGACGCTGACCCACCCGGAAAAGAAGGATCTCAACCGGCTGATCAACAACCCGGTCACGAGGTTCGACTCCGTCCAGAAGCTGGAGTGGTTCCTGATGTCAGCGATCACGACGATCCTGGTCATCCGGACCCAGCTCTGGTTGACCAACTATCCGGAACTCGGCGGGGGAGGACTGCACATCGCCCACCTCCTCTGGGGTGGGCTCTTCATGGTGATCTCGCTCTGGATCGGGCAGATCTACCTCAACCGCTGGAGCCGGCACGTGATGGCGATTCTCGGCGGGATCGGCTTCGGCTTTTTCATCGACGAACTGGGCAAGTTCATAACCCAGGACAACAACTACTTCTTCAAGCCGGCAGCCGGACTGATCTACCTGATCTTCGTGGTCATGTTCCTGATCATCAGGGAGCTGTCGCGGCGTCAGGAACTTGGCCCGCAGGCGGCGCTTGCCAACGCGCTTTCGCTCCTGCCGGGAACGGCGATCGGCGAGTTTCGCCAATTGGAGGCCGAGCGGGCCGAACGACTGCTGGAGATGGCGGACCAGTCGGACCCGATGGTCGCGAAGGCGCGGGAGATGTTCAAACAGGCCACGATCGCTCCCAGCCATCCGGCATCGCGCCTGGCCCAGTTCGGCAACCGGATCCGTGATTGGGTCGAGGCCCTCACGAAGCGGTCGTACTTCCCGACTCTCGTGAACGCGGTTATTACATTCTGGGCGGTAACCACCCTGCTCTCGGTGGTGGCGATCGACTTAGACCTCGGGGGGTCGCAGGACGACATCGGTCCGCGGGTTGACCCGGGCGTTTTCGGTTCGCTCGAATCCCTTTCTGCCCTGGTTTCAGTGGTCCTGGTCCTGCTTGGGGCGTGGTCGATGAAACGGGACCACCGGAAGAATGCGTACCGCTATTTCATCCGGGCGCTGCTGGTCTCGATCTTCGTGACCCGCGTCTTCATCTTCATCGAGTCTCAGTTCGCAGCCGTATTCGGGCTGGCTCTCGACCTGATTCTCTTCGCCTCCGTGTCGGTGCTCGCGAGCCAGGAGGACGACACCAAGTTCCGGTTCGGTGGGCTGGGCCAGGCGGACCTGGCCGGGGCCGACGGGTCGTCTGAGAAACCCCCACGTTCACAAACCGTCTGAATTTCCGTATAGTCTCGTTGGCAGGGAGTGGAAGAACGTCTTCCACGGGAGACATGGACGTGCTCCCACGAATCGGAAAATTGGGATGGAGGAACGCATGCGTAGCATTCGGGTGTATCTGGCCGCCTTGGCCGCAGTACTCGCAGGTCTCGTCCTGCTTGGCGGCATGGCGACGTCAGCCGGCGCCGCAACAAGTCCGTACGTCAAGCTCAAGCAGCAGCGGGACAAGCAGATCAAGCAGTGCAAGAAGCAGGTCACCGTTGCCAAGAAGCAGGCGCGCAAGGCGAAGAAGACCCGGAACAAGGCCAAGATCCGCAAGGCGAACAAGCGGGTCAGCAAGGCCAAGCGCAAGAGCAAATCCTGCATCACGAAGGCCAAGAAGAGCTACAACACCAAGCTCAAGAAGCTGGCTCCGCAGAGCAACGCTTCCGCTCCCTACGAGGCCCGCGGCAGCGTCGGTGACGCGTACGTGAAGGACGCAGAGCCCGGAACCGCCCTGATGCTGGTCAACGGCCAGGAGAAGCTGGTCGCGACGGGTGTCGCCGACGAGTTCGGCTCCAAGATCTTCTACGACATCAAGCCCGGAACCGGCTACTCGGTCCGCACCCGGATCAACAAGAACACGGTCCAGGGCACCAAGAAGTTCAAGGTCCTGGCGCCCGGCGAAAATCCGCCGCAGTCGTTCTACTCTTCCCAGAAGCTGAAGGCCGGGCTCAACTACGTGACCATGCGTGACGGCGTCGAACTGGCGATGACCGTGCGTCTGCCGCTCGGCAAGACGATGGCCGACGGTCCGTTCCCGACCTACATCGAGTACTCGGGCTACCAGACCGCCGCGCCGCACGACCTCCTCAACACCTTCCTCGGCGGAGGCGGCAACGATCCGCTGGCCCCGGCCAGCTCGACCGCGGTCGGGTCGCTGATCGGTCCGCTGACCGACTTTGCGACCGTTTCGGTCCAGATGCGTGGGTCCGGCTGCTCGGGTGGTGCTTTCGACCTCTTCGGCTGGCCCACCACCTATGACGGATACGACGCGGTCGAGACCGTCTCGGCCCAGAGCTGGGCCCAGGACGGCGTCGGCATGGGCGGCATCTCCTTCTCGGGGATCACCCAGCTGTTCACCGCCGGCACCCAGCCGCCGCACCTGGCAGCCGTTTCCCCGCTGTCGGTCACTGATGACATCTACCAGGCCACCGGTTTCCCCGGCGGCATCTTCAACAACGGCTTCGCCTACAGCTGGATCAGCGAGCGTGCCAATGACGCCCAGCCGGCCCCTGACGGTGGCCAGACCTGGTCGAAGATCATCAGCACCACCGGTGATCCGGACGTGCCCGAGCCGCTCAGGAGCGAGCAGAAGCAGCACTGCCTCGACAACCAGGCGCTGCGCCTACAGACCCGCGATTTCAACGACGAGATCGAGAACAACCCGTACCGCACGCCGCAGCTCTTCGAGAAGCGTTCGCCCGGGGCCTGGGTCAAGAACATCGAAGCGCCGATCTTCTGGGTCGGTGCCTTCCAGGACGAGCAGACCGGCGGGCACTGGCCCGAGGCTGTGAAGCACCTCCCGAAGACCAACGAGAACGTCTGGGTCACCATGATGAACGGCGTTCACGTCGACTCACTCGGCCCGAGCACGATCACCCGCTGGAACGAGTTCATGAACCTGTTCGTCGGCGACGGACGGATTCCGAAGCTCTCGCCCGTCGTGCTGGGCGCCAGCGCCACGCTCTACAACGAGATCGCTTCGGCCGGCGCCCTGCCGATCCAGCAGACCCGCTGGGCCGACCTGCCCAACACTCCGCAGAACGTCGCTACGGCGAAGGCAGAGTTCAAGCAGGATCCGCGGATCCGCATCCTGATGGACAACGGTGCCGCGATCGACGGAGATCCCGGTGCGATCGGTGCTGCCTGGGAGACCAGCTTTACCGACTGGCCGATCCCGTCGACCCAGCCGACCAGCTACTACCTCGGCCAGGGTGGCGCACTCAGCACCACCCAGCCCGGTGCCGAAGCTTCGGACAGCTACGTGTCTGATCCGTCGGCCCGCCCCGCGAAGACGCTCGGCCCGAACGCCCAGGGTGATTCCTGGCTCGCTCAGCCGCCGTATGACTGGGCACCGGTCGCCGATGGGAAGGGTCTCGGCTACACCAGCCCGGCCCTGGCCCAGGATGTATTCATCGCCGGCCCGTCCAGCGTTGACCTCTACCTCAAGTCGACCGCGGCCAACACCGACCTCCAGGTGACCCTGACCGAGGTCCGGCCGGACGGCAAGGAGACCTACATCCAGAACGGCTGGCTGAGGACCTCCCACCGTGCGATCGACGAGTCCGAGTCGACCCCGTACAACCCGGTTCAGACCTGGCTCGAGGAAGACAGCGCTCCGCTCGAGAGCGGCAAGTACAACCTGGTCCGGGTCCAGATCTACCCGGCAGCCCATGTCTTCCGGGCCGGATCGAAGATCCGTCTGAACATCCAGGCGCCCGGCGGTGACCGGACGATCTGGAACTTCGCCACCATGGAGGACGGCAGCACGACCAACACCATCGGCCTCGGTGGCGCAGTGCCCTCGAAGCTGGTCCTGCCGGTGATCCCGGGCGAGGATGCCCAGGGCACCGACCTGCCGGTGCCGACCGCACTCCGCGGTCAGCCCAGCCGCGAGTACGAGACCGCCAGCAACGGCGGCTGCCCAAGCACCGAGATGC
>JAEZIQ010000090.1 GCA_023436605.1 Actinomycetes bacterium | reverse complement strand
CTACTGGGTCATAGTGACCCAGTAGCGCCTTCTCGATTCTGCGCTCGGGGCCAGTTGAAGATCGAGACGGCATTCTTGGGCCATAGTGACCCACTACCGCCGTTTCGATTTGCAGGGCGTCCGATTCAGACGCCGCCGTTAGGCGGCGGCTTTGGCCGGGGAGCTCTTCAGGGAGCTGGTGGACAGGGCGGCGGGCTCGGGGTCCGGGAAGCGCTCGAGGTTGATCAGCGGGGAGCTGAGCGGTGGGGGAGTCCCCGTCCATCGGCGCTGGCTCGCCGCATGATCGCACGGCCACTCTGGATGTGGGCACGCAGGAGGGACTCGGCCCACTCTCCGTCACCTATCTTCATCGCCTCGATCATGTAGCGGTGCTGGGCCCAGCTGTAGCTCAGCTCGTCGGGGGACTGCATGATGATCGTGCGGTGGATCAGGGGCAGCTGGGTGAGGTTGGCCACGATCGTGCTTAGCCGCTTGTTATCGGCCGAGGCGACCAGACCGGCATGGAACTGTGTGTTCAGGGTCGCGCAGCGTTCTGCCGACTGTTCCCGCACCTCGTCGTCGACGCCGATCGCGCCGGCCAACTGCTCCAGGGCGATATCCATCTGGTCAGCCAGAGACTCCAGCTCGGCGATCTGCGCGTTGTTGATCTTGCCGGCCCCGACTCGGGCTCCGTAACCCTCGAGCATGATTCTCAGGCCGAAGATCTCTTCGAGATCGTCTTCGGTCCACTTCGAGACAAAGGCGCCGCGGTTGCGCACCAGTTCCACGAAACCATCGGCCTGAAGCCGGACCAAAGCCTCCCTGACCGGCGTGCGGCTCACTTCGAAGCGCTCGGCGAGATTCGTTTCCGTCAGTCGTTCTCCAGGGGAGAGAGAACCGTCAATGATCTCCTTGCGCACGTGCTCCTGGACGAGATCGGCCGCGTCGATGCGTCCGTTTTCCTCCGCTGCATCCTCTGTCATCCGGTGATTCCTCCAGCACTCGGTTTGTTGCCTAATCGTTCTTGCATTGTATACCGAAATGTGATGTCGTCACACACGATGTATGCAATCAGGGCCCAATTTCTAGGAAAACAAGCCAAAGAATCGGTTCATCGCGCGGGGATTGTATGGACGTCACGACATCGATCTGATGATTGTGTACAATCTCGCCGCAGTGAGGAGAGCGACGGTTCAAGCAGAGCCCGGCGAAGCCTTGGGCGATGAGCGAGCAGACGAGTTCCGCGTCGACCTGCCGGCAATCCTTGCCTACTGGGCGGACGCCACTCCCGATGCGGATTTCCTGATCTTCCAGGGCCTCGATGGCGAGCCCACCACATGGACGTACGGCGGCTTCCGGGACGCCGTTTCCGATCTGGCTGGGCTTCTGCGTGATTCCGGGCTCGGACCGCGGGACCGCTGCGTTGTACACACCGGGAACAGCCCTGGCTTCATGAGCCTCTTCTGGGCGATCCAGGAGATCGGCGCTGTGATCGTGCCGACTATCGCCCAGTACTCGGCGGACGAACTCGCCTTCGTGGTCGAGGACAGCAATGCCTCGATGGTGATCTCGACCCCCGAGCTCGCCGATGCGGCCACTCAGGCGATCGGCGAGTCCGGTCGGATCCTCCTGGTTGAGGGCGCGGTCGATGCCGACGGCCGGCTCGCGCTCGAGCACCGTCAGGGCGATCCGTTGTGTGGCGGGCGTGGGGGAGAGCTGCCTGAGGAAGTCGCGCTCGTGCTCTACACGTCCGGCACCACCTCGCGCCCCAAAGGAGTGATGCTCTCGCACTCCGGTCTGCTCTACACGGCACGGACCTACGCCGATCACTTCCGGCTCCAGCCGGGGGACCGCACGTTGACCTGCCTGCCGCTCTTCCACGCCAACGGACTGCTGCTCCAGATGCTCCCGGTGATTCTCAGCGGCGGCTCAATGGTCTTGACCCCCCGGTTCAGCACCTCCCGGTACTGGGACTGGGTAAACCGCTTCGACGTCTCGGTCGCCCACCTGGTGGCCGGACCGATTCGGCTGCTGCGCAGCGGCCAGGCCGAGCCGGGACTAAACCGGATCCGCTTCATGACCCACGGCATGCCCCTGACGAGCGACGAGATCAAGGGCTTCGAGGACCGCTTCGGCATTCCTCTGGTGATGATCTGGGGCTCAACCGAGACCGGCTGTGGTGGCACCGTCATGCCGCTCGACGCCGGGCGGCGCCCCGGTCATCAGAACATCGGCCAGGTGATGCCCGGCTGGCAGGTCGCGGTAACCGACCCCGAGAACGGGGCCGAGCTCTTCGACAGCGGGCTGGGCGAGCTCCGGGTCAAGTCACCCGGCGTGATGATCGGCTACCTGGGGCGGCCCGACGCCACGGCGGAAACGCTGGTGGACGGCTGGGTCCGCACCGGCGACCTCGGCTGGCGTGACGAGGGTGGCTACTACCACTTCGTCGACCGCCTCAAGGACATGCTGAAGCCTTCGGGCGAGAACGTGGCGGCCAGCGAGGTGGAGCGCGTGATCATCGATCACCCGTCGGTCCACAAGTGCGCCGTGGTCGGCCTCCCTGACGAGGTCCGCATGGAGACCGTCGTCGCGGTGGTCGTCCCCGAAGACGGCGCCGATCCCACTCCCGAGGAGATCCGCGCCCATTGCGGAGAGCACCTCGCCTCTTTCAAAGTCCCTTCGAGGGTCGAGTTCCGTCGCGAACTCCCCGAAACCTCGATCGGCAAAACCCGTAAGGCCGAGCTCAAGCAAGAGCTGCTGGCGAACACCGGAAAGGATCAATGAGCACCAGTACCCCAGACCGGGCGAGCACGGTCCTCCAACGGAATCGCGAGATTCCGGTTCAGGAGCTGCGCAACCGGTCCGAGTGGATCAGGCTGAAGACGATCGAACTGATCGACGTCGCCGGCAGCGGCCACTATTCCTCTACCTTTTCCTGCGCCGAGCTGTTCGCGGTGCTCTACTACCACTCGCTCCGGCTTGATCCGGCCGACCCGGCCTGGCCTGACCGCGACCGTTTCCTGATGGGCAAGGGACACGCTGCGGTGGGGCTTTACCCATGTCTGGCCGACCTCGGCTTCTTCCCGGAGGCGCTGCTCGACGACTACACCCGCCTTGGCAGCCCGCTCGGCGATCACCCGGACATGCGCAAGGTGCCGGGAGTCGACTTCTCCTCCGGGTCGATCGGTCACAACCTCTCGGTTGGTGTTGGGATGTCGATCGCGGCCCGCAAGCGCGGCCAGGACTACCGGACTGTGGTGATGCTGGGCGACGGCGAAATGAACGAGGGTCAGGTCTGGGAAGCAGCGATGTCCGCCAGTCACTTCGGATTGGGCAACCTCGTCGCCCTGGTCGATCTCAACGGCTACAGCCTGGACGGTCCGGTTTCCGACGTGATGGGAATCGAACCGATTGCCGACAAGTGGGAGGCCTTCGGCTGGTCGACCGTCGAGATCGACGGCCACGACGTCGAAGCGGTCACAGAGGCCCTGGACGCGATGCCGCCCACCGATTCGGACAAGCCGCACTGCATCCTGGCCCGCACGATGAAGGGCAAGGGCGTTCCTTTCATGGAGGGTTCGCCCGATTGGCACCTTGGCTACCTCGGGGAGAACGACAAGCGCATCGCCATCGATGCGATCGAAGCGAGGATCAAATGACTCGGACCGGACAGGTGCTTGGAGAAAGCGCCAAGCCACTCGACCCCGAAAGCTGGAACGTCTCCAGTTCGGTGGACAACATGTACTCGCTCGTGGCGGGCGAAGAACTGGCGGAAATGGGCAGCGAGCGGGACGACATTCTCGTCCTGACCGCCGACTTGATGATCTCGAACCGGACTGGCGACTTCCAGGCCCGCTTCCCGGACCGCTTCGTCAACGTCGGGATCGCCGAGCAGAACATGTTCTCGGTCGCGGCCGGTCTGGCCACCTGCGGCTACACGCCATACGTTTCGACCTTCGCCTCGTTCGCCAGCCTGCTTTGCGCCGAACAGATGCGGACCGACCTCGCCTACCCGGGGGTTCCCGTCCGGGTGCTGGCTCACCACGCTGGCGTCGCGATGGGCTTCTACGGCACGTCGCACCACGCCGTCGAGGACATCGCGATTACCCGTGCCATCGCCGGCATGACCGTGGTTTCGGCTGCCGATGCCAACTCGCTCCGGGCGGTGCTGCGGCACACCCTCGATACCGAGGGCCCGGTCTATATCCGGTTCGGTCGTGGTCGCGAGAAACCGGTTTATGAGGCGCCGCCGGAACTCGAGCGGGGCCGCTTCGTGAAGGCCCGCGAGGGGGCGGACGGAACCATCATCTGCACCGGCGTCAGCGTGCGCGCCGCGCTCGACGCCGCCGAAGTTCTCTCGACCGAGGGAATCGAAGTCTCTGTGCTCGACGCCGTCTACATCAAGCCGCTCGACGAGGAGGCGATCCTCGCGGCGGCCGCTCACGGCCCGATCCTGGTCTCGGAGGAGCACACGGTACTCGGCGGACTGGGCGGAGCCGTATGCGAAGTACTGGCAAAGAACGGCGTCGCCGCCACCATCGGGCTCCACGGGCTCGAAGACGAGTACGCGCTGATTGCCCCGCCGACTCACCTCTACCGCCACTACGGCTTCACCGGGGAGGGGCTCTCGGCGCGGATGCGCGAGCTGATCGACGGCAAGACCCGTCAAACGACCGATGTGACCCAGGAAACGAAGGGATGACCGCGATGACCGACGAGAAAAACAAGGAAGCCGCACTCGCCGAGGCACCGGCCAAGGACGGGCTGCTCGGCTCGATCAGGTCGATTGGACGGGAAGCCGAGGCCGGGGGGAGGAACGGCTCGTTCGGCGACTTCGTCGGGCGCTACGCCGTCGTCTTCGTCTTCCTGGCGATGATCGCCGGATTCTCGATCGCGCTCAGTGACACGTTCTTCACTACCCAGAACTTCACGACGATCGCTGGTCAACAGGCAGTGGCAGGCCTGATAGCGCTGGCGCTCCTGACAACTCTGATCGCCGGCGATTTCGACCTCAGCATCGGCGCCACGCTGACGATCGCCTCGACGGTCGTGATCGGCCTGCAGATAGACCAGGGCTTCTCCTGGCCGGCCGCGATGGCGGTGGCGCTGGTCATCGGGGCGGTGATCGGTCTGATCAACTCGATCGCCGTGGTCCGGTTCGGGATCAACTCCCTGATCGCGACCCTGGCGATGGGCACGATCATCGGTGGCATAGTCAACTGGCAGACCGGCGGCAAAGTGATCTACGGCGACGTCGCGCCCGCCTTCTCCGAGCTCGGCCGCTGGGAGCTGTTCGGTATCCCCGGCTCCGTCTTCTACCTTCTGGCCATTGCCGTGGCCCTGTGGTTCGTCTTCTCGCGGACCGTCTTTGGCCGCTACCTGTTCGCAACGGGATCGAACCCCGAGGCGGCCAAGCTGAGCGGCGTCGAGACCAACGGGATCCGCACCCTGGCTTTCGTCATGACCGGCGTCATCGCCGCCTTCGCAGGCGTGCTGTTTGCCGCCAACGTCGGTTCCGGACAACCCGGAGTCGGCGACCAGTTCCTGCTACCGGCCTTCGCCGCGACCTTCCTGGGCGCGACCACGATCGTGCCGGGCCGCTTCAACGTCTGGGGCACCCTGGTCGCGGTGTACCTGCTCGGAGTCGGCCTCGCCGGACTCCAGCAGTCGGGAGCCCCGTTTTATGCGGAACCGATCTTCAATGGGGCGGCGCTATTGGTCGCAGTCGGTCTTTCGACCGTGCTGCGGCGCAAGAGGGAGCGCTGAAGCAAGTGACATTCGCCCCGCCTGACATCACACAACCAGGAGGAGAAAAGAAGTGAGTGACGACAACCAGACCGGTCTGATGGGCCGACCGCTGAAGGCCCTGATCGGCCTGTTCGCGGTCGTGTTTTCCCTGGGCCTGGTCGCCTGTGGCAGCAGCGATGATTCGGGTGACTCCGGATCGGGAAGCAACAACGCCGAGGTTTCCAGCCCGAGTGACCTGAAGTTCTCTGACTTCGCCGATGAAGGCGGCGTCGAGGGCGCGAAGAAGTACCTGACCAAGGTCCAGGACGAAAGCCAGATCGACTACGAGTCGTTCATCCCCGCCGACTCTCCGCCAGCGGCCGAGGACAAGAAGATCGCCGTGGTGCTGAATGGCACCGACGCCCAGGGCGCTGTCCGCGCTTCGGAGGGCATGAAAGCAGCTGGTGAGGCACTGGGTTGGGATGTCGAGGTGACCGACGGCCAGTTCGACCCGAACGTCCAGAGCCAGGCGATCCTGAGCGCCGTGACGTCCCAGGCCGACGGCATCGTGCTGAACTCGATCTCACCGGTGACGGTGGGCGGCGCAGTAGCGAAGGCGGTCAGCGAGGGCATTCCGATCGTGACCACCTTCGATCCCGGGTCAAACGAAGTGACCGAGGGAGTCTTCGGTGACGCCTCGAACGGCACCTTTGACGGTGGCATGGCACTCGGTGCCTGGATCTCGGCCAACTCGAACGGGAAGGGTCGCGTCGTGAACGTGCCTGACACCTCGCTCGGCCTGACCCAACAGCGTGCCGATGGTGTCGAAGCGGGCCTCAAGGAGTTCTGCCCCGACTGCAAGATCCTCGCAACCGAGCAGAACGACATCGCGAACATGGCCGGTCGTCTTCCCAGCCTGACGGCGTCGGCGGTTCAGAAGTATGGAACCGACGACCTTTACATGGTCGCCCCGTTCGATGCCGCGGCCACGTTCATGATCCAGGGAGCCAAGGATGCGAAGGCACCCTACTTCCCGATCGTCTCGATGGACGGCAATCAGGAAGCCGTGGCGGCAATCGCCGACAAGGACTACCTGGCCGCCACCTGGGCTGCCGCAGCCGAATGGATGGGCTGGGAGGCGCTGGATCAGATGAACCGTGCCTTCAACGACGCGGAGCCGGTACAGGGCACCGTGCCGAGCCTCCTGATCGACGCGTCCAACCTTCCCCCGACCGGGGATGACTGGACTCCCGATTTCGACTACGAGACCGCCTACAAGGAGCTTTGGGGCCTCGAGTAGGAGAGACCTCTCCAGGAACCGGACTGTTTCCCGGCCGGCGGAT
>JAEZIQ010000095.1 GCA_023436605.1 Actinomycetes bacterium | reverse complement strand
GCAGGTGCAGCGGAGGCAGCACCGAAGACAAAGGTCGTCAAGGTGGCGGCCGCCGCAAAAATGGCGCAGGGAAGCCAGTACATCGTCGCCACTACCGTGAGGAACACAGCTTCCAAGCGGGTTAAAGGCACGGTCACGTTGAGTCTTTCAACCAACCGCTCCGCCGGTCCGATCCGGCTCGGAACCCGCCAGGTGGCCGGTCTGCCCCCGAAGGGCAAGAAGAGCGTCCTGGCTGCGGCCCGGGTGCCGAAGTCCGTGGCGAAGGGCAATTACTTTGTGGTCTCCTGCTTCAAGGGCGGCGGCTATAGCTGCGCTTCGAAGCCGGTGACCGTCGTCGGTTACGCCACCGGCCCGGCCGGACCTCCCGGCAAGGACGGCACGACCGGTGCCACGGGATCGACCGGTGAGACCGGATCGACGGGCGACACTGGCCCGATCGGCCCGACCGGCGACACCGGAGCTACCGGCGATACCGGAGCCACTGGCGCGACCGGCGATACCGGAGCCACTGGCGCGACGGGAGCGACCGGCGAGACGGGAGCCACCGGAGCGACTGGCGACACCGGTGCCACCGGCGAAGTCGGGCCCACGGGTGCCACCGGCGCGACCGGCGACACGGGAGCAACGGGTGCAGTCGGACCCACGGGCGACACCGGAGCCACCGGAGCCACCGGAGCGACCGGCGCAACCGGAGCGACTGGCGCAACCGGCGCGACCGGCGACACCGGCGAAGTCGGGCCGACCGGCAACACTGGTGCCACCGGAGCGACTGGTGCGACCGGCCCGACCGGACCCACCGGTCCCGAGGGAATGCCGGGACGGCCTGCCGACCCCGGAGCCCCATATGTCGAAGGTGCCCGTAGCACGGGTGACTCGCTCTTCCCGGAAATCGGAAACGGTGGGTACGACGCCCTCGATTACGACATCAACATCGATTACAACCCGATGACCAACGAGTTCAACCCGGGCACATACACCACGATGACCGCCGAAGCGACGGAGGACATCTGGGAGTTCAGCCTCGACTTCGGCAACCTGATCGGCGGGGAACAGAAGCTCACCGTCACCAGGGTTGAAGTCAACGGTGCGTCCTCCTGGTTCCAGGAGCAGAACAACACCAAGCTGGTGATCGCCCCGCAGACCCCGATCGACGAGGGCGATGAGTTCACCGTCAAGGTCAACTACAGCGGCTACGTGAACCACATCGTCGACCCGGACGGGTCCCGTGAAGGCTGGGTCCGGGCGTGCCGTTCCGGCAACCCGAGTCCGACCAACGTGAACTGCTTCGGATCGTTCACGGTGAGCGAACCGATCGGTGCGCAGAGCTGGTTCCCGAACAACAACATCCCGGCCGATCGGGCGACGTTCACCACCACGACCAAGGTTCCGACCCAGGCCGGAACCGACGAGTGGACTGCCCTTGGGACGGGTGAGTTCGTCTCCAAGGTGGAGGGATCCGACGGCAAGACGACCTGGAAGTGGCGGGAGGCCCTGCCCACGCAGACCTATCTGACCACGGGATCGGTCTGTCGCTGCACCTACTGGGTAGCCTCGGCCACCGACACGTCGAACAACCGTACGTTCCCGCTTTACAACGCGTACGACAACTCGGCGACCCAGACCCAGATCAACAACATGGGCGTCCAGTTCGACGCGCAAGAGGGCATGATCAACAAGTTCTCCGCGTTGTTCGGGCCCTACCCGTTGAACTCGGGAGGCGTGTTTGCCGGTCGAACTACGGGCATCGGGTACGTCCTGGAGAACCAGGGCAAGATCCACTTCCCGACACTCTCGATCAACAACAACACGCTGGCGCACGAGTACGTGCATCAGTGGTTCGGTGACGCGGTCGGTCCGGCCACGTGGAACCAGATCTGGTTCAACGAGGGCTGGGGCCAGTGGGGTACCTGGTTCAACACGTCGGCAACCAACCCGGCGACCCAGACGGCCAATAACTACGCCTCTACAAGCAACCCGACCAGGTGGGACATCCCGCCCGGCACGCTGAACAACGATCCGGAGTACCTGTTCTCGACCTTCCAGACGTACACGCGTCCGGCGATGATGCTCGAGTACTACCGCCAGATCGTTGGTGACACGAAGTTCTCTGCCTTCGCCAAGGAGCTGCAGACCGACTTCGCGTACAAGAACATCACCGCGCAGCAGTTCATCGATACGGCGATCGACATCGCCGACTTCGGTCCCGTTCAGACAGACGCCCTGGAAGAGTTCTTCGACCAGTGGCTGTTTTTGGCCGGCAAGCCGACGATGATCTCGACCAACTTCCCCCCGGAGGAATAGGGAGAGGTCAAACGCAAGTCGCGCAAGCAAAGAAAAGGGCCCCGCATACGCGGGGCCCTTTCTTTAGTCCTTGAGCGGCGCGGTACTACGTGTACATGCCGCCGAACTGGCCGCCGGTCACGTTCAGAACCTGGCCGTGGACGTAGTCGGAGAGGTTGGAGCCGAGGAAGAGGACCGGACCGGCTGCCTCTTCCGGGGAGGCGGGGCGACCGAGGGGGATGATCATCGAAGCCATCGCCCGCATCTGCTCCGGGATGCCGAGCTGGATCTCCTCGCCGTCGGGCGATTTGATCGTCTCGGCGTCACCTTCCTTGGCCGCGGTCAGGCGGGTCTCGACGAAGCCGCAAGCGACCGCGTTGACGTTGATCTTGAACTGGCCCCATTCCTTGGCCAGGGTCTTGGTCAGTCCAACCACGGCCGACTTGGCGGCGCTGTAGTTGGCCTGGCCGGCGTTACCCATGGTGCCCGAGACCGACGAGATATTGATCAGCTTGCGGAAGTACTCGTTGCCTTCTGCCGCTTCGGCCTTGGCGGCTTCACGCCAGGCCGGGGCGAGGGCCCGGGCGACCCGGAAGGGGACGATCGTGTGGATGTCGAGCATCGCCTGGAACTGGTCGTCGCTCATCTTGTGGGCGACACCATCCCAGGTGTAGCCCGCGTTGTTGACGACGATGTCGACCGACCCGAATGCGTCCTGGGCGGTCGCGACGAGCTTGTCGCAGGCATCGCCCTTGGTCAGGTCACCACCGAAGACAGCGGTCTCCCCGTCGATTTCGGAAGCGGTCTGCTCAGCGACGTCGGCATCAAGGTCGTTGATCAGGACGCGGGCGCCCTGGGCGGCGAAAAGCTCGGCAGTAGCCCGGCCGATGCCACGGGCCGAGCCGGTGACGATCGCGTTCTTGCCTTCAAGTAGTCCCATCGAAAGAAACACTCCTTGGATTGGTTGCAGGCCGCACTATAGAGCCAAAGGCCCGGCCCTGAGCCTCGCCTTGTCAGGGGCCTTGCGGGCCCCGCAACCTGCCCGCAAAGTCCCCGCAAGGGGCGGGCTGGAACCTGCCGACATCACCAATCCCGATTCCGGAGGTCCCGTCCCATGAAAACCAAACGCCGAATCAGCTCATCCTGTAGCGGGGCGAACGTCATCATGATCGCCGTATTTCTGGTCTCGATGTTCGCCTGGTTCGTCGAGGTTCCCGACTCCCAGGCGGCCAACGTCTCCTACGTCGGAAATGACGGCAACGTCTACCGGACCTCCCCCGACGGGACCATCAACCAGAAGGTGACCACTGACGCGACGGCTGAGACTCGTTATGTGACGCCGACCCAGAAGAACGACGGGACGATCGTCGCGATCAAGAAGGTCAGCTCCAACGCCTTCGCCTACTTCCTTAACCCGGCGACCGGCCAGGTCAAGGACAACTGGATCATGCCGAAGACCGGCGCCGGTTCCTTCGTCCCGTTCAACAGCGGAATGATCTCGCCGGATGGCGGCATGTTCGTCTACGACTGGCATTACTTCGACTGCTGGACCAATCCCTGCACCCTGAACCAGAAGGTTTCGTTCATCAGTGGTCCCGGCACGACCAATCCCTGTCTGATCAACTGCCACACCTACTACATCCGGCCGCGCTGGATTCCGGGCACTCCCTACGCGGGCTTCGTCGACACTGATTTCCGCCGGATCTGGGTCCAGAAGGCCGGCAGCGCCGAGCCGAATGCCTGGCTGGGATTTAACGATCCGAACGCGGGAGACATGCACAGCTTCGACGTTTCCTCCAACGGCGTGACCGTGCTGGAAGTCTCTCCGGAAGGATCCAGCTCGGCCGAGTTCTCCTTCTGGAACACCGGGGGAACGCCGCCGGCCGGTACCCCGACCCACCGCTGCTCGGTGGTAAACATCGCCCAGACTCCGGCCTATCCCCGCTTCTCGCCGGATGGTTCGATGATCACCTGGCAGGACCGTGGCTCGGTCTACGTGGCCCGTGTCCCTGCGGTGACCGGTGGCGGAAACTGCACGTTGAACCCGGTCAAGGTAGGCAACGGCATGGAGCCGTCATTCGGTCTGGCCACTCTGACTTCGACCGGACCGACGGGACCGACGGGGCCGACCGGACCCACCAGCCCGACGGGACCGACCGGACCGACCAGTCCGACGGGACCGACCGGACCGACAAGCCCGACGGGACCGACCGGACCGACGGGACCGACCGGACCCACCGACCCGGGCCCCGGCACCCCGAAAATCAGCCTCAAGGTGAACCCGGTCACGGCCAAGGCCAAGGCCGGACGCGCGACCGCCCTGACCGCGATCGTGTCGGGATCGGGCGCTACCGCCCCGACGGTCAAGGTCTGCGCCACGGTCAGCGGCAAGGCGCGAAAGGTGATCAAGCCGGCGGCCTGCAGGACGCTCCGCAATGTGGCACCCGGCAAGTCGGCCAGGACGAAGCTGACCATCCGGACCACTCGCAAGGCGCGCGGTATCTACCCGGTCCGGGTGATCGCCAATGGCCCCGGCATCAACTCAGTCAACTCGAACAACAAAGTCAAGGTGACCAAGTGAACTCCAGCAATCGAAACAAGCCGCAGATCATCAACCGGCCGATCGTGAACCCACGCACCGGGATCCGGCCGGCCGACGGTGGCTTTCGCACCGCGCTCGCCGTCTTCACGGTCCTCTTCCTGGTCTGGTTTCTTTTCGCCGCCGACTTTGCCGGCGCTGCCCCGTACAAGGGGAAGACCAAGGGCGGCAGTTCGATCACCTTCGCGCTCAAGGGCAAGCAGGTGACGAAGATCCGCACGGTGGTCCCGACCCTGTGCCTGGAGACCACGGGCGGCTACACCTCCCGGGCCGGTAGCGAGCTCTACCAGCCGACTGCTCCCGCGCGGATCGGCAAGACAGTGAAGAGCAAGGCACTTCAGCCTGCCGCAATGAATGTGGGCGCTGACGCGACGAAGAACTACGAGGTGACGCTGAGGAAAAGGGGCAAGGTCGTCTCCGGCAAGTTGAAGCTGAACTTCTCCTTCCTGATTCCCGACCTCTACGGCGCCAAGATCTTCATCTGCTCCGGCTCGACGACGTTTACCGCCAACCCCCGCTAACCCTCCCTCCCATCAGCGGGCTTCTCCGAGCGGCGC
The DNA here is from genome assembly GCA_023436605.1 of Actinomycetes bacterium. Lineage (GTDB taxonomy): Bacteria > Actinomycetota > Thermoleophilia > Solirubrobacterales > 70-9 > 67-14. Next base: position 1,488 of record JAEZIQ010000095.1, on the reverse strand, counting down.
GGCGTCCCCTCCCTGGGCGTCGCGCCGTTCTTTTTGCATCGGCGCCGCCGAGTACGTTCATTCAATGAAGATGATTCACGGGTACAAGGAGTTCATCAGCCGGGGCAACGTGATCGACCTGGCCGTCGCAGTGGTAATCGGCGCCGCCTTCACCGCCCTGGTCAACTCGGTCGTCGCGGACCTGCTCACCCCGGTCATCGCCGCGATCATCGGCGAACCGGACTTCTCTGCCCTCACCTTCACGATCAATGGCTCCGTCTTCACCTACGGCAACTTCATCAACGCCCTGATCACCTTCCTCTCGGTCTCAGCGGTCGTCTACTTCTTTGTCGTCGTCCCCCTCAACCGGTTGAAGGGCGAGCAAGAGGAAACCCACCGCGAATGCCCCGAATGCCTCTCCGAGATCCCCAACCAGGCGACCCGCTGCGCCTTCTGCACCGCTCAGGTCACCCCCACCGCCTAGCCCGGCAAACCTGGCCGACCTCCCACCTCGACGCATCAAAACCAACCGTTTTCCACAAATAATGTGGGAAACAGTTGGTTTTGATTGAACTCGTGAGGCTGGAACCCCCCCAAGCGACTCCCGCGCGCAGGTCACAGAATCGTTGCACTCCGCAAGCCACTTGTGAGCAGGAATCGTCCACCCTTGGGGGATGGCGGAAACTCACTCACTCGATCGACTGCTCGTCACTGCCGGCCGTGACAGCTACGGGATCGTCACCAGGCGTCAGTTGCTCATGGAGGGCTGCTCGCAGAGGCAAATCGAACACAGGATCAAACGCGGCACGCTTTGGCCGGCATTCCGGGCCGCCTACTCGGTCGGAGGGCCTCCTTCGTCCTGGCGATCTCTCTGGATGGCCGCGGTTCTCTCCTCGGGTCCGAAAGCGATGCTCGCGGGGCCGGCGGCAGCTTCTCTCTGGCGATTGACCGATGCCAGGCCAGGCGCCATCGACGTGAACCGTCCCACCGGTAACAATCGGACCGAGAAGTCCAGGCCCGGATCTGGCTGGTCGACAGAACTACGGATCTGGAGTCGCAGCAACTGTCCCTCGTCACCGGCCCTGGTGGACCGCATTCCGGTGCTCCCGGTGCCTGATCTCCTCATCGATCTTGCCGGGAAATCGACCCCGGTCGAGCTGGAGGGCTACATCTCTTCGGCCAGTCAAAAGGGATACCTCGACCGTCCGAGGGTCACCCGTCTGATCGACGAAGGGGCTGGTCGCAAGGGCATCAAGGAACTGCGCTATCAGCTCCGCTACTGGGATGAGGAAATGCTGAATGCGCTTTCGATTCTGGAAACCAGGTTCATTGCGGTTTGCAAGAAACGCGGGATCGAGGTGCCGAAGACCAATCAGTGGGTCTCCGGTTTGATGGTCGACTTCATCTGGCCCAACCTTCGGATCGTGGTCGAGGTCGACGGGTTTACATTCCACGGGGACCGGGTCGCGGTCGAGCGCGATCACGACCCCGCGGCGATCCGCATGCGAG
>JAEZIQ010000040.1 GCA_023436605.1 Actinomycetes bacterium | reverse complement strand
CGCGGTCGTGCCGGCCGTCAGGGTGATCCCGGTGCCTCCCGTTTCTTCCTCTCAGCCGAAGACGATGTGATCAGGCTCTTCGCCGGTGACCGCATTTACAAGATCCTCGACCGGCTCGGTCCGACCGACGAGGAAGGCCACGAGATGCCCCTCGAAGCCAAGATGCTGACCAAGACCGTCGAGAACGCCCAGAAGAAGGTCGAGGAGCAGAACTTCCTGATTCGTAAGCGCGTCCTCGAGTACGACGACGTGATGAACGAGCAGCGTCGCGTGATCTACAAGTACCGCGGCGAGATTCTCGAAGGTCGCGACATGTCCGAGATCGCCCGCGAGGAAGTCGACGGCGTCATCGGTCGCCTGGTCGACGAATACCTGGCCGGCGACATCATCGAAGAATGGGACATGGAAGGGCTCGACTCCCAGCTCCACCAGATCTGGCCCTGCGCGATCGACGTGGCCGGCATGGCTCCCGAGTCGACCGAGCCGGACGCTCTCAAGGAAGAGCTCTACGAGGACGCCCAGAAGGCCTACGACGAGCGTGAAGCCGAGTTCGGCGAGGAAATCATGCGTTACCTCGAGCGGACCCTGCTGATGCAGGTGATCGACTCCCGCTGGCGCGAGCACCTTTACGACATGGACTACCTCCGCGAAGGCATCCACCTGCGTGGCTTCGCCCAGATCGACCCCCTCGTCGCCTACAAGAACGAGGGCTACTCGATGTTCCAGGAGCTGATGAACGGCATCTGGGAAGAGTTCAGCCGACTGATTTTCAACGTCGAGATCGAGATCGAACCCGATCAGGTCGAGGGCGCCTTCGCTCCCCCGGCCGATGAGCCGGACGAGTCGACCCTCGACTATTCCGGTGGCACCTCTGAAGCCCAGCCTTCGGCCCTGGCCGAGGTTGCGGCCGGCGCCACTCCGGGACCGGCCCAGACCGGCGGAATCCCCGGTGTCACCCCCGGCGGCGTGCCCAACGTGGGCGGGACCGGCGAACCGGCCGGCGCGGCAACCGTGGTCAAGTCCGACAAGGAGAGCATCGGCCGAAACGATCCGTGTTGGTGCGGATCCGGCAAGAAGTTCAAGAAGTGCCACGGGCAGTAAGCCCCGTCGCCTCACTTCGCGGATAGTCTCGCTGCAATCCCCCAGCAGCGAGACCAGTGACCCCCGAGGAAAAGACAGCGCGCGAGTTCGTTTCGACCTTCAACCGGTCTGAGCTGGATGCCTTCGTCGACGTTCTCGATCCCGAGGTCGAGATCCACGGGATGAGAGGACTGAAGAAGGGGCGAGAAGAAGCCCGGACCTGGGCGACCAAGACACCCGGAGGCGTTCAGCAGACGGTCCTGATCGAATCATGTGAGCAGGCCGGCGACCGGCTGCTGATGAAGGTGAAGCGCCAGTGGCGATGGGAAGAAAGCGACGAACTCGCCTACACGGACGAGCTCACCTGGTTCTTCCAGTTCAGGGACGAAAAGGTCCTCCTCTGGAGACCCTTCCAGGACCCCGAGGAAGCCAAGACGGCCTTCATGTCCTGACCTTGGCGTTCGAGATCCGGGCCGGCGGTATCCGAAAAATGATGCTCGCTTCGCTCGCGTGATCCATCATTTTTCGGACACCGCCGACCCGAATCTGACAAACCGCTCGGCCGGAAGGACGGGTGGGTCGTCTTTGGGAGGGCACCTCGGCCCGACGGCATGGTGCTACTGATGGGGGTTGGTTGTGCGGTCGAGGCCGGTGTCTTCGAAGGAGACCGGGTCTTCGATCGGTTCGAGGTGAGTGAAGACGGTGGCGTGGTCGAATTGACCGCGGAGATCGCCTTCGAGCTGTTCGGCCAGGTCGTGGCCCTGTTTGACGCTCCACTCGCCGGGCACCAGGACGTGAACCGAGATGAAGGTACGGCGTCCGGCTTTGCGGGTTCGGAGGGCGTGAAAGTGGATCACTTCGGACTCGTAGCTGTCGAGCACATCGCTCACCCGGGCGAGTTCGTCGTCGGGCAGGGCCTTGTCCATCAGTCCGGACATCGAATCGGAGACCAGGCCGGCCCCGGTCCGGACGATGTTCGCCGCGACCACGAGGGCGATCAGCGGGTCCAGGGTGTTCCAACCGGTAAGCCAGACCAGCCCGACTCCGACGATCACGCCGGCCGAGGTGACCACGTCGGTCAGCAGATGCCGGCCGTCGGCGACCAGGACCACGGATGACTCCTTCTCGCCGGTGCGGATCAGCAGGCGGGCGGCAAGCAGGTTGAGCACCGAAGCACCTGCTGAAACGGCGAGGCCGATCCCGACCTCGGTCAGCTCGGTCGGGTTGATCAGACGTTCGATCGCCGCGTAGGCAATTGTCACTGCCGCGAGCAGGATCAGGGCGCCTTCGAACCCGGCCGACAGGTAGTCGGCCTTCTCGTGGCCATAGGTGTGGTCCTCGTCGGCTGGGCGGGTTGCCCAGAGGATCACGACCAGCGCGACCAGGGCGGCGACGAGGTTCACCACCGATTCGGCGGCGTCTGAGAGCAGGCCGATCGATCCGGTCAGGATCCAGGCCACGAACTTCATGGCGATGGTCAGGACCGCGACCGCGATCGAAACGGAAATGACCCGGATCAGCCGCTTTCGGCGGAGGTCCTCACCTGCACGGCTGGATGAAACGGGAGGTGTGGACGATTCAGTCACCGATCAAGAGCCTGATTGCCATATTCGGGTTCCAGAGCCAGCCGGACGGCACGGGGTTTCGAAGTACCCGATTTCCTTTACCGCGACGCTTGACCCGGACCTTCTCGCAACCCGCAGCCCGGATCGCCTGGCGGGCTTTCCCGGCCCGCAAGCCCTTGACGGCCGGAACCGGGCAGAGTCCGGTGGTCGGGGAAAAGGTTCCGCCGCTTCCGACCGGATTGATGCCTGCTTCGCTCAGGACGACCGAGCGGATCCAGGACCGGACGGGCTTGCCGCTGGACAGGACATCGACGTTCGCGATCCTGCCCGCACAATCACCTGCGGTGCCCATGCTGGTGATCCCGACCTGCCGGAATCCGGCGGTTGTACCGACCATGGCCGGCCCGCCACTGTCGCCGTAACAGTTGGCCTGTTTACCGTCGGCATCACCAAGACAGACCTGGAGTTTCGGGGTGAAGTAAGTGGCGCCACCGAGTCTTGCCCGACAGATTCCCGGGGGCTGAACGTTGGTTCCGCCAACCTTGAGGCTCTTGGGAACGTGATTGCTGCCGGTGACGGTGGTACCCCAGCCGGTCTCGTACAGGCGGGTGCCGGGGACCGTGGCATCGCCTTCGTCGGGACCCAGAAGCTGGATCGGCTGTGCGGCCAGCGGTGAGGAAAGCTCGAGCAGGGCGACGTCCCAGCCAGCCTGCCACCAGTATCGAATCGTTCCGTTCCGGGTGCGAGGGAAATGGAGCGCCGCGATCCTGACTTCCTGCCCGGTTGAGATGGCATTCAGGTTCGTGCGTCCCGAGATGACCGCGAAGCGCGAAGGACTCCCTCTCATGTCGTAAGCGCAATGCGCGGCGGTCAGGACGATGGTGGGGGCCACGATCGACCCCCCACAGAAAGTGCGGGACCTGGGTGAGCCGGATCTGGCCGACCGGGAACTGGCAACCGCGACCTGCCAGGGCCATTCCGAGATCGAAGCCGAATCACCGTCGATGATGCTCGCCGTGGCATCCGGGGCGGCAGCGGCCGGACGCGCGAATGCGAATGCGGCAATCAGGATGATTGCCAGAGCAATGATCAGGTCGCGCACAGCCTGTTCGAACGTCATTTTTCTCCCAGTCAAGGCCACGGTCCAGGGATGAATCTTCGCAGGCATGGGGACGGGTAGGCTCCATCTGTGGCCGAAGCCCTGAACACCGAATCGGTAGCCGCCCGACTGGCGGCGATAGAAGAGAACCTCAAACTCCTTACCGACTATCTGGACCCAGAAAGTCTTGAATCAGAGGTCGCGAGGCTCGAAGAAGTGATGCAGCAACCCGGATTCTGGGACAACCAGGACAAGGCGGCCTCGGTTTCGGCCGAGCATTCACGAGCCCAGCGCAAGCTGGAAGGCTTTCGCAGCCTTCAGACGGAGGCAGGCGACCTCGCCGAAATGGCCGAGATGGCCGAGGTCGACGACGAGATCGCGGCCGAGCTGGAAGAGCAGCTCGGTTCGGTCGAATCCCGGCTCGAGGAACTCGAGGAAGCGCGCCTCTTCAGTGGTGAGTACGACCACGGTGACGCGATCGTCTCGGTTCACGCCGGGGCGGGCGGAACCGACTCCCAGGACTGGGCCGAGATCCTGCTGCGGATGTATCTGCGCTGGGCCGAGCGTCGCGGATTCTCGGTCGAGATGCGGGAAGCATCCGAAGGAGAAGAAGCGGGGCTCAAGTCCGCCACCTTCGTGCTCAAGGGCGAGAACGCATACGGCCTGATCGCCGCCGAGCGCGGGGTGCATCGCCTGGTCCGCATCTCGCCGTTCGACTCCTCGGCCCGCCGCCACACCAGCTTCTCCCAGGTCGATGTCGCGCCGGTCGTCGACGAGGACGTCGAGATCGAGATCGACGACGCCGACATCCGGGTCGACACCTACCGAGCTTCGGGCGCCGGGGGCCAGCATGTCAACAAGACCGATTCGGCGGTAAGGATCACCCACGAACCGACCGGCGTGGTCGTCCAGTGCCAGAACGAACGCTCGCAGACCCAGAACAAGGCGGTCGCGATGCAGATGCTCAAATCGAAGCTGATCGAACTCGAAGAGCGCAAGCGGGCCGAGGTCGTCAACCAGGAACGGGGCGAAGTCAAGGACGTGGCCTGGGGATCCCAGATCCGCTCATACGTGCTTCAGCCCTACACGATGGTCAAGGACCACCGGACCGATTTCGAAGTCGGTGACGCGCAGCGGGTTCTCGATGGAGACATCGACGGTTTCATCCGCGAGTACCTGAACCGGACGGCCGGCTAACCGCGTCCTTCATTAACTGAATGTCGGCGAGCTTCACTCCGCCTCCCGGCGGAACCCGCGTCTCCTCTCGCGTCTACTGATGGAAGGAGAGGCCCTGTTGGCGGTTCTCCAGGTCGAGCAGCCTTTGCTTCAGGGCCGTTCCGGCATGGCCTCCGCCGTAGCCGCCGGTCGAACCGTCGGCCTTGATTACCCGGTGGCAGGGGACGATCAGCGCAATCGGGTTCAGCGAAAGCGCGGTGCCTGCCGCACGGGCGGCTCCGGGCTTTCCCGCCATGCCCGCCACCTCGCTGTAGCTGGCCGTCTCCCCGTAGGGGATCCTCGCCGTCGCCTTGAGAACTTCCCGGTGGAAGCCCCCGATCAGTCTCCAATCCAGGTCGAGTTCGAACTGGCGCAACTCGCCCTCGAGAAAGGCGATGATCTGGTCGGCAGCCTCGTCCACCGCGTCGCCGCCCTCGACCGGTTCGAGGCCGGTGCGGGCCATCACCTCATTGACCAGCGCGTCCGGATCAGACCCGGGCAGGTTGCAGCGAACGACGCCCTCGTCCGTTGCGGCCAGGCACACCGCACCGAGTTCGGTGTCGAAAGCGGTGTGGGCGAACGTACCCATGAAGGAGAGCATAGGCTCCTCGCATGACCCACCTTCCGGAGGGAACCTCAGAGTTGATCGAGCGCGCCCTGGCCGAGGACATCGGCTCTGGTGACGTGACCGCGATGGCCACAGTGCCGGAGAACCTTGCCGCGCAGGCCCACGTCATCCAGAAAGTCCCCGGGGTGATCTTCGGCCTGGATGTGGTCGAGGAAGTCTTTCGCCAGGTCGGGGTCACCGACCTCGACCGCACCGTGGTCGAGGGCCACTGGCACGACTCAGTGCCGCGCGACGTCCTTCTGATCAACGGTGAAGCCCGTGCGATCCTGGCCGGTGAGCGCGTGGCCCTGAACTTCCTCGGCCACCTTTCCGGGATCGCGACCCTGACCGCCCGGTATGTGGACGCGGTGGGGGGGACCGGCACCCGAATCCTCGACACTCGCAAGACCCTTCCCGGCCTCCGGGCGCTGGAGAAGCAGGCGGTCTCCTGGGGTGGCGGGATCAACCACCGTTTCGGCCTTTATGACGCGGTCCTGATCAAGGAGAACCACATCGCGATGGCGGGTGGGGTGCGTCAGGCGGTGGAAGCCTGCCGGCGTCAGTCGCCCGACCTTCACATCGAGGTGGAGGCCGAGACACTCGACGAGGTGGCCGAGGCGATCGAGGCGGGGGCCGACCGCATCCTGCTCGACAACATGGACACCGAGCAGCTCAAACGGGCCGTGGATCTCCGCGAGTCGGGTGGCGCCCGAACCGAACTCGAAGCGTCGGGCGGCATGAACCTGGCCAACGTCCGCGAGGTCGCCGAGACCGGGGTTGACTTCATCTCGATCGGCGCCCTGACCCACTCGGCGCCGCAACTCGACGTATCTCTTCTCCTCGATCCTCTGGACTGACCCCGGGAGGCTCGACCGGACCGGAAATGGGTGGTGCGTAAAATCGGTTCATGCCCATTGAACTTCCAGTCCTCCAGGCTTCGGATGTGCCGCCGCCGCTCGATCCGGCGCTGATCACCGAGCTCAGTGCCGAGATCCGCGAGCTCGCGGTCGAGCGGAACGCGATCATCCTCGCCCACAACTATGAGCTGCCCGAAGTCCAGGACGTCGCCGACTACATCGGCGATTCGCTCGGCCTCTCCCGTCAGGCCGAAGCGGCAGACGCCGAGGTGGTCGAGTTCTGTGGCGTCCACTTCATGGCCGAGACCGCGTCGATCCTCTCGCCCGAGAAGAAGGTGCTGATCCCGGACCTCGGTGCGGGATGCTCGCTCTCGGATTCGATCACCGCCGAGCAATTGCGCGAGTGGAAGGCGAAGTTCCCCGGTGCCCTGGTTGTCATGTACGTCAACACCTCGGCCGAGGTGAAAGCGGAGACCGACTACTGCTGCACCTCATCGAACGCAGTCAAGGTGGTCGAACACATCTGGGCCGAGCACGGGGAGGACACCGAGATCCTGTTCGGCCCCGACATGTGGCTCGGGGCTTTCGTCGAACGGGAGACCGGACTGACTGAAGACCCCGATAGACGCAGTCGCTTCCACGTCTGGGACGGCGAGTGTCACGTTCACGCCGGCATCCGTCCGGATGACATCGCCCGTACCCGGGCCGAGAACCCCGACGCCGAGTTCCTGATCCACCCGGAATGCGGCTGCTCGACCCAGGCGATGGAGTATGTGGCCAACGGTGACATCGACCCCGAGGGCGTCCACATGCTCTCGACCTCGGGCATGATCGAGCACGTCAAGGAGAACCCCGATCGCAGCTACATCGTCGCGACCGAGAACGGGATGCTCTACCCGATGCGTCAGGCCGTCCCCGGAGCCAAGCTGATCGAAGCCAACCGGATGGCCTACTGCAAGTACATGAAGATGATCACCCTTCCCAAGCTCCGCGACTCTCTCCGGGACATGAAGTTCGAAGTGAAGGTCGACGAGGCGCTCGCGGAGAAGGCCCGCCTCCCGATCGAGAGAATGGTTTCGATCGGATAGGCAACAGAGAGCCCCCGAGGGGCTTCTCTGCCACTGACTCAAACGGGGTGTCACGACTTAACTACCCGCATCGGTACTTATCTCGTGGCACCTCTCGCAGGATTGCCCGGGCATGAGGAGTTTTGTCCGTAGTCCTGACCTCGTTTTTGCCCGCCGGGGGTGGGAATAGGGTTCGCCTGTGTTCGATCTGATCGCGGCGGCGGCTGATTTCACTTTTGGTCCGGGGAACCAGTTCCCGACCGTCGATCAGGGATACCTGCTCGAGGCGCGGCAAATGCAGGCGATGTCCTTCGTCATGCACATCCCGCTGGTCTGTTTCGGGATCGCTTTTCCCAGCCTGGTCATCTTCATGGAGTGGCTGGGCCTCAGAACCGGGAAGTCCCACTTCACGACGATCGCGCGGCGCTGGTCGAAAGTGATGATCACCCTGTTCGCGGCCGGGGTGGTGACCGGCACCCTGCTCAGCTTTGAGCTGGGGATGCTCTGGCCCGGATTCATGTCGGCCTTCGGCGACGTCTTCGGGCTCGCCTTCGGACTCGAAGGGTTCTCGTTCTTCCTCGAGGCGATCTTCATCTCGATCTACGTCTATTCCTGGGAAAGGATTTCGCCGAAGAAACACATCCTGACCGGCATCCCGGTGATCGCGACCGGGATCACCGGTTCGATGATGGTGATCGCAGTCAACGCCTGGATGAACAACCCATCGGGCTTCTCGGTCAACGGAGCCGGCGAGGTCGTGGACGTCAAGCCTTTCGAAGCGCTTTTCGCCAACGGTCACCTCTGGCCCCAGCTGACCCACATGTACTTCGCCGCGTACATCGTGGTCGGCTTCATAATCGCCGGCATCTACGCCTTCGCCTGGGTGAAGGGTCGCCGGGGTGATTACTTCCGCACCGCGATGGTGGTGCCACTCGCAGTGGCCTGTCTCGCCGCCCCCGCGCAACTTCTGATCGGCGACTGGGCGGCCCGTAGCGTCGCCGACGACCAGCCGATCAAGCTGGCCTCCTTCGAAGGCCTCTACAAGACGACCAAGGGGGCACCGGAAACGATCCTCGGCTGGTACGAGTCCGACGGCACGATCAAGTACGGAATCGAGATCCCCAAGATGCTTTCGCTGCTTGCCTACCACGACCCCGACGCGACGGTCCAGGGTCTCGAGACCGTGCCCGAGGAGGACCGGCCGCCGATCAACGTGGTCCGGATCGCCTTTCAGACCATGGTCGGGATCGGCACCGGGCTCGCCGCCCTGGCTGCCTGGTTCCTGTTCGCCTGGTGGCGGCGAAGGCAGTTGCCCGAAACGAAGTGGTTCTACCGGGCAGTGATGCTGGCCGGTCCGGCGGCCGTGGTCGCTCTCGTCGCCGGCTGGGTCACCACCGAAGTCGGTCGGCAACCATGGGTGGTCTACGGGGTGATGAGGACCGAGCAGGCGGTGACCGGCGCAGACGGGGTGGTTTTCGGGTTCGCGGCCCTGGCCGCCGTCTACCTCGTCCTCACTGTCACGGTCCTCTGGGTCCTCAGGACGATCGCCAGGCAGCCGTTCCCGCCGGAGATCGCGGCTCTCGAACACGCTAGTCCGGGTAGAGACGGCGCAAGCTCAGTCGGGCCGAGGGAGGAGAGCGATGGAACTCGCTGAAGTCCCGGCAATCCTGATCCTGATCGGGCTGATCGCCTACGCGGTACTGGCCGGGGCCGACTTTGGCGCGCCGATCTGGGCAATCACTGCCGGGGGCGAAGATTCCGGGAAGCTGAAGGAATCGGGTCATCGGTCGATGGCTCCGGTCTGGGAGGCAAACCACGTCTGGCTTATCTTCGTGCTGGTCATCTGCTGGACGGCCTACCCGGATGTGTTCGGGGCGATCTTCTCGACGCTCTGGATCCCCCTGATCCTTGCCTGTCTCGGAATCATCATGCGGGCAGTCGGCTACGTGGCCGGCGGGGTCAGTCTGAACCGCGTCTTTACATGGCTTGCGGCCATCTCTTCCCTGCTCGTTCCTTTCGCTCTCGGCACGGTGATCGGGGCGATCGTCGAGGGGAACGTGCCGCCCGGCAACGCGCAGGGAGACCTGGTCACATCCTGGCTCGCTCCCCTGCCGATAACGATCGGGCTGCTCTTCGTCGCTCTTTCCGCCTACCTGGCCGCCGTTTACCTGGCTGCCGACGCCGACCGCCGCGGTGAGGAGGATCTGGCGGACGCGTTCCGCGTTCGGGGGCTGATGAGTGGCGTGGTGACCGGGTTGATGGCCGTCATCGGTCTACTGGTTCTGCATGCGCAGGCACGGGACTTCTTCGACGCGATGCTGGTCTCGGGCAGCCGGGGCAGCGAACTCGGTCGACTCCTGGTGTACGGCTCGGCGATTGCCGGGACCGCGACCCTCTGGCTGCTCGCCACACGCCGCTACGCGCCGGCAAGGTTCGCGGCCGCCGCCGCGGTCGCCTGCGTAATAGCCGGCTGGGGAATCGCCCAGCAGCCCGAACTCCTGCCCGGACTCACCATCGACGAAGCGGCCGCCTCGAACGAAGTGATCATCGGACTGCTGGTCGCGGTTGCGATCGGAATGCTCTTGCTGATCCCTTCGCTTTATCTGCTCTACAGCCTCGTGCTCGGTGGAAGGTTCGACCCCCTTGACGTGCCGCAGGTCGAGACGGCAGCTTCGGGACGGCCGCTCGAGGCAACGGGACGGACAGCGATCGTGGCAGTGCTCGCCCTCGCAGCTGGGGGCGGGCTCATGCTTTTCCTCAGTGAGGCCGGGGCGACGCTTTACCTGGGGCTGGCGCTGTTCGTGGCCGGATTGGTCATCGGGATATCCCTGCTCGCACGCAGCCTGGTTCGAACCGACTCCTGAGAGTCAGGGGTTGGACGGCTTCGAGCTACCGGGGCCACCGGGGCGATCGGAGATCACATCGTCGGGGGCATTCCCCGGCTTGTCGTCGGCGCTTTCCGGGGCGTTCTTTTCCGGGGTGATCTCGGTGGTTCGGGAACGATCGGACCCGTCGGAAGAGCCGGAGGAGCCGCAGGCAGATAGTCCCAGGCCGAGGCATCCCGACAGGAGCAGGAGAGCGATCACTTCGCGCAGCCGGTTCGTTCTCATGCCTGCTTGATACCCGATCAGGGAGCGACCCAGACCCTGATCGGGAAGCCGGGTGGCGCCAGCCAGCCCCACATGCGGCTCTGTCCCGAGATCCGGCCCCTGCGCCCGACCGACCAAGGGTCGACCCTGACGGTGCCGAGTCGACAGTTGGATGCCTCCAGGAGAAGACGGGCCCGGTAGGGCTTCAGGCCGTAAACGCGCGGCACCTCGCACCAGTCAGGGGCGGGAACGGCAGCTCCGCCACGGCCCAGGACGTCGACACCGGCCAGGTTCATCGCTGTGCGCTGTACCCAGCGCCGGATCGGATCGCCGGCAACCCGCGTGTCGACCGAAGGAATGTTCCCCGAGCAGGCCCCGTCGCCGTAGCTGGTCAGGCCGACCAGCCGGTATCCGTCGCTGGTCCGGACCACAAGCGGGCCGCCGCTGTCCCCCACGCAGGTCGACGAATTGCCGCCCGGCCCACCCATGCACACCATCCGGGTGGGCTGGAACGCGACGCCGTCGGCGCGCCGGCAGAGTGCGTTGCTCATGATCACCTGGCGTGTCACCTGAAGTCGTGCGGGGACCCGATCGGCAAACCCGTCGGTGCTACCCCAGCCGGTGGTCCAGGCGAGTTGTCCGGGTGCCCAGGACGCCTCTTCGTCGGGGCCGGCGAGCTTGATCGGTTCCGCCGAAAGGGGAGTGGCCAGGTGAAGCAGGGCGACATCCCAGTCCGCCGCTCCCTGGATCGAGCGATAGCGCCGCTTACCGGCCAGGTTCACGGGCATTCGCAGGTTCGAGACCCGGGCGACCTCGCCCTGATTCGAATTGAGCCTGGTCCTGCCGGAGACCACCTCGATCTTCGTGATCTGGCTTTTCTTCAGGTAGGAAACGCAGTGGCCCGCGGTTACCACCAGCCGGGGAGCGAGCACGGATCCGCCGCAAAAGAACCTTCCCGCGGTCGAAGCGCGCGGTGCGACGCTGCGGGCCACGGTGATGGCTACCTGCCAGGGCCACTTCGAGATAGTCGTGCTCTGACCATTGATGATCGACGCGCTGGCGTCTGAACCCCGGGGCTCGGCCGCCGAGGCGGGGGGAGCCATCAGAAGAAATACGAGAACGGCGAGTAGGCCGCATCCAAGGAAGGCGGCCCGGTCGGCGGAATGGGCACCCCTGGACATTGCAGGAATCGTACCGGCTCACGTTCAAGAGCCCGTTAACTTTGTGAGTGGTTGCTAACGTCGCGTTAACTTCAACGCAAGATTCCCGCTTCGGGGGCCTGACTCGTGGGCGATCCGCCCCAGGGGAAGGATTACCCCGTCCCGGGGGGAATAGGGCGAACCAGATGGCATTCGGAAAAAAGAAAAAAGAGTCAGCGCAGGCAGAACTCGAGGCAGCCCGCGAACGAAAGCAGGCCGAGCGTCCCCGCAAGGGTGGGGCGCCGATCATCGAGATGCGCGACGTCAGCAAGGTGTACCCGGGCGGCCATCTCGCCGTTGACCGGGTTTCCCTGGCGATCAACCGCGGCGAATTCGTATTCCTCGTGGGTCCGACCGGCTGCGGCAAGTCGACCCTGATCAAGATGCTGATCCGTGAGCTCGAACCGACCGATGGGTCGATCTCGATCGCCGGCCGGGACATCAACAAGCTTCCCGAGAAGAAGATCCCGCAGCTGCGTCGAAACATCGGCACGGTCTTCCAGGACTTCAAGCTGCTTCCGAGCCGCACCGTCTACGACAACGTCGCCTACGCCCTGCAGGTAATTGGTGCTTCGCGCGCCGAGATCCGGCAGAAGGTCCCCGAGACGCTTCGTCTGGTCGGGCTCTCGACCAAGCTTCACAACTACCCGGACGAGCTTTCCGGTGGCGAACAGCAGCGCGTCTCGGTGGCGCGTGCCTTCGTCAACCACCCGCCGCTGCTCCTCGCCGACGAGCCGAGCGGAAATCTCGACCCGGTCACCTCGGTCGGGATCATGCAGCTGCTTTACCGGATCAACAAGACCGGAACCACGGTCGTAGTCGTCACTCACGACCGTGAGATGGTCGACCGCATGCGACGCCGCGTGATCGAGCTCTACGAGGGCCGGGTCATTCGCGACGAGATCGCGGGCGGCTACACCGAGGAGTCGACCACCGAGTTCGGGGTCCGTATGCGGGCCGAGATGGGTGTCGGCGTCGAAGGTCACACCAACGGAAACTCGCATAAGTCCAAGGGAGCACACTGATGGGCAAGATGTTTTTCTTCACCGGCGAGGCGATCCGCGCGATCAAGCGGAACGTCGCCCCGACCACGGCCGCCGTGGTCACCACGGTGCTGACCGCGCTCCTGCTCGGCGTGCTCATTCCCGTCTTCCAGACGGCCCAGAGCAAGGGCGAGGATGTCCGTGGTCAGCTGGAACTTCGGACTTTCCTCTACGACGATGCCACGGCCAAGGAAACCCAGGCCCTGCAGCAGAAGCTCGAAGCGCTGCCGCATGTCGAGTCGGTTACCTACCTGACCAAGGCGGACGCCAAGGCAGAATTCCTGGCCAGTGACTTCGGCAAGGAGAACCCGGACGCGCTGAACCAGCTCGGGGGCAAGAACCCGCTGCCGGCCAACTTCATCATCAAGCCGGACGACGCTGCCAACCTGGAAGGGATCCGCAATGCGATCCAGCCGGTCGGCGCGAACGGTAAGCCGCAGAACATCTCGCCGATCATCTCGGAGGTCGACGACCGCCAGGAAGACGCCCGCGACATCGAACAGGTGACCGGCGCCCTGAAACTGATCCTGACCGTAATTACGGTTCTCCTGATCTGTGCCTCTCTGCTCCTGATCGGCAACACGATCCGGCTTTCGATCTACACCCGTCGTCGCGAGATCGAGGTCATGCGCCTGGTCGGCGCGACCCGCTGGTTCATTCGCTGGCCATTCATGATCGAAGGCGTAGTGGTGGGCATGCTCGGCGGTGCGATTGCGATACTGGTGCTGTGGATCGGCAAAGTCACAGTCGTGGACCCGCTGGCGGACAAGTTCGCCCTGATGAACGCGCAGGACTCGATGTCCTTCGCGGCCCTGGTCGGCTGTCTGTTCATCGCGGCCATCCTGGTCTCGGCGATCGGGTCCGGACTGACCATGCGCCGGTTCCTGAAGGTCTGAGCGGCCCCGGTCCGCTCTCGGGAGCGGGCCGGTAACAGAGTTGAAGACTGCGACCTTCGCAATCTGGGCGGCGATCGCCGGCATCGTCATTGGCCTGTGGGCCGGTGGTCACCCCGACAACCTGCCCGACCCGGTGCGCGACATCTTCGTGGCCGAAGAAGCGCGTCCCGAGTCCGTGTCGGAGCAGGCCGCCGAACTGATCCGCGAGAAGTATTTCCGTGAAACGGATCCGGACAAGGTCCAGGACTCATCGATCAACGGCATGGTCCGCGGGCTCCGCAAGGAGTTCGACGACCGCTTCACCCATTACTTCACCCCGGAGCAGAACCAGCGGCTGAGCGAGTCGCTGTCGGGCAGCTTCAGCGGGGTCGGGATGACGGTCGGCCAGAACGACAGGAAGGGACTCGAGGTCGGATACGTGTTTCGCAAATCGCCGGCCGCCCGGGCCAACATCAAGGCCGGGGACGTGATCGTCGAGGTGAACGGCAAGTCGATTCGCGGCGAGGAAGTCAATCTGATCGTGGCGAAGATCAAGGGGCCGGAAGGAACCGACGTGACCCTCGGCATCCGCAAGGGTGGCAAGGGGGAGGTCAAGCAGGTGAAGCTGACCCGTGAGGAGATCCGGGTGCCGATCACTGCCAACCGGATTCGCGAGGTGGATGGCCGCAAGCTCGGATACGTCCAGCTCACCACCTTCAGCCAGGGGGCCGGCGCCGCTCTGCGGCGGGCGGTCCAGCGGGTGATCGACAAGGGTGCGGAAGGGATCGTTATCGACCTTCGTGACAACGGCGGCGGCCTGCTGGAGGAAGCGATCCTCACATCGAGCGTCTTCCTCGACGAAGGTGACGTGGTGGTCGAGACCCGTTCCCGCACCGAAGGCAACATGACCTACGAGGCGGTCAAGGGCAAGATCGATACGCCGCCCCTGGTCACCCTGGTCAACCGGAACACGGCTTCGGCCGCCGAAATCCTCGCCGCCGCGCTACAGACCGACCTCGATGTACCAGTGGTCGGAACCCGGACCTACGGCAAGGGTCTCTTCCAGCAGGTGATCCAGCTGATCAACGGTGGTTCGCTCGACCTCAGCGTCGGCGAGTTCCTGACCGCCGACGGCGTGTCGCTGGCTGGCAAGGGGCTGAAGCCGGATGTCCTGGCACCGCTGCCTGATGGCGCGACCCGCGACGTTCAGCTGAACCGGGCTTTCGGAGCGCTCTCGGACGAGGTTGCTTCCGGGGCCCAAAGCGACCAGGTCGAGTGATGGCTGCCCGACGCCCCGGGGCTCCGAGGGGCGTGCGGAGGGTGGCCCTGCTCGAACGCAAGGGCAGGTTCACTTCCGCTCGCCCCCTTTTCGAACCGGGCCAGGGAGTCGCCCTCGACCGCAAGACCCGGACCCGGGAAGGCCAGATCGGCTGGGTCGAGTTCGGCTCGGGGAGAGCCCGTTTGATCCGCGACCTCGGCCGGATCGACAACGCCCGGGACGTTTCCGAGGCCCAGGCGCTGGAGCGGCTCGGACGCCGGGGCTTCTCGCGCTTCATCGAGGAAGCGGCCGAAGCCGCGGCAGAGAGTCCGGCCGAGGTTCCCCGTCAGGACCTGACCGGGCTGCCAACCTTCACCGTGGATCCGTCGACTGCCCGCGACTTCGATGACGCGGTCTCGGCGAGCCGGGAAGGGGATGGTGTCCGGCTCTGGATCCACATCGCCGACGTCTCGGCTTTCGTCCGGCCCGGATCGCCGCTGGAGGAGGAAGCCTTCCGGCGCGCCAACAGCACTTACGTCCCGACGTCGGTCGAGCCCATGCTGCCGCATGTGCTGAGCAGCGGGGTCTGCTCCCTCTCCCCGGGAGAGGAGCGACTCGCGGTAACCAGCGAGATCGTCCTTTCCGGTTCTGGCGAGGTGACCTCGGCGTCCTTCTACCGGAGCCGGATCAGGTCCGACGCACGACTCGACTATGACCAGCTCGACCGGATCTTCGCCGGCCACGAGCCCGCCCCGGAACCGGTCCGCGACCAGATCGATCTGACCCGCCATGCGGCCGCGGTCCTCGCCGACCGTAGAGCCGGATCGGCACTGGAAGTGAACTCGACCGAACCGACTTTCCAGTTCGACGGAGAAGGGAACGTGACCGGGGCGACCGCTGAGCGTCAGACCGAGGCCCACCGCCTGATCGAGCAGTTGATGGTCCTGACCAACGAGCAGGTTGCCGAGTTGACCAGCACTCGCAGAATCCCGTCGGTCTACCGGGTCCACGAGCTGCCCGACCCCGACCGGGTCGAGAAGATGCTCGGTCAGCTCGCGTCGCTCGGGCTGCCCGGGCCACCGGTGCCGGCCGGCCTGGGTCCCACCGTCGCGGGCGAGCTGGCCGTCGAAGCCTCGCGTTCGGTTGCCCGCGAAGCAAAGCGACGGGGCCACGGCGCCGATGCCTACAGCTCGCTGATCCTCCGGTCACTGAAACCGGCCCGGTATCTGGAAAGAAACCTCGGCCATGCCGGCTTGGGCAGCGAGGCCTACTGTCACTTCACATCGCCGATTCGGCGCTTTCCCGATCTGTTGGTCCATCGTGCCCTGCTCTCGGCGGTCGGCGGCGGGGAGGAGGGTCCCAGCACCGGGGAAGTGGCAGAAGCCGCGCTTCACGCCTCCGAACGGGAACGGGAAGCGATGCTGCTCGAGCGGGACACCGATGACATCTGCGGGGCGTTCCTGCTCGAACGCGAGCTCTTCGAAGAGGGCTACGACAAGCGGTTCGAGGGCGAAGTGTCCGGAGTTATCCGTTCCGGCTGCTTCGTTCGTTTCGGTGGTCGTCTGGGAGACGTATATGAAGGCTTCGTGCCGGCCCGGCGGATCCGCGGAGAACGCTTCGAGCTGAACGAGGAGGAAACCTCGCTGGTGGGAAGCAAGACGGGCCGCAAGGTGAGCCTCGGAGATTCCCTGGCGGTTCAGGTCGACAAGGTGGATTCTCCGCAGGGCCGGGTCGATCTCTTCCCGGCTGACGGATAATCAGGGGCCGATGGCGAAGAAGAACAAGAA
Source organism: Actinomycetes bacterium (assembly GCA_023436605.1). GTDB lineage: Bacteria > Actinomycetota > Thermoleophilia > Solirubrobacterales > 70-9 > 67-14. Next base: position 13,435 of record JAEZIQ010000040.1, on the reverse strand, counting down.
AAAGCGCGCACCCGCGTCCGGCGACGTAGCGACGAACCGGCGGGCCAGGCAGAAGTTCGAGGTCGTCGAGAAGTTCGAGGCTGGAATCGCCCTACTCGGGACCGAAGTGAAGGCGCTAAGGGAAGGTAACGCCCAGATGAGCGACGCCTACGCGGTGGTCGAAGACGGAGAAGTGTGGCTGCGCAACCTCCACATTCCCCACTACGCGCCGGCGACGATCAACAACCACGAACCGGAGCGGCCGCGGAAACTTCTCTTGCACCGGGCGGAGATCGAACGGCTGATCGGGACCACCCAGCAGAAGGGTCTCACGCTGGTCCCTACACGCGTCTATTTCAAGGGCCCAAAGGCAAAAGTCGAACTCGGACTGGCCCGGAGCAAGGAGGGCAAGGATCGCCGCCGCGAAATTGCCGATCGCGACGTGCGCCGGGATATCGAAAGGGAATTCAAGGGGCGGTATCGTTCCTGATCCAATGATGAAGCCAAGGAACCTTCTTCTCCCCGTAGTTCTTGCGGCCACGATGCTTGGACCTGGCGCCGCGCTGGCCGTGGACGAGCCGTCAAGCGCAACCACGATTCCCAACATTCCCGACACGACCACGGTTGACCCAGGCAATGAGGCTCCGCTTACTATCGATCAGGCGACCATGGACGCCTTGGAGGAACAGGGCCAGTCCTCCGACGACGACAAGAGTGCACTTGAGAAGGCTTCCGACTTCGTGACCGACAACGCTCCCTGGTTCATCATCGGAATCATCGTCCTGGCGGCGATCATCGCCGGCATCCTGATCATGCGGGGAAGGCCTCGTAAGTCGAAGCTCGCCGGCACTCCCAAGGCCTCGAAGTCGAACAAGTCGATGCGTAATGCGGGTGGCCTCCCCGGCGACGACCCGCGGGAACAGCCCGCTCAGGTACCCAGCGCCTCGGAGCTCCGCCGGCGCAAGAGAGCGGCGATCCAGCGCTCCCGTGAAGAGGAACGGCTGCGACGCAAGCAGGGGATCGAGGGTCGCAAGGCCGCCCGCAGGGGCGAAGCCCCGATCCCGCCGGCCGCTGCTGCCGGTGTCGCCGCGGCGGGTGCCGCCGGAGTTGCCGCTACCGGGGGGCTCGACCCGGTTGAAGCCGAAAAGCAGGGGGCCCGCGACCAGGAAATCGCGGCGGGCGCGATGGCAAGGTTCGATGCCGTCGAGGCTCCGATCGCGCCGGAGCCCTATGCCCCGGCCACCTATGGTTCCGGTCAGACAGTACCGGCCCCGGTTTCCCCGAGCCAGACGGCTCCCGCTGCCGGAGTGGTGACGCCGGACGCAGTTCAGCCCGTCGAAGAGAGCTACCAGGCCCCTGAGGCGGACCAGTTCGGCGCTGGGGAAGTCGAATACCAGCAGTCGGAGGCCGGCTACCAGGAACAGTACGAAGAGCCTGACTACGAGCCGGCAACCCCCGCGCCGGAGCCGACGGCTTCGCCTGAAGCGCCCACCGGGATCATTCACGAGCCTTCGATCGAGAGTCCGGGAGCCGACGCTGCGACCGGGAACGCTGCCCGCGAATTCCTGGCTGGAGGCGCGGCCGGGGCCGTCGGCGGACTGGCGGCCGCCCGCGCCAGCAAGCCGGAGCCGCAGGAGGAAGGGCCGGAAGTCCTCGATCCGGTGATCGCGCCCGAACCCGGCATGGCTCCCGAGCATGCGCTTGCTGACGTTGAGCCTGTCGCGGCGCCGGAAGTCCCGGCAGCCGACGCGGGAGCCGCAGCTGCGGCGGAAGAGCGACTTCGGGCCAAGGTCGCCGAGATCAAGGCGACCCAGACGCCCCGCCCTGCCGAACCGGAACCGGCTGCGGAACCCCTGCCGGAACCCGGTCTGCTCGGACCAGACGCCGAGCTTTCCCCCGGACTCGCCGCTGTCGAGCGCAGGCTCAGCGAGAACAGCGAAGAACGGGACCGGGCCCTGCGAGAGGCGGAGGACCGTCTTCGCCGGGTCGAACAACGGGCCGAAGACGCCGAACGCCGTGCCGCTTTCGCGGAGCGGCTGGCCCAGCTCAAGGTCGAGGAATCAGAGCGGGAGAAACGCCTCAACGATGTTGTCAGCGGCATCGATCGGGCCGAACAACGGGCCCGCGAGGCCGAGGCCAGGGCGGAAGCCGCAGAACGGGCCGCGGCCGCGGCGCTCGAGCAGAGCGATCTCAGGTCGGCGGCACCGAATCCGCCTGCCGCGGCGCCCGACGACCCGCCCGCCTCACCGGAGCCACCGGCCCCCGAGCGGTCTGAAACCCGGGCACACGAAGCCGAGGATGCCCCGCTGCCGCCCCCGCAGCGCAAAGGTCTTTTCGGTCGCTCGACATCCGCGCCCCCGGCCGACGCCGACGCCGTCAATCTGAACAGCGCGACTTTCGAGGAACTCCGGGAAGCCGGGCTTTCGGTGACCCAGGCGACGCGGATCCTCGCCTACCGCGAGCGCTTCGGTGGCTACGGTTCGATCGAAGATCTGGAAAAGGTCCCCGGTTTTCCCGCCGACCTGATCGAAAGCCTTGAAGGACGCATAACCATCTAGCTGCAAGTCGGGCGGGGTCCGACCACATAAGTAGTCGGCGAGCTTCGCTCCGCCTCCAAGTTCAACCCGTCCGATCACGACATCCATGAATGGATGATCGGACTCCGTGTGCGGCTACCTGAGGGTGAGCCCGTGGCTACGTCAGGGTGAAGAAGGTTCCCTTGGGGCCCAGGTTGGCGATTTCGGTTTCGCCTAGCTTGGAGGTCTTGCCCCAGGATTCGTGGATGTGACCGCAGACTGCGAGCTTCGGCTGCTTGTCTTCGATCGCCTTGCGAATCGCGGTTGACCCGAGACTCAGGCCGTTGCCGGCCTCGTCGCAGTGACCCTTCGGCGGCGAGTGCACGACCAGGACCCCGCCCTCGGGCAGATCGGCAAGCAGGCTTTCGGCTTCACCCTCTTCGACGTCGTAACTCCAGTCCCAGGGGGTGACCGGAATCCCGCCGCCGAGCCCGAAGAAGTTCGTGCCCTCGATCTCGACCGAGTCGCCGTGCAGGACGGTGGCTGCGGTCCAGCCAGCGGCAGCTTCCTCCAGCGCATCGAGCGTCTCGTTGTTGCCGGCAACCAGCACGGTGGGGGTTTCGATGCCACTCAGGGCCTCGATCGTCGCTTCCAGGCCGTTGTGGATCGAGGCGAAGTCGCCGGCGCCGATAACGACGTCGGCTTCTCTTGACATCTCGGTCAGCCTGGCGGCCTGGTCGAGATCCGTATGGAGGTCACTGAAGGCGAGTATGCGCATGACCGGAACTTTACTGGCGGTCCTCCCAGGCTTCCGAGAGCCTCAGCCAGATTTCGCTGCGGGTAGGGAAGGGGGCGACCGCGTGGCGGAGATCATCGATTCTAAGTTGGGCGGTCACGGCGATCGTCGCCGCGTGGATCCATTCGCTGACCTCGAATCCACAGAAAGTGGCGCCGACGATCCGGCCGTCCGTCTGGTCGACCACCAGTCGGCACTTTCCCTCCACTCCCTTGCCGGTGAACGAAGCCCCGGCGGTCGAGTTCGTGTCGACGTCAACCGGTACGGCGTCGATGCCCCGCTCCTTTGCCTGGGCGAGGGTGAGACCGGTAGCTGCGACCTGGGGGTTGGTGAAGGTGACTCTGGGGGCCCCGTTCTTCTCGGCCCGGTTCTCCACTTCGTGGCCCAGCAGAGTCCGCACACCGACCCAGGCCTGGTACTTGCCCATGTGGGTGAGCAGGGCCCGGCCGTTGACGTCACCGACCGCGTAAAGCCAGTCGTGTCCCTTGACCCGGTAGGTGTCGTCGGTCTCGAGGTGCTGGCCTCCGTCGATGCCGATCGACTCCAGGCCGATCCGGTCGGTGCGGGGTCGCCGTCCCGTTGCCACCAGCAGTTGCGCTCCCGTGTACTGCTTTCCTCCGGCCGAAACCGTGATCCCTGCCTCCGAGGTGGTGACCGAGTCGACCCCGGTTCCGGTGACCAGGGTTACGCCGTGGTGCTCCCACAGGGACTGTTCGACCAGGTCCGCGGCAAACGGTTCCTCGTGGGCCAGCACCCTCGCCTCGGGTTCGAACAGGGTTACCTCTGAGCCGAGACTGGACCAGGCCTGCGCCAGCTCGCAGCCGACCGGCCCGCCACCGATCACGAGCAGTGACCCAGGAACCACTTCGGCGGTGGTGCCCTGGCGGTTGTTCCAGATCGGGGCGTCGGCCAGGCCGGGGATCGGCGGGATCGCGGCTGAAGAACCGGTCGCGATCGCGACGGCGCGGTTGGCGACCAGGACCTCGCCGTCGACCCTGACTTCCCGTTCACCGGCGATCACGCCAGTGCCGCGGAAGAGTTCGATGCCCTTCCCCTCGAGCCAGGGAAGCTGAGAGGAGTCATCAAGGTTGTGAATCACCTCGTCGCGACGGGCCAAAGCTGCCTCGGCGTCGAGCGAACCCGAAAGCATCTGCCGGACACCCTCGGTGCGGGAAGCTTCATCCAGAACTTCCGCGGGGCGGAGCAGGGTCTTCGACGGCATGCATGCGTAATAGGAGCACTCGCCTGCGACCAGGTGCTGCTCGACCAGCGCGGTCTTCAACCCCGCATCGGCTGCGGACCCGGCGAATACCTCTCCTGCGGGACCCGCTCCGAGGACGACGACGTCAAACTCGTGGATGCTCAAACTGCCTCCTTGATTGATGGTCGCTGTCGGGCCTGCTGCCCGCCCGCATGCCCTTTTGACCAGGCATTTCCGACACCGTACAATGGTGAGGCACACCATCCAAGGGGACGACAGGCTTCGACGTAGTCGGTCCGTGCGGGAGGTTGCAGGTCGAGGATGTCGATGGCCTCGTAAAAAATCGGCAAAAAACCATATACGGCGACGAACACTCGTACGCCCTCGCCGCCTAGCTGATACCTAGGTAACGAGAGTCGGCCCGCCCTCGGCCCGTGGGGTGGAAATCCGGCTTCAGAAACGGGCTCACCCCAAAGGAGCGCCTCGACCGGCGGGGGACATTCAAGAGGCTTTGTCACCCGTAGTGCCCGCCAGCGCGGACCCCGGGTGACGAGAACAAAGCGCTGGCTAAGCCTGTAGACGCCTTTCGACACGCGGCTGCGGACGCGGGTTCAATTCCCGCCGTCTCCATCACGAAGCGAAAGAAAAAGGGCCCGCCTGGTTAGCGGGCCCTTTGGCTTTAAGCGTCAGATTGAATCTGTCGGCAAATAGCGCCGACGGATTCAATCTGTCGGTTACTCGTTGACCGGCGGCATCTGCTCGATGTAGCCGAAGCCGCGCTCGGCGACCGTTCCAACCAGATCCTTCTGGGCGTCGCGACGGGTCTTGGCGGCCTGCACCTGGGTCCGGAAGGTCTGACGCCAGGCGTTGCGGGCCTGCTGGATCTGACGCTGGGCGGCTGACCGGGCGTTGGCGATCCGCGAGTTGTACAGGTTGGTGACGCTGGTGATCCGGGCCTGGTAACGGCTGTTGACGTTGTTCACAGCCGTGGTCCGGTCACTGACCAGGCCGTTGATCTGGGTCTGGAGCCGGTTGATCTGACGGGTCAGCGAGGCACGCCGGGTCGGGTTGGTGGTGCGGGCGAGCTGACGCTTGAGGCGGTCACGCTGATCGGCGCGGCTGTTGATGCTGGGGGCGAACCGGTTGAAGATCCGCTGGACGGCGGCGTTCTGGTCGGACTGGATGTCGGTGATTCGCTCGGCGAGGTCCTGCTTGATGCCCTGGACCTGCATCTTCTGGTTGATGCGGATCTGCTTGATCTGGCGCCGTTCCTGCCTGTCGTCCTGCTTGGAGATGCGGTTCAGCTTTTGGGTGTAAAGCGAGTTGACCTTGAGGTTCGCGTTGTTGCGACGGCTGGTCAGATTGGTCTTGTAGATCGCCTTGCGGGCCGACGGGGTGGCGACGTTACGCTTGGTGTACAGAATCTGAACGTAGTTCTTCAACTGCTTGAAGGCGACGGTCTGCTTGATCCCGGGGATCGGACGCTGGGCCGATGCGGGGGAAGCAGTGATGGCGAAGCCGGTGGCGATCAGGGCAATGAGTGTGACGAGACGAAGTTTCATGGTGTCGAAAGTAACACCGGTCACCTTCGTCAGTTGCGACCCGGCCGGAGCCGAAGGAAAAGTTACGAAACGCTCGCCTGGAGCGAATCAGCGGGTTGCGCGGGGCGAGGTCGTCTTGTCTTTGGTTGCCGTCGACTCCTGCTCGGCCCGGATCACATGCATTACGGCGTTGATCAGGGCGAGATGGGTGAAGGCCTGCGGGAAGTTGCCCAGATGCCGGCCGGAGCGGGGGTCGATTTCCTCGGCGTATAGCTGGAGCGAGCTGGCGAAACCGAGCAGGCGCTCACAAAGCTCGCGGGCCCGCTTGAGTTCACCGATCTCGACCAGGGCACTTACCAGCCAGAAGGAACAGATCGTGAAGCTTCCTTCCTCGCCGCTCAGACCGTCGTCGGTTTCCTGGACCCGGTATCGCAGCACCAGACCGTCTTCGGTCAGTTCATCGGCGATCGCCAGGACCGTGTTGCGGATTCTCGGGTCGCTGGGTGGGAGAAAGCGAAGCAACGGCAGAAGCAGGCAGGAGGCATCCAGCGCGTCGGTCTCGTAGTGCTGGGTGAACACGCCGCGCTCGTCGACCGCGTTCTCGCAGATGTCGGCGTGGATCTCGTCGGCGGCGAGCTGCCACTGTTCGGCCAGGTCATGCTCTTCACGCAGACGGGCGAGACGGGCGCCGCGATCGACCGCGACCCAGCACATCACCTTGGAAGAGGTGAAGTGCTGGGGCTTGCCGCGCACCTCCCAGATCCCATGGTCGGTTTCGCGCCAATGTTCGAGGGCCGCGTTCACCTGCCGCTTGAGGATCGGCCAGATTTCCTCCGGCATCCCGTCGCGGGACTTGGTATGGAGATAGAACGAATCGAGCACCGCTCCCCAGACGTCATGCTGGCGCTGGTCGAAGGCTCCGTTGCCGATCCGCACCGGGCTGGCCCCTTCGTAACCGTGCAGGTGATCGAGAATCTTCTCGTCCAGTTCCTTCTCGCCGGCCACGCCATACATGATCTGGATGTCACCTTCGCCGGCCGCGACATCGGCGATGAAGTAGAAGAAATCGTTCGCTTCCCAGTCGAATCCGAGCGTGTAGAGGCCCCAGAGGGTGAAGGTCGAGTCGCGGATCCAGGAGAAGCGGTAATCCCAGTTGCGTTCGCCGCCGGGAGTTTCCGGTAGCGAGGTGGTGGCGGCCGCGATCAGGGCACCGGTCGGGGCGTAGGTCAGGCCCTTCAGGGTGAGAGCCGACCTTTCCAGGTAGCCGCGCCAGGGATGGTCCGGGAAAGTTCCGCGAGCCAGCCAGTTCTGCCAGTGGTGAGCGGTCCAGACCAGCCGGTCATAGGCCTCGTCGTAGTGCTGTGGAGCGGGGTGCTCGCTCCAGGAGAGAGCGACGAACCGCACGTCACCTTCCTTGAGCATGGTCCGGGCGGTGGTGCGCGGACCTTCGAAACCGAGGTTCATGTCAGTGTTCAGTCGCAGCTCAAGGTCGATGCCCGGGGCGGTTGCCAGGCCCTCGTGGTAGGCGTCGCCCGTGTACTCCCACTGGGCCGGGACCCGGCCGTAATCGAAGACCGGCTTGCAGTCGAGGGTCAGCTGGACCTCACCGTGAACGCAGCGAACCATGCGCAGCAGCACGTGGTCGGCGTCATAGTCGGTCGGGGCCCGGCGATGGGTCCCGGAGCGGTCCTTCTCGTGGTGCCAGGGCCCGATCAGGAGCACGTCACGGACGATGATCCAGCCATCGCCCGTGCCCCAGCTGGTCTCCAGCACGTTGGTTCCCGGCAGGTAGCGGCGGTGGCTGGGGACATTTATGTCGGCCGGACCGAGCCTGAAATTGCCGGCGCTGCGGTCGAGGATCGAACCGAAGATGCTGGGTGAATCGAAGCGCGGCAGGCAGAGCCATTCGATGTTCCCGCTTGGTGCGACAAGGGCCGAAACCTCGCCGTCGGAAAGGAACCCGTAGTCGGCGATCGGTGGGTAGGGAGACACGCCTGGCACCGATTCCTGGGTCGCGATCTGGGACTCGAAGGAATGCCCGAACTGGGGACCGGAGTGCGGGTGAGGGTCGAAGCCGCCGTTGCTCATACACCGAAAAGGCTGTCATAAATGACAGCCGAGCCGCCCGGCCTCTGCCGGGCGACAACAGATCACCCGCTCCCCCGCTCGAAATAGAGGATGGTTGGCGGGGGCTCTGCAGGGTGGCAATCCGGGAACTGCCTGTCCGGGTAGCCTCACTTGTCCATGGCAGTGGTAACGGCAACATCGATCGGCATCCACGTCGGCGGGGACCCGCTGTTTTCGGAGGTCTCATTCAAACTCATGCGAGGAGATCGCATGACCCTTTCCGGCCGCAACGGCGCCGGAAAATCGACCCTGCTCAGAATTCTGGCCGGGGAGGCGGAGAACGATTCAGGATCGCTCAGCTACCAGAAAGGCGCCCGGATCGCGCTTCACGACCAGCGTCCGCCGCGGGACCAGGGCCTCTCCCTTCAGGATTACGTGTTCACGGGGCGGGCCGATGTGATCGCCACCGAACAGGAGCTGCAGCAGCTCGAGGACTCGATGTCAGGTGGGGATCACTCCGACGAGACGATGCGTGCCTACGCCGACGCGCAACAACGGCTCGAACTCGCCGGCGGCTACCGGTGGCGGGACGAAGTGCTTGTCGTTCTCCGGGGACTCGGTTTCGATGACGAGGAATTTGCCCGTCCCCTCTCATCCTTCTCGGGCGGCGAGCTGACCCGCGCGTCATTGGCCCGCGCGCTCGGGGCGAGGGCTGACCTCCTGCTCCTCGACGAGCCGACCAATCACCTCGACATCCCGACCCTCGAGTGGCTCGAGGAGTACCTGAAAGATCTCGACGCAAGCGTGGTTCTGGTCGCCCATGACCGCTGGTTCCTGGAATCCGTCGGCACCTCGGTCCTCGAACTCGAAGCCGGCAAGGCGAGGTTCTTCTCCGGTCCCTGGCATGCGTGGCGCAAGGAACAGGCCGCCCGCCAGGTCGCCCTCGGCAAGCAGATCGAGAAGCAGCAGGCCGAGATTGCGCGCATGGAGCGGTTCGTCGAACGCTTCCGCTACAAGGCCACCAAGGCCCGTCAGGCCCAGTCCAGGGTCAAGCAGATAGAGAGGGTGAAGAAGAACGCGGCGACCGTGGATCCCCAGGACCGACGGGTGCTGGCCTTCGAGTTCGCCCAGCCGGAACGAGCCAGCCGCGTCGTGCTGAAGATGGTCGGTGGCCGAATTGAAGTGCCCGGACGGGTTCTGCTCGAGGATGCCAACCTGCTGGTGGAAAGGGATGAGCACGTGGTCCTGGTCGGACCCAACGGAGCTGGCAAGACGACCCTGCTTTCCACCCTGGCCGGTGAGCGGAAGCCGGCAGCAGGCCATGTGAAACTCGGACACAACGGCAAGATCGGCTACCTGTCGCAGCATGCGGACACCGCTTCCGGGGACGGGACCGTGCTCGAAGCCGCCGCGCGGGAGACCGGACTAACCGGGCAGAAGGTACGCGACCTGCTCGGCGCCTTCCTGTTCTCCGGGGAGGACGTCAACAAGCAGCTCACCGACATTTCCGGCGGCGAGCAGCGCCGGCTTTCGCTGGCGATTCTGGTCGCTTCGGGAGCCAACCTCCTGTTGCTGGACGAGCCAACCAACCATCTCGACGTCGAGAGCCGCGAGGCGCTCGAGGATGCGCTGTTGGCTTTTCCCGGGGCGCTGATCCTGATCTCCCACGACCGGGCCCTGCTCGAGGCCGTCGGCAACCGGACGCTGGTTTGCGAGAACGGAGAGCTGACCAACCACCTGATGGGGTGGGCCGAGTACCAGAAGCAGCGGGACGAAGAAAAGGAACTGGAACTTGAGCGCCAGGCGGGTGCTTCGAAACGCTCCCGGCGCTCTGAGAACGCCCGGCGGGGCGGATCACAGGGCAAGGAAGTAGCGAGAGCAAAGCGCAAGGTCGAAAACCTCGAGAAAAAGATCGAGAGGGCCGAGTCCTCGCTGGCTGAGCTCGAGGACGAACTGGCCGACCCCGCGGCCTGGTCTTCTCCGGAGAAGACCGAAGCTGCGACCCGTCGCCATGACGAGGCCAAAGCGAAGATAACGTCGCTGTACGCAGAGTGGGAAGAAGCCGACCGGATTGCCCGTGAAGCAGCGGAGGAAGCTGCGGTCTGAATTCAGGCCGTCAGCGGGTTTCGCGGTTGCCGTTTCCGGGAAGTCAACTGTTAGGTTCGGGGGGCAAGGTGTTGCCCCAAGGAGATGCGCTTGTCCAACCCAGAAGAGCGGGCCGACAGAAACTTTCCGGATTCGGATGAGTTGACGATCAACCGTGGGCGAATGATCGAGCTGGCCGAACGGGAGGCGCTCGAGAGGAAGCCCGACCCGGAAACTTTCTGGGCGGAGGGCTCCGGTCCCGGCAGCTACCGGTGGTTCTGGGTGCTGCTGGTCGGGAAGGCAGCGACCTGGTTCGGCTGGGCTGGTGCCGCAATCAGCCTGTCCGGGATCCTCGGGGCAATCTTTGATTCGGGCCTCCTGTCCGGCACCTTTTTCAACGGGTATCCATTCCCGCTCGCGTCGGCCATCCTGATCGGGTTCCTCTCGGTATCTCTGCTGATGAGCAGACAGGGCCGGTCCGAAACCTCGGCCCGGTTCGGCCGGGCATTCGCATGGGGAGTTTTGGTCGTTTCTCTGGGTCTCCTGGCGGCAGACCTGATCGGCGATTCGCCGATCGACTGGGGACGCGGGGTTCTGCGCAGCCCCTCGCTTGGAGCCTTGGTGATCCTCCCCGTCGTCGCTTTCTCCCTGATCACGGTCGACTGGGGCGCCCCGCGTTATCGCTGGCAGGCATTTCTTACCCCCGTCGCCGGGGTCACGATGCTGATGTCGCTTATCACCCGCTCCCAGGTGGAGTCCCTCGACACGGTGGCCTCCGCAGCATTCAGCTTTCCGGGCACGCTGGCGATCGGCATGGTGTACACGGGGTATGTCCTGATGAGGCCCAACCGGGGCGTGGGACGGTTCATGACCAGCACCGGACCTGGACCGTCGATGGCCCGGCTCCTGGTGCCGACGGCCTTGCTGATTCCTTTGACCATGGTGGTCACAGATGCGCTGGCCGAGCGACTGAGGGGCGAAGACGCCGCGCTGGTCAAGGGGTTCGACAAGATCCTCATGCTCGCGATCCTGCTCTGGATGATCACCTACGCGTCGTTGCGGCTCCAGGGCTTTTACGAAAGCTGGCGGAAGGCCTCATCGGACCTCTCCTCCCAGGCGGCGGTTCTCGCCCGAATGTCTGAGGGTGTCGTGGTGACGCGGATCTCGGACTGGCGCATTGTCCTGACCAACCCGCAGTTCGACGAGATGCACGGCTTTCGGAGGGGGGAGCTGATCGGTCAGAGCCCGGAGATTCTGGCGCCAACCGACCTTTCCGAGGAGGAAACCGAGTTCAGGGCCCAGACTCTCAGGGACCTGGCCGAGTACGGCGAAACCAGCTACGTCAACCGGTCGCGCCGCAAGGACGGCTCGGACATGTGGACCCGGACCAACGCGGTGATCACCCTCGTTCCCGAACACGGCGCATCAGTGATCCTCGTGACGTACGACGTGACCGAGGAGCAGGCGGCGATCCACGCCAGCAAACAGGCCGAGATGCGTTTCCAGCAGGTCTTCGAACAGAGTCCGATCGGCCTCTGCCTGATCACTGCCGAAGGTATGTTCGAAAAGGTCAACCAGAGCTTCGAGACGATCACCGGATACACCGCCGAAGAGCTCGCGAATATGAGTTTCGCCGAGATCACCCATCCCGACGACCTCGAGAAGGATCTGGCGCTGACCGGTGAGCTGTTCGCAGGCGAGCGCGATGGCTTCACGATGGAGAAGCGGTACATCCGCAAGAACGGCGAGGTGGTCTGGATCTATCTCACCGTGGCGATGCTGCGTAACACTGACGGCACCGCGTATCAGGCGCTGTCGATGGTCGAGGACATCACGGAGCGTCAACGCCTCAGCCAGCAGCTCAAGTACCTGGCTGACCATGACCCCCTGACCGGCCTCTACAACCGTCGCCGGTTCGAGGAAGAACTTACGTCTGCGATCGATTCCGGTCACGGTGAGGGCATCGCGATCCTGGTTATCGACCTCGACAACTTCAAGTTCGTGAACGACAGCTACGGGCACACGGTCGGTGACCGCCTGATCGTCCGGACCGCGGAGCTCCTCAAGAGCCGGATCCGTTCGGATGACACTCTTGCCCGACAGGGGGGCGACGAGTTCGTGATCGTGCTGCGCGACATCTCACCGAAGGACGCGCTCGCCATGGCCGAGGAGCTGGTGCACCTGGTTGCCCGCGACGTGCGGGTCGAAGGAGCGGAACATGCTGCCCGGATCACCGCCAGCATCGGTGTGGCGGTCGCGTCGGAACGGGATCCGGTCCCCGAGGAAACCCTGATGATGCAGGCCGACATCGCGATGTACGAGGCCAAGGACGCGGGTCGCAACGGGGCAAAGCTTTTCCGTCCGGGGGAGAGCTCGGGAGTGACGCTCGGCATCGACTGGGCAGGGCGGCTTCGCAACGCGCTCGACCACGACGAGTTGTTGCTCTTCGCCCAGCCGATCATGCGGCTGGAGGGGGGAGGGCCTCCGCATTTCGAGTTGTTCATTCGGATGCAGGACCAGGGGGGCGCGATCATCCGCCCCGGAGCTTTCCTGCCGACCGCGGAGCGTCATGACCTGGTCCAGGAGCTGGATGCCTGGGTGATCCGCAAGGCGATCGCGACGCTGGCTGATCTCGATCCGGCCAAGTCACCCCGGCTTCAGGTCAACCTTTCCGGTCGGACGGTCGGCGACCCGAAACTGGCGGAGTACGTCCAGAGTGAGCTGGAGAAAACGGGAGTCGATCCCGCCAACCTGATTTTCGAAGTGACCGAGACCAGCGCGATCGGAAACATGACCCGCGCCCGGGAGTTCTCCGCCCGGATGAACGAACTCGGCTGTGGGTTCGCCCTCGATGATTTCGGGACCGGCTTCGCATCCTTCTATTACCTCAAACACCTGGCCTTCGATTACGTGAAGATCGACGGTGAGTTCGTGCACAACCTGGCCTCGGATCCGGTCAACCGCCTGCTGGTCAAGGCCCTGGTTCAGATCTCCCGGGGCATGGGCAAGATGACGGTGGCCGAACAGGTCGAGGACGTCGAGACCCTGGAGATGGTCCAGGAGTTCGGAGTCGACTTTGTTCAGGGCCACTACCTCGGCCGGCCCCGGCCGCTGGACCGACTGGACCTGACCGTTCACCCCGCCCGGTCCATGGACCCCGCGGTCAAGGGTTAGTCAGGGCGGGAACCATCGTCGTCGCGCGAATTCTTCTTGCGCGCGAAATTGATCAGGACTTCACCTACCAGCAGCG
>JAEZIQ010000014.1 GCA_023436605.1 Actinomycetes bacterium | reverse complement strand
TCTCGCCGATCTCACCTTTGCCGATGTCTTCGTGCCGGTCGCGGCGGCTGCCGAGCGGCTCCTTTGAATCATTGAGATGGAGGGCTTTGAGGCGTCGCTTGCCGACTGCCTTGTCGGCTTCCTTCAGCATGCGCTCGATCCCCTCGTAGGTGCCGATGTCGTAGCCGGAGGCGTAGAGGTGACACGAGTCGAGGCACAGCCCGAGGCGTTTGTCGCCTCCGGCCGCCTCGATGATCCCGGCGATCTCCTCGAAGGTGTGGGCGAGTACCTTCTGGTGGCCGGCCATCTGCTCGATCAGGAGCGGACAGCGATCGGTGACAGACAACGCTTCGCCGATCATTTCCCCGGAGCGGATGATCGAAGGAATCAGTTCCTCGTTCTTGCGGGAACCGGGATGGAGCACAACCCCGTCGGCGCCGATACCGTCCCCGACCTTCAGCGCGTGCTCGAGCGCCTGCCGTGACTTCTTTCGCAGCTCCCGGTCCGGGGTGGCCGTGCTGATCAGGTAGATCGCGTGGATGATCACGCTCTCGACCTGGCTTGCCTTCATCGCTTCCCGGAACTCGGCGAAATCCTCGTCGGTGAAAGCGGTCGGTCGCCAGGCCCGTGGGCTCTGATTGAAGATCTGGATCGAGCGGCAGCCGATCTCCTCGCCGCGGGACACGGCCTTCGCCAACCCGCCGGAAGTGGAAACATGGGCACCGATGAGCATCGAAAAAAACGGCCTCCGGGTCAGATTCGCACCTTCTCCCACCGGCGCGCTTCACATCGGGGGAGCCAGAACCGCACTGTACAACTGGCTGGCCGCGAGGCATAGCGGGGGTGAGCTGGTGCTTCGAATCGAGGACACCGACCTCGAACGTTCGACCCCGGAAAACGTGGCCCAGATCCTCGACGCGCTGAGGTGGCTGGAACTCGACTGGGACGAAGGGCCGATTTCGCAAGTCGGCCGGGCCGAGGAACATGCCGCCGCGCTCGAGAAGCTGCTCGATTCCGGGGCTGCCTACCGGGATGCGGCCACGGCCGATGACGTCAAAGCCTGGAAGGCCGAACACGGCGCCGACCGCGGCTACCGGGGCACGCCATCGGAGGACGGCGAAGGGGCGATCCGGCTGCGGGTGCCGGATGAAGGTGACACCGTCGTCGACGACCTGATCCGGGGCGAAGTGCGTTTTCCCAACCGCAGCTACGACGATTTCGTGATCGCCCGGGGCGACGGTTCGGTGCTCTACAACTTCGCCGTTGCGGTCGATGACGCCGACATGGGAATCACCGAGGTGATCCGCGGCGACGACCACCTTTCGAACACGCCCAAGCAGCTGCTGGTCTTCGAAGCGCTGGGCATCGAGCCTCCTCGCTACGCCCACGTGCCGCTGCTGCACGGCCCCGACGGCAAGAAGCTCTCGAAGCGTCACGGTGCCGCGTCGGTCCAGGAACTGAGGGACGACGGCTACCTGCCGGCCGCGATCCGCAACTACATCGCCCTGCTCGGCTGGGGGCCCGGCGACGACGAGACCCTGCTCTCGACCGAGGAGCTGGTCAAGCGGTTCCGGCCCGAAGACGTCGGCAAGGCTTCGGCCGTCTTCGACGAAAAGAAGCTGCGCTGGATTAACGGTCGCTACATGCGCGAACTGCCGATCGAGGAGTACAAAGCCGCAGTCCGTTCCTTCGTCGATGCCGAAACCGGCGGGCGGCCGCTCAACGAAGAACGCTTCGCCTTCGGCTGCGAGGTCGTCCAGGAAAAAGCCCAGACCCTGCGGGAGGTCTGGCCGCTCATCCGATTCCTTTTCGAGCCTCCGATCGAGGACGAGAAGGCCTGGCGCAAGGTGATGAAAGGTGACGCCGCAAGGGTCCTGACCGAGGTCGAGGCCGCTCTGATCGGTGTCCCCACGGGCGAGGAAGGCCCCAACCGGGACGGTTTCACGATCGAGACCGTCCAGGCGGCAATCGAGCCGTTGCCGGAGAAACTCGGGCTCGGCGCGGGCAAGGTATTCCAGCCGATCCGGGTCGCGATCACCGGAACCACGATTTCTCCGGGCATCTTCGAGTCGGTCGCCGCGCTGGGACGGGAGGAGACCCTGGCGAGGCTTGAGTCGGCACGCAGCAGGCTTTCCGACCAGTCCTGAATTCCGGAAATCCCTAATTCTTGACTGGGTTACTAGTCTTTCTGCCGCCGGATGCGATAAAAAGGTGCGGTGATCTCGGTTACCTCGAAATCCCGTTACGCCGTCGTGGCGCTGGTCGAGCTGGCCGGGGCCGGGGATCGGCCGATGCCGGTCAAGGAGCTGGCCGAGCGCCGGAACATTCCCGACCAGTTCCTCGAACAGCTCTTTTCGACCCTGCGGCGGGCCGGTCTCCTGACCAGCCGCCGGGGCAGCAAGGGCGGGTACATCCTCGCTCGGCCGGCGGGGGAAATCACCGTGCTTGAAGTGGTTCAGGCGCTGGACGGCAAAGTCGGCCAGGAAGCCGACGAAGCCGGAGGGATCTGGGCCGAAGGCGTCCGGGCGCTCCGCGGAGTCTTCGGCGAAACCACGATCCAGGACCTGTACGAGCGCGAAGCCGAGGAAGCGGCAGCGAGGATGTACTTCATTTGATTGCCCCGCAGGCATCGGCGACCGTGGGCGGGACCCCGCTGGTCTGGCTGGCCCGGATCGCGGACGGTCTCGACGCGCAGGTCTGCGCCAAGCTCGAGTACTTCAATCCAGGCGGCTCGGTCAAGGACCGGATCGGCGCGGCGATGATCGGCGCGGCCGAAGCCAGGGGGGAGCTGATCCGGGGCGAGTCCGTGATCGTCGAACCGACCAGCGGCAACACCGGAATCGCCCTGGCCATGATCTGCGCCGCCCGCGGCTACCAGCTGGTGCTGACCATGCCGGAGGGCATGAGCCGGGAACGGACCAAGCTGCTGCGGGCCTACGGGGCAGAGGTTCAGGAGACCTCCTCGATGGGCGGCATGGACGAGGCGGTGGACCTGGCCGAGAAAATTGCCGCCGAGCGCCACGGCTACATGCCACTCCAGTTCTCCAATCCGGCCAATCCCGAGGCTCACTTCCGCTCGACCGGACCCGAAGTCTGGACCGACACCGGCGGCGAAGTCGACGCCTTCGTCTGCGGGGTCGGGACCGGTGGCACGATCACCGGGGTGGCCCGGTATCTGAAGGAACAGGGTTCCGCCGCCCGGATCTACGCGGTGGAGCCGGCATCCTCACCGGTACTCTCGGGTGGCCGGATGGGCCCGCACCGGATCCAGGGCATCGGGGCCGGATTCATCCCCGAAGTGCTCGACCTGGACCTGATTGACGAAGTCATTCCGGTCAGTGACGACGACGCCCTTCGCACCGCCCGGCACCTCGCTGCAAGAGAAGGAATCCTCGGCGGGATCTCGGCCGGCGCCAACGTTCACGCGGCGCTCGAACTGGCTGCGAGGCCGGAACTTGCCGGAGGAAGGATCGTCACCGTGGTCTGTGACAGCGGCGATCGATACATGTCACTTCCCTTTTTCGCCAGCTGAGGAACCCGGCAGAGCTTTAGGCTTGGCCGGTGGCCGACGATCTGATCAGCCGATCCTTCAGGGGCCTTCGCGCCCACATTTCCGCTGCGCGCGGGCGAGACCCCGCGACGGCCGGGGTCTCGACGCTCGAGATCCTCCTGACCTGGCCCGGCGTCCAGGCTCTGCTTGCCTACCGGCTTGCCAACCGCCTGCGGCGCTCCGGCGTGCCGCTACTTCCTTTCGCGGTCGTATACGTGAGCCGGGCGGTCACCGGGATCGAGATCCACCCCGATGCGAAAATCGGTCCCGGACTTTTCATCGATCACGGGGCCGGAGTCGTGATCGGAGAAACGGCCGAGATCGGTGAGAACGTGACGCTCTATCAGGGGGTCACCCTCGGCGGCACCGGATTCCAGTCCGGGAAACGGCATCCGACGGTCGAAGACAACGTGACGATCGGGTCAGGCGCGAAGCTGCTCGGTCCGATCACGGTCGGCCACGGCGCCAAGATCGGGGCCAACTCGGTGGTCGTCGAAGACGTCCCGCCGCGCTCGACGGTGGTCGGGAATCCCGGTCACCCGGTCAGGATCGAAGGGCGCAAAGTGGCTGACGGCCCGGATGCCGACTGGATTCACCTTCCCGACCCCCTGCAGGACGCGGTCAAGTCCCTCTCGGCCCGGATCAAGGAACTCGAGAAGCAGGTTGCCGACCTTTCGGGAGAGCCCCATCCGGAGGTCGAGGAACCCGGGGGAGAACCCAGGAAAGGCCGCTCGTCGGCCGGCGGCTGAGCATCCGAAAGGTCAATCCGGCCCCGCCGCGAGGAAGGGTATCCTCGACCGGTGGAAGCGCTCAGCAACTACGAGGGCGGTGTGCCCGATTCTCCGGGGCCCGATGAGGCCGGTTCGGGGGCTCCGGCTCACCTTTTCGCCGACGGTCTGAACCCGCCCCAGCGGGAAGCGGTCGAGTACGGCGACGGCCCCCTGCTGGTGATCGCCGGCGCCGGTTCCGGCAAGACCCGGGTCCTCACCCATCGGATCGTCCATCTGCTTGCGACCCGCAGGGCCCGGCCGGGAGAGATCCTCGCAATCACCTTCACCAACCGGGCCGCTTCCGAGATGCGCGAGCGGGTCGAGGAGCTGATCGGCGCCAGGGCCCGGGCAATGTGGGTCACAACCTTCCATTCCGCCTGCGGCCGCATGCTGCGGGGTGACGCGGAAAAGCTCGGCTACGCCCGGGCTTTCACGATCTATGACGAGGCCGACTCGATCCGCATGATCAAGCGGGCCATGGAGGAACTCGACGTCGATCCCAAACGCTTCCCGGCCCGAGCGATCAAGAACGCGATCTCCGGAGCCAAGAACGAGCTGATCGACCCGGAGGAGTACAAGCAGCGGGGCGGCTCCTACTTCGAGGACACGGCGGCCGGGGTCTATGCCCTCTATGAGCAGCGGATGCTGGAGTCCAACGCGATGGACTTCGATGACCTGCTGGTCCGCATGGTCAATGTGCTGGAACTCTTCCCGGAAGTTCGAGAGCGCTGGCGGCGGGCCTTCCGCTACGTGCTTGTCGACGAGTACAGGACACCAACCACGCCCAGTACCGCCTGCTCCAGCTGCTATGCGGCGAGCACCGGAACCTGACCGTGGTTGGCGACGAAGACCAGTCGATCTACGGCTTCCGCCACGCCGACATCCGCAACATCCTCGACTTCGAACAGGACTTCCCGGATGCGAAGGTGGTCAAGCTCGAGCAGAACTACCGCTCGACCCAGACCATCCTCTCGGCCGCCAACGCCGTGGTCGAGAACAACCGCGACCGGCGGCCGAAGAAGCTCTGGACCGACCTCGGCCAGGGTGATGAGATCGAGGTGGTCCGGCTTTCCGACGAACACGAGGAGGCGCGCTGGGTGGCGGGCGAGATCGAACGCCTGGTCGAGGAGGAAGGCATCTCGCCGCTTGACGTCGCGGTCTTCTACCGGATGAACGCGATGAGCCGGGTGCTCGAGGACACCCTGGTCCGTTTCGGCACCGCCTACCGGGTGATCGGTGGCACGAGGTTCTACGACCGGGCCGAGATCAAGGATGCGATCGCCTACCTCCAGTAC
>JAEZIQ010000115.1 GCA_023436605.1 Actinomycetes bacterium | reverse complement strand
GCCCCAACTGGGGCCGAACGCCAGGACCATGTGATGGCCCTGTTTCGAAGCGGACAGATAACCTGCCAGCTTGTTGGAATCGGAAGGAATAGCTGAGCGGGTGTTGAAGTCTCGCGCAGCCATCCTGTTTGGCGTGAGCAGACCTCCGACTTATCTGTCGAATGAGTCAGTCAGAGGTCTGCGATAACGCCAAAGGATCGTTCGACTTCATCATCTTGCTGATCTTGTCGACGTTCACGGGCATCACCTCCTTCTATATGTGGTGTTCCCACCTGTTCCGAGCGTGAGCCCGGGGCGGGTGGGCCGCCTTTTAGCGGCAACCAACCAGTTTTCTCCTTCGCGCGGACGGAACATTCGTACCTGGCGTGAATTCGACTCCGTTTTGTGTGAGATTCGTCACACAAGCGCACATTTTGTCGAGATTCCATCAGACGCGCCAGGTACGCTGGCCGCTAAAATCAAAGCCACCTCGACGGAACAAAGACGCCACGATTTCCCGCTCGTTTCGCACTAAGGAAACTTGAGAACGCGGCGAGCCAGCGGGGAGACTAAAGCGGTCGCAACTCGGAAGTGAGAGCGAGCCCCCGCAACCTCACGACCTCCTGACCCCTCGCCGAGTTCCTAAATTCACGGATCGGCCGGTAGGGACTCGACCGGATTCCCGGGGGTTCGGGCCTGCCACCCGGTGGCTTTGATTTTTCGGTGCTTCGCGGCATTTCCAATGCCCGTTTACGTCATGTCCGACTGCTAAATTGTCCCCATATGCTTCCCGAGGAATGTCTGCGGTCGTGAACGCCGTTCGGGAGTGGGCCGGTTGCGGGTCCGGCGTTTCGAGTACGACGACTCGTCGCGTGACGGGTGCGACGCGCCGCAATGAGGCGGGGGTCCGTTTCGTCTATTTCGTTCAAGCGAGGGGCGGGGGTCCGGTGAAGATCGGCATGACCTCGAACGTGCCTCGTCGTCTCCGGCAGCTACAGGCCGCGAGTGACGAGGAATTGGTCGTCCGGCGGACGGTCCGGGTTCACGTCTCGAAGGCGCGGACGATGGAGCGAAACCTCCACGCGCATTTCGACGAGGCTCGACTTGACGGCGAGTGGTTCCGGCCGGTGCCGGAGCTTGCGCATTTGGCTCACGCGATCCCCGAGGGCGAGAACGAGATCGCTACGAGCTGATCCTCTTGCGGGGTGAGCGGGTCCTTCGCCCAGCGCTGCCGAGTGACAGTGGTGGCGATTCATTTCGACATGTCAACCGACGGGATTCGCAAGTTGCGGACCCGAAACGGTATCCCGACCCTGGCTTTTCCTCGACGGCCAGTCGAGTTGATCGTCTAGTCGTCGTATTCCCAATCTTCCGGCGGTTCGCTCGGACCCTTGCCGAGTTCTAGCCGTCGGAGAACCTCGTCCTCGGGAATCCCGGCCTCGGCTGCGCGGTGCGCCCAAAGCGCTGTTGATTGGTAGATGCCTGCGAGTCGTTTGTCGAGTTCGCGTTCGAGTCTTGCGAATAGGTCGCTTTCGACGTGAGCTTTGACGAGGGACGTTCTGACGGCTTCCTTTGCGTTTTCGAGGGTTGACTCGGCGTCGGCGCGTTCGGCTTCGACCTCGCGTCGGAAAGCGCCCAGGTCGTCGAGTTGCTCCCGTATTTCTTCCTTGCGCCAGTCGCTCATGGATTGGCCCGATCGTATCCGTCGTATTGAGGCAAGGTGGGGGGACCGCGCAGACGCGACCTTCGGCCGATCAGGCTTGACGCAGAACCGTCAAATGGTAGTCGCCTTCGTCACTAGAACGGAATTTCTTCGTCGGGGTCCGGCGGAAGGGAGGCGGTTTTGGCCTCTAGGAGAGGCAACGCCTCCGTAAGCCATCCGGGGATATCACCGTCAGCAACCAGGGGGCGCGCCGTCTCGATACCTGGACCAGAAAGGTAAGAGTACGTTTCGCCGGATCGTCGCCGCCGTTTCGCTAGACCCTTTTCTAGGAGTTGTTCGTCGGTATCGGGGTTGAACAAAAGTCCCTCGAACGTCCCAAACTGCTTGCTTTTCAGGGCGTCAAGCGCGAGTTTCTTGAGCCGTTTCAGGCACGCGGGCTCTAGCCCATTGAGGGTTTCAAGGGCAGCCTTGCCTTGGTCCTCCTCAGGAAAAGAGGTGAGCTTGCTTACCTCTAGTCCACGCAACGCTCGAGCAAGTTGCTCTTTGCGTTGCTTGCTTAACGGTGGACTGACGCTTCGACCGCGGATTGTAGTTTTCGACTTCGGTTCGTTCTCTTGCTCTCTGGCAGACACAGCCGCGGAAAGATTGTCGAGGCTTCTTTCGGCATTCAAGTCTGGGTCAGGAAGCTTGGAGTCGAGGGCCGTTTGCCTATTTGCTTCCCGAAACATCTCCAATAGATCTGAAACTTGGTTCCGGACCAGCCATTCGGTTGACTTCGAGAGCGCCGATATCTCTTTCAACATCGTGGACGTGTCGGTGTGGAGAGTTCGAGAGCGCAACTCCTGTTCGCTAGCCGCCCTCGTCTGAACGGCGAAGATCATGATTTGGAGTCCAAAGGCGACGATCGCTAGTACCAGCGCGATCGTCGCAAGTGAATCCGTCTGGTCTTGTGTCACTAGCACTACCGCGAGCGCCGTTATCGCGGCCACCGAAAGTAGGGCGCTGATTCCCGCTACGTTCTTCCACGGCGCTCTGAAATGGCTGTCCGAGTCCCCATCGAGTTCCGACAAGCCGTCGTCCAGTTCACCTGAGTCAGCTTCGTACCAGAGCTGCGCTTCAGGGACTACGTTCTCGTCGGTTGAGTCTCCCATCCAGGAAGAGATATCAGGAAGCCCGGACAGTCAGTTCCGGCAAGCAGGCCGGTGCAAGATCTAGTGTTCTTGGCAAATGAATATTCGCCGGGTACTCACAGCATCACTTCCGTTTCTTGCCGATCCCTCGGCCAAATTCGTAACGCTCTTGTTCCTCGTCGCCACGATCGCGCAAGTCGAGAAAGACGATGAGCCGACGGTTTCGGAGAAGCCCCTAGCGATCAAGTTCAGTGACCTCGCAACTCCGACCGAGTTGAACTTCGATCCGATCCTTAGTCAGGTTCAGACCGCAGCCGGGACCGCTAACGTTCAAGCCACGGGTCTGCGCCAAGACGAGAACGGAAACTGGAAGCTAACCCACCACGGCGGTGGGGTTCCGTTCTCGGGCTGATTCTCTAGCTGTCCGAAGCCTTCACTAGGTTCCGGGCATGGGAGAGCACGAGTTGTACGCAGCCCTTCTGACAGGCGTTCCGATACTGCTTCTCGCGGTCTTCGTCGGTGACACGCCACTGAAGCTGGCAAGTAACAAGAAAGCGCAACACAAACAGAAGACGACAAAAGTATCGGCCGCACTTCTGCTTTGGACGTCCATCGTGACGATGCTTATAGCGGCCTGGGTGTTGGGCGGGAAAGAGGTGAACGCCTTTGTCAAGTTTTCCACCGGAGTTTCGCTCGGGATGCTGCTGGGAATGACCTTTGTTGTGGGCTATGCCTCGACGATTGGTAAGGAAGTGAAGGAATACGGATGCTTCGACAAGACGGTTACAGCCGTCGGCTTTGCGTTGATTTTCGGCCTCACAATTGCTGCCATGGCAACGGCGTGACCAAGTTCAGCTAGACCTTCCCGGTAGTTCGCGGCTCGTTCCAATTTCAGTACCGGGGAGGGGGGAAACCTTTTTCCGATAGGGGCGACGGCGCGAGGGGGGCTGTTTTTGGTGCCCACCGCATGGCCAGTAAAAAATCTTGGTGTGATTCGGCTCTGCGGAGCCGATTCGCGGTCCTTCAGACCGCACTAATTTCCTACCGAAAGGAGGGTCGCCGTTGGCGACTGCTACCGATTGCCCGGACGCTCCGGGTCACCTGAGCGCTCGCGCCGGTCGCCTTTGGCGGTCTGTCGTTGAGCGGTATGAACTTGAGGATGAGGAACTCGCAACTCTGACCCTCGCCCTTGAGTCGCTTGACGTCGCAGATACGGCGCGTAGGCGACTCAAGAAAGACGGCCAGATCGTGACCGATCGGTTCGGTCAGTTAAAGCCGCATCCGGCGGTACAGGTTCACCGGGACGCGCTCGCGTCCTGGGCGCGCCTCACCGCGCTCCTCGGTATCCCGTCTGATCCAGCCGAGGACCGCGCCGAACGTGATCTTCACGGACGGTTTGCGCGCGGCTCGCGCAACCGGAAGGCGGAAGGCTGATGGCTCGGCGTCGGAGGAAAGCCGTTCGGCGACGGCCCGAACCTTCACGGCCGGACGAGAACCACGATTCACGGCTTCGCTACGACCCGCGTCTCTTTTTCTTACTGCCGGGTCATGTCGCAGGGGCCGACGATGACGTTATTGAGGACTGGCTCGATCGTCATTTTCCCGGCGCTGTAGATCACAGCGTCCCGAGGCGCTAGTCGCGCCGTTCAAGTTTGTCTCGGGTGATGCCGAGACGTTGGGGGGTTCCCGTCACTTCATCCGGGGACGCGCCGTTCTGCCGCGCGATGCGGCCTAGCTCGCGGGGTCGGGTTCCTTCTGCCTGCCCGACCTCGCGTTCCTCCATCTAAAGGCAGAAGCATCCAACTATCGAAAGGCAGATATATGAGCATTACCGATTCAGCATTCCCGGTTACGAAACCGGTGACCGAGGCCGGAAAGACAGCGGCTCGACTCCACGCGACCGTGATGGGCTGTCGTGAGCGGCTCGACAAGATTGAGCGCGACGCCTCTGAGGTCGATCGCAACCTGGCCGATGCGCGGTCCGAACTCGACGAGGCCTTGTTCGAGTCGGAGCGGTCTGGCGGAAAGCGCACTAAGCGCCTCAGGGATGCCGAGGCCGCACTCAAGGCCGCTGAGGAAGCTCTGGCCGAGCCGTGGCGTGAACGGCGCGACGCTGCTTCACGAGCGATCGACGCAGCGGTCGGCGAGCTTGAGCAGCACGTTGACCGCAACTTGGATGAACTCCTATCAGAGCCGGAGCTTCGTTCTGCTGGTTTCGATGTCAACAAACGGGTGATTCGTAAGGCCGAGGAACTCGCCGAGGCGCTCGACGATTGGCAGCGGATTCACGAAGTCCATGTCGCGATGGTTGCTCCCGCTGCGTCGATCGACGGTCGGGCCGTCCGGAGTTTGTCGAAGGGCGGAGGTGAACTTAGATCGGCGGTGCGCGGGTTCCTGACCGAGCAGGACAGCAATATGGCGAAGCTCTGGCCCCCGTTGGTGAAGCAGCGGGTACTCAATGAACGCCGCGCCTACCTTGAAGGGACGCTCGAAGGGAATGAACTTGCCGATTTCATTCCGACGAGGGGTGATCAGGAAGCAATGCGGGACGCCGAGCACGCGCTCTACATGTCGGGCGCCTACGACGGGTAGTTAGCTTCGCCGGGGTCGAGCTGGGTCGGTCGGTTACGGCCACCCAGTTCGACCTCGCGCGGTTAGGCGAGTCCTTCGATGTAGGCGACGCGAGCGGCGATGGCAGCGGTTAGGTTCTTAGTCGAGACGTGTTCGAGTGGTTCGTCGTATATGCCCTCGCCATTCTCGCTGCTAATCAGGCAGGCCGCGTCGTAAAGACGCTCGCGGACGAGTCGATCGAAAAGGATTCCGTAACGGTCCGTGTAGGACGTGTTGTCGAATACCGGGTCCGGCCGGTAGATCGGTTTCACCTGATCACTAACTGGCCGGGTTGAACCGTCTGCGTGTTCGAGGACGAATGCGAATCCGAGCCACGGTTTTGTGTCTCCGAGCAGGCCGTCCTCATAGGCTCGCCAGAGGTCAACGGCGTTGCCGATCGCTTCCTCGATCCGATTGTTGAAGTTGTTTCCGAACGACCCGACCTGCGACTTACACTCGATCGCCGCGACGAGAGTGTCGCCGTGGGTGACCACTATGTCCCAGTTCTTAGCTCGCCGGTAGTAGCCAGGAATCGGGAGAAACCCTGACTTTCTGACAGTCGCGCCGAGCGCTTCGAGCGGCTCGAACTGCGAGGCGATCAGGTCTTGAAGCGCGGTCAGGTGAAGCCCTCCCGTAACGGACCCGCGCGTCCCGACATTCGGCTTTCCTGACTCCACGCTCTTTTGAGTTTGGAGGTCACGTCCTTTCCAGAACGCCTTGATCGCAGTGTCGTAGTCCTCGCGTGTGACTGCCACCTAGTCTCCGTTCGTCGGTGTCATTCCGTAATCGCCCAGGTCGATTCCGTAGGCGCGCGCCGTCGCGTCGGTAGCCGCTTCCACGTCACGGCGTCGGAACGCTTCTGTCAGATCGGCGGCGACCGCGCGGTCGATCGAGGCCGGGTTCGGAACCCGGATTCGCTTCAGGTACTGGGCCTGAAAGCGCAACGTGCCGCCCCTCATGCGGACGCAATACGCCTCGATGAACGCTTGCGCGATTCGGGAAAGTAGAAGTCCCCCTAGAACCTCCATGTCCCAAACGTCCGAGACAACGTAATAGAGGTTGTGGTGCGGGTAGTGCCCGCCCGGTTCGAGGACCGGGTGGATATGCGCCTTCATATCTTGAATCAGCAGTTTTGGTCGCGGGGTCAGGTTCGCGTGCACTTTGTCGATCGTTCGATACCAGTTCGACGGTGCCTTCCGCGCAACGTGCCGGTCTTTGAGTGCCGGGTGTTCGGACAGGTAAGTTGCCATCCGGGGGTACTCGTCGAGGGAAACGAGATTCCCGTCCGAGTCCCACGGGTTCACCAGATAGTTGCCTTGCCAGTCGAACTCGCCGCTCATTAGGTCGCGTCGCATGGCGAGGGGGAGCATCCGGTCGGGTTCGGCTGTGTCCGGGTCCTTTGTGACAAACACTTTGTCGGCTCCAGTCGCGACGCCGATCGAGACTTTTGTTCCTCGCGCCGGGTCGTGTAGCGGTTCGAAGTGGTCGGTTAGGTGCTCGATCAGGGCGAGTCGTGCCGGAGGTCCGCTCGGCCAATGCTCGGCCCCGGTGAACCAGTGCGGAACTGTGTGCGCTTCGACGCCTTGCCCGGAATAGATGTCGGTGATTCCGTTCCGGGTCGCTTCGACGAGGTTCTTGGCCTCGGCCGCTCCAAATTGGCTGGTGGTGTCGGCGACGACAACTTGACCCTGAGGCTTTCGTCCGAGGACAGTTATCGCGGGGTACGCCGAGACTTGCGTCTCGAAAGCATCCACGTCGTGAAGGGTCCACAGGTGTTCGACCGAGTAGTTCGAGGTCACGAAGTCGCGCAGCGCGGCCCCGTACTGGTTTCGCATCCAGCGATCAGCGCAGATGAAACCGACTTTGCCCTCGGGTGACAGGAGTTCGAGGGACCGCTCAAAGAATCCAACGTAAATATCGCCGCGCCCCTTCATGGTTCGCCACGTTTCGCGGTACGCGGTCGCCACGGCAGGGGGGAGGTCGTCATACCGAATGTAGGGTGGGTTTCCGATCACGACATCAGCCCGGTCGGTGGCAGTCTCGGGGAGTAGAAAGTCTGCTTGCTCAACCCATTGCTCGGTGAGGCTTTCGGCTTCGGTTTCGGTTAGTCCTGCGCCGGTCAGTAGCTGCTGGCATAGGTGCCGGGACGTTTCGACGTGTTCGCCCTGGAGGTCGTAGGCGCTGATCGCGTCGCCGAGGTCGTTTAGGTCACGGTCGGTTTGGTTGGCGCTTTCAATGAGCCGCTCGACGGCGGGTCCGAGGAACGCGCCGGAGCCGCAGGAAGGCTCGACTAGATGGATTGCGCCGAGGTCTTTGTCGGCGGTATATCCGGTCAGGTCGAGCAGGGTTTCGACGACCCACCGGCGCGTGAAAACTTCGCCGTAGTTCGTCGGTTCGATTGCCGGTGCGGTGGTCACGCAGGCAACTCTAGAGTTTGGCCCCGACGCGCCCTTGAACGCTTCCCCCGCCATTTGGCGGGGGTTTCTTGTTTCTCGGGGCAGTTAGCGGGTGATCCAGCGATCGAGGTCGGCGGCATCCGCTTCGGTCAGTTCGCACACGCTGCGGACGCCGTGTCGGTTGAGTCTTGCGCGCATGTCGTTTCCGGGCCGGAATCGCCCGTCGGGGAGCCGTCGTGCGCGGCCGTGTTCGATCGCTCGATCGGCGAGTTGAGCGGCGCGGTCGAGGGTGACTCGTCTTTTGGGCGCGTCGGTGGTGAACTTGTCGAGGCTGCGATCCGTAATGTTGTTTTGCATTTCTTGCCCTCCGGTTGTGGGTGAGATGGCCGGGATTTCTACCACACGCGAAAGTGTCGAGTTTTGGCTTGGTGACAGGGTTTGACGGGTTTCTGTCACCTGCGACATCGAGGCGTTTCTTGCTGATTAGAGGTCGCGTGGGAGGGTTCGTCTGTCAGGCGTTGTCGTGTTCTCGCGTGTCGAGAAATCGCCCCGAATACGAATTAGTCATGTTGATCATTGCTTAGGTGTGGGCTACAGATTGGTCGGGCCGTGATGGTCGGGCTTCCGGATCTGTTGCCGCTGATCGCCGCGCTGGTCGTGATCGGTGCGCGGGAGGCCTGGCTGGCCCACCGGCGCAGCCTGGTCAACCGGGCGCTCCACGAAGCCAGACGGCCGCTGCAGGCGATCGCGCTCTCATTGCCCGCTGGTCCGGGCCGCTTGACTCCGGCGTTGCCGGTCTGGCAGGCGATTCGGGCTCTCGGCGAGGTCGACCGGCAGGTGAATGGCGGCGCTCCGGACCGGGTGCGGCTGGAGCCGATCGCCTGCCGGCTGATGACCGAGGCCTGCGTGCGGCGCTGGCAGTCCCGGGCCCGGATGGTGGGAGGAGGGATCGAGTTGCGCTGGACCGGACCGGAGGCGCTGGTTACCGGTGATCCGGCTTCGCTCTCGGCGGCGATCGAGAACCTGATCGTCAACGCGATCGAACACGGAGGGCCGCGGATCGTCGTGCGGGCGCTGGTGGTCGGGAGACGGCTGCGGATCGAGGTCAGCGACGATGGTCGCGAGAGTCGCTCCGGAGAGAGAGCCGGAAGTCCGGCTGAAGTGATTGCCCGGCTGCGAGGGACCGAACGGCATGGCCACGGGCTCGCGGTCGTCCGAAGCGCTGCCCGCGAACACGAGGGACGCTTCGAGCTCGAACTGGGAGACGAAGGTTCGAAGGCCACGCTCGTCCTGCCTTGCCTGACGCGGGCCGAATCCTCGGCGCCCGGCCTGGTCGGGATCGAGGCCTGAAAGGAAGCAATGAGCCGGAAGCGGCGGGCCACCCTGATGCTTCTCGCGGCGGCCGGGGCCGGGCTGCTGGCGGTGACCCTGGTCGGTGGCTACTCATCCTCGGTTGCCCAGAGTTACGGTGACCTGACTCCGGTGGTGGTTCTGACCCGCGGCCTGACTCCGGGCCAGGGCATCTCACCGCAGGTCGCCCGGACTTCTTTCGAGGTCAGGCAGGTGCCGGCCCGGTTCATGCCGGCGGCTGCGATCAGCGACCCGGCCCAGGTGGTCGGAATGGAAACGGTGGCACCGCTGCCTGCGGGCAGCTACCTGACTGGCCCGGCGCTGAAGCCCCCGGGGAGTGACAAACCAGAACGACCGGTGGCGGGCATAGGGCGCCACGCCGTCGTGTTGTCCGTCGCCGGGGCGGGTGCGCTGACCGGAACCGGCCGGGTCGATGTCCTGGTCACCACCGACAACGACCGAGGGGGAGGAGCGACTGTCGTCGCGGCGAGAAAGGTGCCGCTGATCTCGATCGGCCGCGGCGGCCAGAGTGACGCAGGGCCGGGACTGACCGAGGTCACGCTCGGTCTGACCAGGGAGCAGGCGATCCGGCTGGTCGACGCCCAGACCTTCGCCCGGCGGATCACCGTGCTGCCGCCGTCGAGTGGCTGAGATGGATGCGCGAGGGAAACTGGCGGCCGAGATACGGGCGGGCCTGGTCGAGCGCCGCCGGTCCGGTCCGGGGACCGCGGAGGAAGGGATCGAGGAGGCGATCCGGCGGGAAGTCGAGCGGCGGGCGGCAATGCTCTCGGAGGAGGCCCGGGAGGATCTGGTCGAGCGGATCCTCCGGGAGGCATCCGGGCTCGGTCCTCTGGAAGTGTTGCTCGAGGACAGCACGGTCGAGGAGGTGATGGTCAACGGCCCGGATCTCGTCTACGTCGAGAGGAAGGGACGGATCGAACCGGCCGGGGTCAGCTTCGAGGACGAGGAGCAGCTCCGCAACACGATCGAGCGGATCCTCGCGCCTCTGGGAAGGCGGGTCGACGAACTGAGTCCGATGGCCGACGCCAGGTTGCCGGACGGCTCGCGGGTCAACGTGGTGATTCCCCCGCTGGCGGTCGACGGTCCGGCGGTCTCGATCAGACGGTTCCCTGGTGACCGTCCGACCGTCGCCGACCTGGTTGAGTGGGGGTCACTTTCGAGCGGCCAGGCTGAACGGCTCGAGTCAGAGGTTGCGGCCCGGCGGAGCATTCTGATCAGCGGGGGAACCGGTTCGGGCAAGACCACCCTGCTCAATGCCCTATCCGGCTTCATTGCCCACGGCGAAAGGATCGTGACGATCGAGGATGCGGCGGAGCTCTGTCTGGCCCAGCCGCATGTGGTCAGGCTGGAATCCCGGCCGCCCAGCATCGAGGGCCGCGGCGAGGTCACGATCCGCGATCTGCTGAAGAACGCGCTCCGGATGCGACCCGACCGGATCCTGATCGGGGAAGTGAGGGGACCGGAGGCGCTGGATCTACTGACCGCTCTCAACACCGGGCACGACGGCGCTCTCTCTACCGTCCACGCCAGCTCGGCCACTGACGCGCTGGCCCGGATCGAGGTGCTCGCCCTGATGGCGGATGTCGGTCTGCCCCTGAACGTGATCGGAGCCCAACTCCGCCGGGGCATCGACCTCGTCGTCCACATATCCCGCACCGCCGATGGAGGCCGCAAGGTCACCGGGATCGAGGAGGTGGATGGGTGAGTGGCACCGGATTCGCGGCGCTGATGGCAGGACTGGCCGCTGCCCTGGCGGTCGCGGCCCTCTGGGAAGCGTTCGGCAGGGGACAGGATGAGGGCGATTCGGAAAGCCCGGACGGCGACGGCCAGAGCCTTCGGGCCTCACTGATCTCGATTCTCGAACCACTCAGACGAGCCCGCCGGGAGGGCTATCTGCCGACCTCCGACGAACGGTTCCGGCTCGCCCTCCTCTTCAGCTTCGCGGCGATCGTCTGCGGCTGGTGGCTGGCCGGACCTCTGGTCGGAGGACTTCTGGCGATCACCGCACCGATGACGATCGGTTGGCTGATCTCAAGGGGCAGAAGGCGCTACCGGCGGTCGGTGGAGAAGTCACTTCCCGATGTCGCCCGGGCGATCGCCGACTGCCTCAGTGCCGGACACTCGCCCCGCGGAGCCCTGATCGCCGCCACCGCCTCCCTCGAGGGACCGGTCCAGAGCGAGTTCCAGACCATGCGATACGAACTTGAGGCCGGCGCCCCGACCACCGATGCGATTCGCAACCTCGCTGCGCGGTTCGGGTCGGCCCGGGTTGACGCCTTCGCCACGGCTCTGATCAGCCAGCGGCTGGCCGGTGGCGACCTGGCGGCGCTGCTTCGCCGCTTCGCCGAAGGCGCAGCCGAACGGGACCGGGTAGCCGAGGACGCCCGCTCGGCCACGGCGCAGGCCAGGTTCACCGGCTACCTGGTGGTTGCGATGCCGGCCGGGGCGGCGCTTTTCACCGAACTGCTCCGACCCGGCTTCTTCGGCTCGATCGTCACCTCGGTTCCGGCTCTGATCCTGGTCGGACTGTCGCTGGTACTCCAGCTTTTCGGTTTCATCCTGATCTCCCGTCTGGCCCGGATCGGGGTCAGCTGATGGGATCACGAGAGTGAGCGCGCTACCCGCTCTGCTTGCGCTGGGCGCACTGCTGATCGGGGGCTTCGGCCTGCGGGAGATACTGCGGGACGAGGAGTCCGTGGAGGAGAAGGCGCGCCCGGCCCGCGAACCGGTCGACGTATTCGGACTGGCCGACCGGATCCGGAGGGCGGGTCTCGAGGAAAGGCTGGTTCCACGGACGGTCTTCCTGGCCAAGGGTTGCGGGGCCGCGATCGCCATGGTCTTCGGCTCGCTGTTCACGGCTGTCCTGCCGGGGCGGCTTGCGCCACTGATCCTGGCGGGGCTGGCGATCGGCGGTTTCATCCTGCCCGACTTCCTGCTCGAACGGGCGGCGCGAAAGCGGCACCGCAGAATGGTCACGGCCCTGCCCGATGTGCTCGACCTGCTGGCCGTGTCGGTCCAGACCGGTCGTGGGATGGGTGGCTGCCTGCTCGACCTCGCCAGCTCCGGCCGCGGCCCCCTGATTGAAGAAATGTCAAGGGCCGGTGATGACATGGCCTGGGGCAGCGGTCAGTCGGCAGCGCTCGACGGTCTGAGGAAGCGGGTGGGAGGGACCGAGATCACTTCCTTCGTCTCGACCCTGGAACGATCCCGCCGCCTTGGCTCACCACTGGCGGAACAACTTCGCCGTCAGTCGGCCACTCTCAGGCAGGATCAACGGCGCGCGATCGAGGAAGAGGCAGCGAGAGCTGCCCCGAAGATTCAGCTGGTGATCGCCCTGATCCTGGTCCCCTCGGTCCTGCTCCTGATCGTCGCGGCTCTTGCCGCCAACGCCGACAGTCTGATCAATATGACCTACTGACCCAAATTGGGTGCAGCAGGATGCTCAGGCGGTCGTTTCTCGCGCGGTCGCAGGAGAAGTCTGGGCCGCCTCATCCTTGAGACGCTGGGCCACGAAGGTGCCGACGCTGGTGATCTCCTCGAGACCCTCGACGTCGTCCTTGTGTTTGGGAATGTAGGCGACCAGGTGGCCGTTTTCGAGTTCGAAGGCGAACTTCTTCGGAGGCTTCTCGGTCAGCCAGACGATGAAACTGGGGGAGAAGAGACGGCGCACCCAGACCGGGTCCTGACCCTTGGCGACAAAGATCTCGAAGCGGTCCCGGATCGCCTCGCTTTCGAGGGTGACCCGTTCATGCTTCATGCGGAACTTGTCCTCGAAGCCTTCGAGGAACTTGAACCCGAACTTGTTCTGGACCCGGAGTTCAGGCAGGTGGGCGACAACTTCCGGCATCTCGACGTGAATCAGCGTGTACGGGTAATTCGTCTCCGTTCGATCGCCGTCGCTGTCGCGTGAGACCTCGGTATAGGTGTAGAGCACCAGATCACCCTCGAGACCAGGGGCCAGTTCACCGTGAAAGATCTCGTCGGTCTTGCGTTCGTCGCCCTTGCGAAGTAGCGGGGTCAGCTGGCCGATGTCGGGGTTACCCACGCGGGTCAGCCCGTGACTCTGGCAGTAGGAGTCATAGAAGGCATCCTCGGCCCGGTTGTCGGCGATCAGGAAGACGACCAGCAACCCGATCAGGGCGACGACGACAGCGATCGGAATGCCGATGAACCAGGCGCCGGCGGCGGCGAAGAAGAGGATCGGCAGCAGACTGACAATCGTGATCGTCAGCCAGGCGCGCTTGAGGCGCATGAGTTCCTTGAACTTCGCCGACCTGAGCTGATTGGCGTGAAGGACGGGTGCTTCGCTCACTGTGTTGTCTCCCTTTCGGTTGCTGCTGACGATTTTGAACCTTCTTCGCGGGGGCAGGTCGCGACGGTGATAGCAAAGGTGACCGTTTCGTCGAGGCCATCGGCGCTGTTGCGGTCTTTGGTCACGTAGCCGCAGCCGTTCTCGAGTTTGTTCGGTCGGCCCGGCAGCTGCCTGAACTCTGTTCCCCTCAGAGCGTTCGCATGGGCGACTTCGGACATGGCGGCAGATTATCTGCATGTCATCCGGTCTCCGCCCGGATGACCAATGAAACCTGCGGACTCACAGGGCAAAGGGGATGGACGAGTCCGCTCCGGTTTGCGGTGGGTACGGACGTCCAACCGTGCAATGGCGGTTGCAGTTTTTGGAGGGATGTGGGGGGTTGTGTTGCAAAGTGGGACGAAGTGGGGTATGTTCCCCATCGAGTTGAAGCCAATGGGCCGGGGTGATGGAGCTCCTCCCGCTCTCACTACCCCGGCCCGACTCTTTCCCGGTCAACCAAACGGCGAGGCAAGAAAGGACGAGGAGCGGTGGCGTTCAGAGGCCAGCACGAACACAGCCTCGACTCCAAGGACCGCCTGACGGTGCCCCGCAAGTTCCGCGCCGCACTCGACGACGGATACGTTCTCGCCAAGGGACCGGATGCCTGCCTCTGGCTCTACGCAACCAAGGACTTCGACGCGATGGAAGAGCGCTACGTCGCTCCCCACAGCCCCTTTGGCGCCGACGCCCGGAACCTGCGCCGCATGATCAACGCCACTGCCGACGAGGGTGACCTCGACTCGGCGGGGCGCATTCGCATCCCGGCCGAACTCAAGAAGGTGGCCGGGATCGATTCCGCCTGTGCCGTGGTCGGAGCCGGCAGTTACATCGAGATCTGGGATGCCGAGGCCTGGGCCAAGCTGAACGAAGAGCTGCTCGGGCAGTTCCCCGAAGTTGCCGAGAACCTGGCCGGAGGCGGAGAGTGAGCGCCGCCGTGCGGCTCGCCCCGATCGGAGCCAAGGTGAGCGACTACCGACAGATTCCGGACCGTCCCGAGCAGGGCCCTCGCGGCCACCTTTCCGTCCTCGCTCCGGAGCTCGTCGACCTGATCGGGCCCCAGCCGGGGGAGACCGTGGTCGACTGCACCTTCGGCGCCGGTGGCCACGCCCGGATGATCGCCGAGCGGATCGGCCCGGAAGGCACCCTGGTCGCGATCGACCGCGACCCGGTCGCCCAGGCTCACTTCCAGGAGTTTGCCGCCAGTGCCCCCTGCCGGACCCGATTTCTTGCCGCGGAGTTCAGCCTCGCTCTGAAATCCCTGCAAAATGAAGGGTTTCGGGCATCCGCGCTGTACATGGATCTTGGGATGTCATCACTACAGGTGGATGCCGCCGAACGCGGGTTCTCCTACTCACATGAGGCACCGCTCGACATGCGGATGGATCCGCGCCAGAGCCTGACCGCCGAAGAGATCCTCAACACCTGGACCGAACAGCAGCTAAGCCACATGCTCCGTGAGCTCGGCGAGGAACGCTACGCCGGCGGAATCAGCCGGGAGATCGTCGCCCGTCGCCCGCTCCGGACTACTTCCGATCTGGTCGAAGCGATCAAGGCCGGCATGCCCGCCGCCGCCCGGTTCGGATCCGGACACCCCGCCCGTCGCAGCTTCCAGGCGCTTCGCATCGCCGTTAACGGTGAACTAGAGGCGGTCGACGCTGCCCTGCCGATCGCCTGGGACACGCTGGAGATTGGCGGCCGCATGGCGGTTATCTCCTTCCATTCGCTGGAGGACCGGCGGGTCAAGCGCTTCTTCAACGATCTCGCCACCGGCTGCACCTGTCCGCCCGAGCTGCCGGTCTGCGTCTGCGGTCACGAGCCCGAGGCTGAAGTCCTCACCCGCAAGCCGATCTCGGCCGACGAGGCCGAACTGGCGGCCAATCCGAGGGCCCGCTCTGCCCGTTTGCGGGGGGCGCTGAAGCTGGCCGAAAGGGAGGAGGCCCGCTGATGGGTGCTCCCGCCCGCACAGTCCCCGTGCTGCCCGCCCGCTCGCCGGCCCGCCGCAGCATTCCGCGCCACCGGCCCGGGACGCGCCGTCACACCGGTGCCCGCCGGCAACAGTCCCGCCTGCGTCTGATCGGCAAGAGCGCTCACGCGGTTTCCCACTTTCCCGAATCCGGCCTGGTCCGGACCGTTTCTACCGGCCGCCGCTGGATCCTCGCGATCGGCGCCCTGCTGCTCCTCACGGTGGCAATCAACGTTGTCACGGTCAGCTACGGCTCGACCGCGAGCAGGCTGGAGACCCAGATCGAATCGATCCAGCGCCAGAACGCGATCCTCAAGTCCTCCCAGACTGCCGCCCTCGCGATGCCCAGGGTCCAGTCGCAGGCCGAAGCCGAAGGCATGCTGCTGCCCGAACCCGACGCGATTCACTACCGCTCTTTCAAGCCGAGCGATTACTCGGCGGCCGCCGAACGCCTGGCGGCCGGAGGCTGATGAGAGTTCGGCGGCTCGAAAAGCGGACCGGACTGCTGTTCGCGATCACGCTGGCTTTGCTGCTCGGGTTATTCGCCCGGGCTTTTCTGCTTCAGGTGGTGCAGGGCAACTCGCTGGCCTCGCAGGCAACAAGTCAGCAGGAGGACATCATCGAAGTGCCGGGTCTGCGCGGTTCGATCCTCGACCGGAACGGCCAGCCTCTGGCCGGCTCCGAACCGGGCGCGACTATTTACGCGACCCCGTACCAGATCAAGAATCCGCCGGCGGAGGCCAAAGCGGTCGCCAAGGCGCTTGATACCGACGAGGACGAAGTGCTGGATGCGATCACTCAACCCGGGGGCTTCTCCTACGTGGATCGCAAGGTTGACCTGAAGAAGGCCCGGGCGGTAGAGAAACTGGAGCTGGAGGGAATCGGACAGGTTCCCGACACGCTGCGGGTAAGGCCGCAGGGCAACATCGCTTCCCAGGTAATCGGCGCGGTCAGCGACGAGGGCGAGGGACTGTCGGGGATCGAGGCCGGCAAGGACACCATCCTGCAGGGCGTCAACGGAGAGCAGCGGTTGGTCAAGGACGCGCTCGGTGATCCGATCAGCTTCGAGAACGTCCGCGACGCCGAAGACGGCGAGTCCGTGCAGCTCACGCTTGATGCGACGATCCAGGCGAAAGCCGAAGAAGTGCTGGCCGAGATCGGCGATTACCACGATCCGGTCAACGCTTCGGCAATCGTGATGGATGCCCGCAGCTCGGACATCCTCGCGATGGCGAACTGGCCACCGCTCGACCCCGATGACCTCGGCAACGCCGAGCCCGAGGACCTGCTCAACGTCGGTACTTCGTACACCTACGAGCCCGGCTCGACCTTCAAGGCATTCACGGTCGCTTCCGCGCTTCAGGACGGAACCGTCACTCCGACCAGCACCTTCACGCTCGCTCCGTCAATCCAGATCTACGACCGGACGATCGAGGAAAGCCACCCGCGGGGGACCGTGACCCTCGACGTCGGCGGCATCCTCGCCCAGTCCTCGAACGTCGGTGCGGTGACGATCGGACTCGAGATCGGCGGCCGGAAGTTCAGCAAGTGGATCAACCGCTGGGGCTTCGGTAAACCGACCGGGATCGACTATCCCGGGGAGGAACGAGGAATCGTCCTGCCCTACAAGGACTGGTCGGGTTCGACCATCGGCAACCTGCCGATCGGCCAGGGACTCGCCGTTACCCCGCTGCAGATGGTGCAGGCTTACGGCGCGCTCGCCAATGGAGGCATCCTCAGGACGCCCCGACTGATCGAAAAGATCGGCGGGGAAGAGGTCCCCGAAGACAAGGGCCGCAGGGTGATTTCACCGAAGGTCGCCGACGAAGTCAGGGACATGCTGAAGGGAGTGCTCGCGCCGGGCGGCACGGCTTCCGAGGTCGAAGTGCCCGGCTACACGCTGGCCGGCAAGACCGGTACGGCCCAGATCGCAACAGAAACCGGCTACTCGGACACCCGCTACGTCGCCTCGTTCATGGGGGTCGCTCCGGCCGACGACCCGGCGATCGTGGTTTCGGTGATGGTCAACGAACCGAAGAACGGTCACACCGGCGCCGAAGCCGCGGCCCCCGGATTCGGAGAGCTGGCTGCCTTCACGCTGCCCTACCTCGGTGTTCCCACAGATCAGTGAATCGCTTGACGGAGCCCCTTCCTTCCATTCGTGGACGTGAGAGGAAGGGGCGGGTGTCCACGGAGGGCGGTCCGACCCCGCCCGACTCTAGAATCCTGAGCATGCGGCTGGACCAACTTGCCCGGGATCTGGCCTCGTCCGACCTTGTCGGCGACCCGGGAACCGACATAGCTTCGCTTGCCTTCGACAACCGGAAAGTCACACCGGGAGCACTTTTCTTCTGTGTTCGGGGACTGGCGAGTGACGGACACGATTTCGCCGCTGCTGCGGTCGAAGCCGGTGCCGTTGCCCTGGTCTGTGAACGCAGGCTTGACCTCGACGTGCCCCAGTTGCTGGTTCCGGACGCCCGGGCCGCGATGGCGCCGATCGCCGCGACCTTCAACGGCGACCCCACCACGGAGATGAAGCTGGCCGGGATCACCGGTACCAACGGCAAGACGACGACGGCTTTCCTGCTGCGGGACATCCTCGAGTTCGGCGGGCTGCCAAGCGGACTGATGGGCACCGTCAAGCAGGTGGTGGGTGGCGTTGAAGAAGACGTGGTGCGTACTACCCCCGAAGCGATCGATCTCCAGGCTTCCTTCCGGAGGATGCTCGACGCCGGTGACGAAGCCTGCGTGATGGAGGTTTCCTCCCACGCGATGGTGATGCACCGCGCCGATGCGATCGACTTCGACCTCGCGATCTTCACCAACCTGACCCAGGACCATCTCGATTTCCATGACGACATGGAGGACTACTTTCAGGCCAAGCGGCTGCTTTTCGCCGCCGGACCGGGAGCCTCGATCGTCAACGTCGATGACGAGTACGGCCAGCGGCTGGCCACCGAGTTCGACTGCCTCACCTACTCGGCGAGCGGGCAGGCCGCCGACTACTCGGCTCTGGACGTGAGTTTCGACGCTTCCGGCGCCAGTTTCGCGGTCCAGACCGAGCATGGGGAGTTCGCGGTCCGAACCGGTCTGCCGGGCAGCTTCAACGTGGCCAACGCGCTGGCCGCCCTGGCTGGCGCGATCGCGCTCGGCGTCGATCCCGATGAGGCCGTTGCCGGACTGGCCGACGCCGGACGGGTTCCGGGCAGGTTCGAGCCGATCGACGAAGGACAGGACTTCGCTGTGCTGGTCGACTACGCGCACACCCCTGACTCGGTCGAGAACGTGTTGCGGGCTGCCCGTGACCTGACCCCCGGCCGGCTGATCGCGATTGTCGGCGCCGGCGGCGACCGTGACAAGGCGAAACGCCCGCTCATGGGGGCGGCCGGAGCCCGGCTTTCCGACCTTGCGGTGATCACCTCCGACAATCCCCGCTCCGAGGATCCCGCCGCGATCATCGAGGACGTGCTGGCCGGAATCGAAGACCGTGAGTCGGTGCTGGTCGAACAGGACCGGGACGCCGCTATCGGCCTGGCGATCCGCGAAGCGGGGCCGGGCGACACCGTGGTGATCGCCGGCAAGGGACACGAGCAGGGCCAGGAGTTCGAAAACGGCAGGAAGATCCCCTTTGACGACCGTGACGTCGCCCGCAGGCATCTGCGCGAGCTCGCCGGGAAGTCAGCGTGATCGAGCTGACCACTGAACAGATGGCCGCCGCGATGGGTGCGGAGGTGGTTTCCCGGGGGTCGGGAGGAGTGCCTGTCCGGGCCGAGATCGACTCCCGGAACATCGACGGCGGGGAGCTCTTTTTCGGTCTGACTTCCGGTGCGACCGATGGTGGCGAGCATGCCGCCGGAGCGCTGGAGGCCGGAGCCTGGGGTGCGGTCGTGGCCCCCGAACGGGCCGGCGAACTCGCCGATTCGGGATCGTTCGTCTTCACCGTCGAGGATCCGTTGCTCGCCCTCCAGATGTTGGCCCGCGCCTGGCGCCGCGAACTGGACGCAACGGTGATCGGGATCACCGGATCGGTCGGCAAGACCTCGGTCAAGGACATAACCAGAGCTTTGCTGCCAGGGCAGGTTCACGCCTCGGCCGAGAACTTCAACACCGAGATCGGGCTGCCGTTGACCGTCCTCGAGGCCCCGGCCGGAACCGAAACCCTGGTCCTCGAGATGGCGATGCGGGGTGAAGGCCAGATCGCCGAGCTGGCGACGATCGCGGAACCGGACATCGGC
This sequence comes from Actinomycetes bacterium, assembly GCA_023436605.1. Classification (GTDB taxonomy): domain Bacteria; phylum Actinomycetota; class Thermoleophilia; order Solirubrobacterales; family 70-9; genus 67-14. Next base: position 5,541 of record JAEZIQ010000115.1, on the reverse strand, counting down.
GTGATCACGAACGTCGGTCCCGTCCACGTCGAGCTGCTCGGCTCGATCGAAGCGGTGGCTGCCGCGAAGGCGGAGCTGATCCGAGGCCTGAAGCCCGACGGAGTGATGATCGTCCCCTTTGAAGCCGGGCATCTCGAACCGCACGTCGAGGGAGTACCGGGACTGGTTCGCTTCGGAGGTGATGGTGACGTCCGCGTACTCGATCAGGAGGTGACCGCGGGTGCGACCAAGGCCCGGATCGCCACTCTGCAGGGCGAGCAGATCTTCGAATTCCCCTTTGCGGAGCCACACAACCTGCTCAACTCGCTGGCTGCGATCGCGGCCGGCATCGCCGCGGGATTCACGCCGGCCGAGCTTGCCGCGAGGACCGAAGGGATCGCCTTCTCGCGGTTTCGCAACGAGCACATCGACCTCGGCGAGCGTGGTCTCATCATCAACGACTGTTACAACGCGAATCCCGTGTCGATGCGTGCCGCCCTCGAGTACCTGGCTCAGATCGAGCGACCCCGCAAACTGGCGGTGCTCGGGCTGATGGCCGAACTCGGCCCCGACGAGGTCCGCTTCCACGAAGAGATCGGTGCTTTCGCCCGGAAGCTCGACATCGAGGTGATCGGAGTGGGGGATCTGGCTCGTTCCTACGACCCCGACCTGAAGGCCGGTAACCCGGAGGAGGCGGCCCGCCTGCTCAAGGAACGACTCGGGCCGGACACCGTTGCCCTGGTCAAGGGGTCGCGCGCAGCCGGACTCGAGAAGGTCACGGAGCTGGTCACCGCCAGCCACGCATCGCCATCCGGTGAAGGGAGCGCTGCCTGATGGGCGAAATCGTGATCGGGGCGATGGCCTCGATGCTCATCTGTCTCTTCCTCTCGCCGCGTTTCATCGAGTTCCTGCGTGGCCGGGAGTTCGGGCAGCACATTCGCGAAGAAGGCCCGGCCGGCCACCAGACCAAAGCCGGCACGCCGACCATGGGCGGGCTGATCATCTTCACCTCGATCATCGTGCCTTTCCTGGTCCTCTCGGAGCGGGATGCGGCGGCGATGACAGTTTTCGGCGTGGCACTCGGCTGCGCCGCGCTTGGGTTCGCCGACGACTACATCAAGATCATCAAGCGCCGGTCGCTGGGCTTGCCGGGCCGTTACAAGCTGCTGGGGCAGGTCCTGCTCGCGCTGATTCTCTGGTGGGTAGCCCGGCACGAAGTCGGACTCGAACCGGTGGTCCACTTCCGGATCGCCGACATCACCTGGGACATCGGGCCGGTTGCCTACTTCATCCTCGTCTTCCTGGTCCTGGCCGGAGCGACCAATGGGGTGAACCTGACCGACGGCCTGGACGGTCTGGCCGCGGGATCCAGTGCGATCGTGCTACTCACCTACACCGCGATCTCCTACGTCACGGTAGGGCAGCATGACCTCGCCCTGTTTTCGGTCTGTCTGGTCGGAGGCTGTATCGGCTTCCTCTGGTTCAACGCATTCCCGGCGACGATTTTCATGGGGGACACAGGATCGCTCGGGTTAGGTGGCGCCATCGGCGCGCTCGCAGTCCTGACCCAGACCGAGGTCCTGTTGATCCTGATCGGCGGGATCTTCGTGATCGAGGCGCTTTCGGTGCTGGTCCAGGTTTTCTCGTTCAAGACCTTCGGCCGCCGGGTTCTGATGATGGCTCCCCTCCATCATCACTTCGAGATGATGGCCTGGTCCGAAACCAAGATCATGCTCCGCTTCTGGATCATCGCCGCGGTATGCAGCGGCATTGGGTTCGCGATCTACCAGCACTCCATCGGCAGGTAGCGGACCAGGAACCAGCGACCGGAAGGGGTCCCTGGCATCCACCCGCTGAGGTTTGGTGAAGCAGTTTTGTGACCGAATCGGTCGCAGTCCTGCTTCACCGTGATGAGTTTGTGGCTTCGGGGCAGGGTTTTTGGTTCGGGTGGGGAAGACTCTTGAGTGGAGTATGTCCGCTCATCGAAGGCCCGGCCGCCGCTTCCCCAAGGGCCTTTTCTGGTGGTTGGGCTGGCACGTTCCGGAGTGGCTGCGGCAAGGGCCCTGAAAGCCCATGGCCAAGCCGTTTTCGGGGTGGACTCCGGGGACCCTGAAGGGCTTGAGGTTCTGCGCGAATCGGGCATCGACTTTGAAACTTCCGTGGACGGACTCGACCGACTCGAGGGAATCGCCACGGTGATCAAGAGCCCGGGTGTCCCCGAATCGGCCGAAGTGATCAGCGAAGCGACCCGCCGCGGGCTCGAGGTGATCGGTGAACTCGAACTGGGCTGGCGGATGTTCGAGGCGCCCTTCGTGGCGATCACCGGCACCAACGGCAAGACCACCACAACCGAACTCACAGCCCATCTCTTCCGCTCCGCCGGCCGGGCGGTCTCGGCGGCCGGCAACGTCGGCCACCCGGTCTGCGAGGTCGCACTCGAATCGATGGCCGGGGAGGAAGTCGGCACCGTGGTCTGTGAATGCTCCAGCTTTCAGCTCGAGGACTCGGTTGAGTTCTCGCCCGAGGTGGCGGCCTTCCTCAACCTGGGCCCCGACCATCTCGACCGTCACGGGACCATGGATTCCTACCGGGAGGCCAAGGCGAGGATCTTCGCCAACCAGGTCGAGGGCGACGTGGCCATCCTCAACGCCGACGATCCAGCAGTCTCGGCCACGACGACCACCGCATCCGCGATCCGCTTCTCGACCGAGGGTGCCGAGGGTGCCCAGATCACGCTCGACGGCGAAAGGATCCTCGCCGACGGGGAGCCGCTGGTCGAAGTGGGGGAAATGCAGATCATCGGGCTCCACAACGTGGCCAACGCGATGGCGGGTGCCGCCGCGGCACTGGCCTTCGGCCTGAGCGTCGAAGAGGTCGCCGCCGGGCTGAGAAGCTTTCCGCCGGTTCCCCACCGCTACGAGCCGGTGGCGGAAATCGAAGGGGTCATCTTCATCAACGACTCGAAGGCGACCAACGTCGATGCCAGCCTCGCCGCGCTGAGTTCCTCGGATCGCAGGCTTCACCTGATTCTCGGCGGCAGCGCCAAGGGCGAGCCCTTCGACGGGCTGACCGGTCCGGTTGCCGAACACTGCCGCGGGATCTACCTGATCGGCGAAACAGCCGACGAGATTGGCCGGACCCTCGAACCGGCCGGGGTGGAGATCGTCCGCTACTGCGAGGACCTCGAGGCCGCAGTATCGGAGGCGGCCGGGGCAGCGGTTCCCGGTGAAGCAGTGCTGCTCTCTCCGGCCTGTGCCAGCTTCGACCAGTTCAAGAACTACGAGGACCGTGGCGACGCGTTCCGCAAACTGGTGGAGGAGCTCGATGTCTGAGCGCCGACGCAAGGGTCGGAAGGTAAGTCGCAAGAGCAAGCCCTCCTCCCGCGGGGGCAGCGCGCTGCGGCCGGCCAGAACCTCCAGGAGCGGCTATTCCACCGAGTACAGCCTGCTGCTGACCGCGACCATGATCCTGCTCGCTTTCGGGGTGGTCATGGTCTTCTCGGCCAGTTCGACCAGCCGCATCCTCAGCGACGGCAGCCTCGCCAGCAGCACCTTCTACCTCAAGAAGACCGTGGTCGCGGTGACGATCGGGCTGCTCTTGATGTGGTTCGTGATGCGGGGCAAACTTAGCCGCTTCCGCGAACTGACCCCGAACTTCATGATCGGCTGCCTGATCGCCCTCTTCGCGGTGCTCTTCGTCGGGGCGGCGATCAACGGAACCAGGGGCTGGTTCATCTTCGGGCCGGTCCAGATCCAGCCGGCCGAGTTCGCCAAGCTCGGACTGGTCCTCTACGGAGCCCACCTGTTGGCCGACCGGCCCGACCGGCTGCGCTCGATCAGGGAGATGCGTCCCTACCTTCTGATGACCGGCCTCGCCCTGCTCCTGGTCCTCGCCCAACCCGACATGGGGTCGGCGATGGTCGCCGTTTTCGCGGTTTTCGTGACCCTGTTCGCGGCTGGGGCGAGACCGCGCGATCTCGGCCTGCTGGCGGGAGGGATTGGAGTCGTAGCGATGATCTTCGCCCTGATCGCGCCTTACCGGCGAGACCGTCTGCTCACCTTCCTCAATCCGGAAGGCGACGTGACCGGAAACGGCTTTCAGGTGATCCAGGCCAAGATCGCGATCGGGTCCGGTGGCTTTGACGGGGTCGGCATCGGCAACGGGGTGCAGAAAGCTTTCTATCTGCCGGAAGCCCACACCGACATGATCTCCGCCGTGATCGGCGAGGAGTTCGGCTTCCTCGGAATGTTTGCCCTGATCCTCGTTTACGGACTGCTCGGCTACGCCGGGTTCCAGATCGCGCGCAAGGCCAAGGACGATTACGGCCGGATTCTGGCTGGTGGCCTGACCGGCCTGATCCTGATCCAGGCCTTCATCAACCTTTACGCGGTGATGGGGATGGCTCCCCTGACCGGAGTGCCGCTGCCCCTCGTTTCGTACGGGAACAACAGCCTGATCGTCAGCCTGATCTCGATCGGGCTGATCCTCAACGTGGCCCGGGGCGGACGGGCCGCGACCCTGCGCAAACCGGTCTCGGGCGGCGGGCCGGGCCGGAATGCAAGACTGCGCCTGATCGAAGGTGATGGCGAAAGAAGAACGGAAAAAAGGACATCCAGTGCCCAACGTCGTGATAGCGGCAGGCGGTACGGCGGGGCACGTGGTGCCAGCCCTCGCCATAGCCGACGAGCTTCGAGATAGAGGGGTCAGGGTTTCCTTCCTCGGCGCCCGGGGCCGGCTCGAAGCCGAACTGGTGCCGAAGGCCGGCTACGAGGTCGACCTGCTCGACCTCTCCGGGATAGACCGGAAGAACCCGGTCAAGGCGGCCCGTGCCGTTTTTCAGGCCGCGGGGGCGGTACCGAAGGCCCGCAAGCTGATCAGGTCGCGCGGTGCCGACGCGGTGGTCGGCGGGGGAGGTTTCGTGGCCGGACCGGCCGGTGTGGCCGCCCGCAGGCTGAAACTGCCACTGGTCCTGACCGAGGCCGACCGGCATCTCGGACTCGCCAACCGGCTTCTGGCCAGGCGGGCCGACCGGCTCTGTCTGGCTTTCGAGATAGACGGGGTTAGCGGCGAGAACGTGCGGATCACCGGTCGGCCGGTCGGAAGGTCGGTGCTGAACGCCGACCGGGCCAGGGCACGGGCCAGGTTCGGGATCTCACCCCAGGCCCGCTGCCTACTTGTGATGGGCGGCAGCCAGGGTGCCCGCAGCGTCAACTTCGCCGCGATCGAGGCACTGGCCGAGCGTCCCGACCGGGACTTCGACGTGGTCCACGTTTCCGGTTCCCGCGACTACGGTCAACTCCGCGAGCGACTGGATAAAGCATCGAACAAGGACGGCTACACGCTGCTCGAGTACGAGCCAGACATGGGCGACGGGATCGCCGCCAGCGATCTGGCCCTGGCCCGGTCCGGGGCCTCGGTTTTCGAGCTTGCCGCCCTCGGTCGAGCGGCCGTCCTGGTGCCCTATCCCTTCGCGACCGGCGATCACCAGACCGCCAACGCGAACTGGATGGCCGAGGCAGGTGCCGCCGTGGTCGTGCCCGACGCCGACCTCGACGCCGACCG
>JAEZIQ010000009.1 GCA_023436605.1 Actinomycetes bacterium | reverse complement strand
TGACCGGGTCATGACACCGGTGTATTTAACCGAGCGCCCGTTTCCGTCGAGAACTGCAACCACCCGGGCCGGGGCGGCTGAGCCGCCGACCAGCTTGAGGGGAAAGCAGGCGACCGTGAATCCGGTCGAAGGCAACTGATCGAGGTTGGCGAGCCGCTCGATCTGCGAAAAGGGAATGTCGGCCTGATGGGCCTCCCAGAAGATCCCGGTCTCCCCCTTCTCCTTCGCTTCTTCGGCCTGCATCCAGAGCGGACGGTCCCAGCCCCAGGCGTCGATTCCCATGACCCGCACGCCGCGGTCGTAGAGCCAGCGGGTCGCGGCGGCGGACACACCGGGACCGTGGGCCATGTACTCGACGGTGCCCAGGTACTGGTCGCAGCCGGTACGGACCAGGCAGATGTCGCGTTCGCTGATCTGGTGTCCGGTCCGGTCGAGCTCGGTTTCGATGTCAGCGGTGTCGATCACCTCGCCGTCGGCGCGATCGTGGAAGTCGAGCAGAAAGCCCGGCCGGAAGAACCAGTCGAGGGGCAGCTGGTCGATGGTCTCAGCCGGTTTGCCCTGGATCGTCGAGTTGTAGTGCCAGGGAGCGTCGACATGGGTCGAGCTGTGGGTGCCGAGCAGCGTGAAGGTGTCGACCGCCCAGCCCTCGCCGTCCCGCAGCAGTTCGGGGCCGACGCCGAACATTTCCGCGATCTGCCTTGCCCCGGCTTCATGCGGCGTGAATTCAACGTCGACGCGAACAACATCGGGGGCTCCTTCGGGTCCCGGTTCGATCGGGGCCGAAAGATCTATCAATCTGCTCATGGTCGGCAGACTAGAGTGCGCACATGACCGCAACTGGTGGTGCGAAGGGGACGGTCCTGGTCACCGGAGGCTCCGGCTTCCTTGGTGGACGGGCAATCATCGACCTGCTTGAACGGGGGTACGAAGTCCGGACCACGGTCCGAAGCGCGACCAAGGGCCCCCGAATCGAGGAGAACATCTCGAACGAGCTCGGCCGCCCGGCCGGTATCGAGTTCTTCGAAGCCGACCTGGCTTCGGACGGGGGCTGGACCGAAGCGGTGGCTGGGTGTCGGTACGTCCTCCACATCGCGTCCCCCTTCCCTCCCGGCAAACCCAAGGATCCCCAGGAGCTGATCAAACCGGCGGTAGAGGGTGCCACCCGGGTGATCGGCGCTGCCCTGGACGCGGGTGTCGAGCGAATTGTGATGACGTCCTCGGTGGCTGCAATCCGTGGCGGCGACCGGCAGGAGGACCGGCCGTTTACCGAAGATGACTGGACCGACGTCAGCGCCGTAGCGGCCTATCCGCAGTCAAAGACCTTGGCCGAACAGGCGGCATGGAACCTGGTGGACGAGCGCGGCCAGCGGGAAAAACTGGCGGTGATCAACCCGAGCGCGATTCTCGGCCCGGTGATGCCGGATGACGACTCGTTTTCACTCGAAGGCATCCAGCGCCTGCTCGACGGGATGCCGGCGGTGCCGAAGATCGGCTTCAGCTGGGTCGATGTGCGTGACGTCTCCGCCGCCCACATCGCGGCAATGGAAAAGCCCGAGGCCGGTGGACAGCGCTTCATCGCTTCGGGTCCTTTCCGCTGGCTGATCGAGGTGTCCGGGATTCTCCGCGAGAAGGTGCCGGACCTGGCAGCGAAAGCTCCGACCCGTACCGCCCCGAAATTCATGGTCCGGATCATGTCGATTTTCGACCCGGGTGCCCGTGCCCTGGTCCAGGACATCGGCCGGCGCTCAGACTTCGACACCTCGAGAGCCGAGAACGTGCTCGGGATCAAGACCCGCCCGGTCGAGGAAACCTTCGTCGACTGCGCCAGATCGCTCGCCGCCCGAAGCTAGCCGGAATCAGCGGCAGTTTCTCGGGTCTCGCTACCAGTCCCAAGCCCGCAGGAGGGGCTGCGGGTCCAGGAGCCGACCCCTGGTCCGGATCTCAATGTGGAGATGACAAGGCGTACCGGCCGCGTTGCCGGTCAGACCGACAGAACCGATTCGGCGCCCCGCCCGGACTCGCTGGCCCCGGCGCGCCGGGGCCGGTGACTTCAGGTGGGCGTATTTGTAGGTCCGCCTCTCCCCCTCGCCCTTCACCACGACGAAGTTGCCATAGAGCTCCGGGTCGAACGCCCTCTTGAGAACCGTCCCGGCCCGCACGGCGATCAGGGGTGTGCCGCAGGCAGCGGTGATGTCGAACCCTTCGTGGGTGCGACTGTCGACTCGCGGCGCACCGAACTCGCCGATGTAGCCGCGGGCGCCGTGTGGTCCGTCGACCGGGAACTGGTGGCTGTGGAGCCGAATGCGCCCGAGCGAGCGAAGCGGTCCACCGATCGGACCGGCGACCACCCTGTAGCGGCCCGCCGGGGCCAGTCGACCACCCTGGGTTCGACCGTTCCAGTTGAAGTGGTGCCAGCGTCCGGGCGCGAGCGGTCCCCGGAGAAGACGACGGATCGTCTTCCCGTCGCCGAGGCGTTTCACTCTGATCGAGAGTCGGAGCGGCGCGTCTCCCTGGAACCGGAGATGGAAACGGATCGGTTCGACCGAAAACGGAATCGCGTCGTTCGGCGTGACCCCTCCCTTGAAAGAGCGGATCCCGCTCTCCCTCACTGCCTTCCGCTCGGGAGTGGCGCCGGACGCCGTAATTGGCCCTGCAAAAAGCAGAGCCGCCGCCAGGATGGCGACGGCTCCGGAAAAGCTGGTGATGGACCGCTTACCGATGCTCGATGACCCGGTCGATCAGGCCGTAGGTGGTGGCCTCTTCGGCGCTCATGAAATAGTCGCGCTCGGTGTCGTGGGTGATCTTCTCGAGATCCTGGCCGGTGTGCTTGGCGAGGATCTTGTCGAGGCGGCTGCGCGTGTCGATGATCTCGTTGGCGTGGATCTCGATGTCGGTCGCCTGACCCTGGAAGCCGGAGGAGACCTGATGGATCAGGATCTTCGAGTTCGGCAGCGACATCCGCTTGCCGGCCGCGCCGCCAGCCAGCAGCAGGGCGCCCATGCTCATCGCGATGCCGACGCAGATGGTCTGGACATCGGGCTTGATGAACTGCATCGTGTCGTAGATCGCGAGACCGGCGTAAACGGAACCACCGGGCGAGTTGATGTAGAGGCTGATGTCCTTCTCGGGGTCCTCCGCATCGAGGTGAAGCAGCTGGGCCACCACCAGGTTGGCGATGTCCTCGTTCACACCGGTGCCGAGGAAGATGATGCGCTCGTTGAGGAGCCGGGAATAGATGTCGAACGAACGCTCTCCGCGAGAGGTCTGTTCAACGACCATGGGGACAAGTGGACTCATGCCGGCAATCCTATAGAGCCGGGTACACCGGCCCGTTTCAGGCGCCGTCAGGTACGGGAACGCCCGATTGCACCCCCGACGGCGATCAGGGATCCGAGGACCATGAGCCCCGATCCGGCGATCGAAACGAACGTTCCGGGATCGGCCTCGTTGTCGAGATTGCCCATGTCAGTGGGGTGAAGGCCGAGATGCTTCGACGCGATGATCGTCATCGCGAGGAGCGTCAGCGAAATCAGGAGCAGCAGGACCGGGCCGATCGGCCCCCGCTTCTTCAGGCTGAAGAACACCAGGAAAACGGCTGCGACGAGCAGACCCGCGAAGACCGGTCCGAAGACCGAATACTGAAGCAGGTGGTTGTCGGCTACCTCGTAGAAGTAGTCGTCGGCCCGGTCCATGAAGAACGAGGCGATCAGAATGACCGCCCCGAACGTCAGGAGACCGCAACCACCAGCAACAGGGTCAAGAACCTCCTCGCTTCCCGCATCCATGCGTTGAGGCAAGGAGGTCTCCTACTCTTCTGAGTCCTTCTTCGCTTCTTCGGTCGAATCCTCGGCTTCCTTCTCCTCGGCTTCGTCCTCGTCGTCGCCGATGCCCCAGAGCTTCTTCGCGGCATCCTTGGCGGACATTTCCGTCGCCTTGGCCGTCTCGGCGATCACGTCCATCGCCTTGCGGACCTTGATGTCGGCGATGACCATCTCGTGGCGGCCGTCACGCTTGAGGCGTTCGAGGAGCTTGGCACCGGTGGTGCGCTCGTGTGAAGCAGCGTGCTCGAGTTCCTCGGCCATTTCCTCGTCGGTGACTTCGATTCCTTCGGCGTCGGCCACCGCGACCAGGACTGCCTCACGACGAATCTCCTGGTCGGCGTCATCGAGTGACTCGTCGATGATCTCGTCGCGGGTCTTGCCCTGCATCTGGAGGTAGGTGTCGGGGTTCATGCCCTGCTGGGCCATCTGCCGCTCGACGCGGTCCCAGCGTTCCTCGCCCCGGGCCCGAAGGATGTCCTCGGGAATCCCGACCTTGGCGTTCTTTACCGCGGCGTCGACGGCAGCGACCCGGAAGTCCTGCTCGATCCGCTGCTCCGCCGCTTCGCCCAGCTTCTCCGCGATGTCGGCACGCAGCTCCTCGATCGTGTCGAACTCGGAGGCGTCGGAGGCAAAGTCGTCGTCGGCTTCCGGGGTCTGCTTGACCCGGATCTCCTTGACGGTGACCGCGAAGTCGGCGTTCTGGCCGGCCAGCTCGGCTGCGCCGTAATCCTCGGGGAAGTTCACGTTGACCGCGACCTCGTCACCGGGCTTGGCACCGATGATCTGCTCTTCGAAGTCGTCAATCAGCTGGCCGGAGCCGATCTCGATCGTGTGGTCGGTGGCGCTGCCGCCCTCGAACTCGACTCCGTCGAGCGAGCCGACGAAGTCGACCAGGACCTGGTCACCTTCTTCGGCCGGGCGATCGACCACTTCGAGGCTGGCGTGAGCCTCGCGCATCCGGTCGATCTCGCGATCGATCACTTCGTCGGGCACGTCGGTTCCGGCCTTCTCGACCTCGAGACCCTTGTACTCACCGAGCTCGGCGGTCGGACGGACGCCAACCTCATATTTGAACTCGACGGTTTCGCCCTCGGCGGTAGGGGCCTTCGTAATTTCCACATCGGGCGAACCGATCGGCACGACGCCGGAGGCGTAAACGCTCTTCTGGTACCACTCGGGCAGCGCTTCCTGGATCGCCTCCTGGAAGACGTTCTCGTAGCCGAGACGCTGGATCGCCAGCGAAGGCGGAGCCTTGCCCTTGCGGAAACCGGGCATGCGCATTTCACGGGCCAGAGCCCGGGCGGCCCGCTGGACCTGGACGGACACTTCGTCGGCCGGAACTTCGACCTCGACTCGTGCCCTCGAATCTTCTAGTTCAGTAACAGTGGTCTTCAAGGTCGTTTGAGCGTACCGAGGACCGGCTTTCTCCGCTTCCAGAGCCGCCGCCGCTGATGCCTAGGAGTGAAGCTTCTCGCCCCGCTCAATCATTCCGCAGAACTTCTCGATCAGCCGGGTCTTCGTGTCGGCCCGCTTTGCGGTCTGGATCCGGTGGAGCATCGCGAAGCGCTCCTGGGAGCCCAGTTTCGAGAACTCCTCGGTCAGCCCGGCGGCCACTAGCGCCTGCTCGAACTCGGGTGGCACCTTCGCGTTGGAGGGGCTGTCATAGGCCGCCTCCCACCGGCCATCGGACTTGGCCCGCTCCACCTCGGCCAGGCCGGCCGCACGCATTCTGCCCGCCGCAGTAAGCGCCTCGGCCTTCTCGCAGTTGATCTTCGACCACTTGCTGCGCTTCCGCCTCGGCGTGAGCCGCTGCCTGTAGCGGTCGTCATCGATCCGCCGGCTCTGGCTGTCGATCCAGCCGAAACAGAGCACCGTGTCGACGATCTCGGCCCAGCTAATCGACTTCACCCCGGTGTGCTTCTTGTAAATCTCGACCCAGACCTCGTCGACGGTCTCCCCGTTTTCCTCCAACCATGCCGCGAGCTGGTCGCCGTCTTCGAAATGGATCAGGAGTTCTTCCTCACTCATGTGGATCGGGATCATGCCGAACCGGCCAGTCGAGTCGCAACTCCCGACTGCCACGAGGGTTGAAGCTGTTGTGATCGTCCGTCACAAACCCTGTCTGGTACTGACCTTGCTCCTTTTCCTGTTCGGCGCATCCGCCGGGGCCGCCCACGCGAAGCAGGGTGCCTGGATCAGCCCGGCCAAGACGATCGCGGGTACCGGAAAGCAAAGCCTGGAGAGCGCGCAGGTAGCCGTGGACGATGACCGCACAGCAATCGCCGTCTGGCTGTTGAACGACCCCGGTCAGTCACCAGAATACGAAGACGACACGAGCCTGGTCATGGCCGCGATCCGGCCGCCGAATGGCAAGTTCGGCAGACCGTTTGCCCTGACCGGCAAGGAGCATCAACTGTCCAATCTGAAGCTGGTCTCCGGACGTGGAAGTACAACCGTCCTCTGGCAGCGGAGCGGGGACGGATCGATCTACGCGCGCACGAGACCGTCCGGGGGCAAGTTCGAACCTGCGGACCAACTGGCTGACAACGCGCTCGGTGAGATCAGCCTGGCAATGGGTCGCGATGGTACGACTGCGGTGGCCTGGATCCAGTCCCGACCGATGCAGCCAGACGTTGTCCAGGTGTCAGTCAGACCGTGGGGATCGCAGTTCAGCGAACCGATCGACCTCCCGTCTGGCCCATCGTCGTGGGC
>JAEZIQ010000110.1 GCA_023436605.1 Actinomycetes bacterium | reverse complement strand
GCCTCAACCTGGACCCGGGGCGCGGCTTTCACACCAGTCGGTACCAGTACCCCGGAGTCATCTTCGTCCTGATGATTCTCGGCGGGGCCTTTGCCGGCATGCGACCAAGCCCCACGGTGATCCGCTGGCTTGTCGTCCTGACCGCGGGTTCGCTTCTGGTCAACCTGGCCGTGCTGCTCTACACCTTTGAGGACAGCTACAAGCGGTTTGCCGAGCGCAACCTGATCAGCTACTCGGCCTTCGATCTGGCCGGAGAGAATCTGAACCCGGACTCCGCGGTCAGCATCAGCAATGACGACAAGGTCCTCGTGTTCGCCCGGGACTATCTCGAGGCGACCGAAAAGTACGGCTCCCCGGCCCTTACCGACGACGAAATCGAAGGGGCGTCAGCCGAGCACCGCGAACGGCTTGACCAGTTGATGGTGGGAACGCTCGGAGTGAAGCTGCTTCCGGCAGGAGCGGTCGTTCGCGAGCCGGACGGATGCCGGGAGGTAGCGGCAAGTGACCGGGCTTCGGAGGTCGTGGAAGTTCCCTCCGCCTTGCTCTGGATCGAGTCCGGAGCTCCGGTGGTGATCAAGCTGGGCCGTTTCGGCCCCGGAGCAGCGGCAACGGCCTGGTCCACCCCCGCGGGCCGGGCGACCGGTTACCTGATTCCCCCCGACCGGTCGTCCCGACCGTGGCGGATCGCCTTCCAGGGCACGGGCAAAGTGATGGTCTGTCCGGCCCGGCCGGCCGGATAACCTCTCCCGCGATGGCCGAGCAACCACAGGGGGTCGCAGCTGCACTGCGCAAACGACCCTGGCACTGGCTTCTGGTCGGACTCTTCTGCCTTTCGGCGCTCCTGCTGCTCTACCTCCGGGCCCGGGTCGGCTTCTTCCTTGACGACTGGTATCTGGTCCTGCTTCGGGACGGGCCTTCAGACTGGTTCTTGCCCCACAACGAGCACATCATCATCCTGCCGGCGGCGCTGTATGAGCTTTCGCTTTCCATCTTCGGGATGGATGCGCTGCCGCTTCACCTGGTCGCCCTGGCCCTCTTCCTGGTTACCGTCGTCCTCCTCTACCAGTGGCTGCGACCCCTGATAGGCGAGCCCGCTTCGGTCCTCGGCTGCGCGATCGTGCTCTTCCTCGGGGCCGGAGCCGGGGATCTGATCTTCGCTTTCCAGACCGGATTCTTCGGCTCGGTCGCCGGCGGGCTCGGGGCCCTGCTGCTGCTCAAGCGGAGTACTCGACGGGACGACGTACTGGCCTGTCTGTTGCTCGTCTTCGCGATCCTCTGCTCGACGCTGGCGATGCCCTTCTGGGCGGCCGCCGCGGTCCAGCTGCTTTACCGGGGCGGGGACCGACCGCGGGTATCCCGTTTGCTTCGCCGCGCCTGGGTCGTTCTGGTTCCGCTCGTGCTCTACCTGGTCTGGTTCATCGGCTGGAACCAGGATGGCTCCTCGCAGATCAGCGTCGAGAACGTGCTGAAAGCACCGGCCTACGTGCTCTCGGCGCTCGGCTTCGCGGCCGCTTCGTTGACTGGAGCCTTCCCGCTTCGCGACGTGATCGACAATTTTCTCTGGGTGCTGCCCGGCATCGCGGTGGCGGCCAGTTTGGTCTGGATCCTGCGCCGTCGGGGCCGGGTACCCCCGGAATTCCTGATCGGACTGGTCGCCGGCCTCAGCTTCTGGGCACTCTGCGCCCTGAACTACACGGACGCCCGAGGCTTCTACACGAGCCGCTACCAGTACCCGAGCGTCATCTTCCTGCTGATGATGCTGGCTGGTGCCCTGAAGGACCTGAGGCCGGACGCCCGCCAGCTCAAGTGGCTCGGGGCGGCGACCGTCGTCGCGGTGGCGATCAACATCGCCGGACTCTTCTACGCGTTCAGCAACGTCTACCGGCCGTACGCCGAGCAGAACCTGGCCAACCTCGCGGCGATCGACCTGCCGCTGGAGGTCGATCCCGAGTTCCGGGTGGGAATCGGAACCTCGGGAGGGGGCCAGGTAAGTGCCCGCGCCTACCGGGAGGCGGTCGAAAGGTACGGCCGCCCCGACCTTTCGGACCAGGCCATTCTGGATTTCGACGAGGAAGACCGCAATAACCTCGACCAGCAGCTGGTCGTGACCCTGCCGGTCCGCCCCGTCCCCGCCCCGGCAGTCACCGCGGACCCGGACCACTGCGAGACCGTGGCCGCCGATCAGGCAGCCAGTGATACCGCGACGGTGATCTCGACACTGCTCTGGATCCGACCCGAAAGTGATGTGCAGATCTGGCTCGGGCGCTTCGGACCGGGAGCCCACGCTGCCGCCTGGTCCGCTGCCGGTGGACAACCGACCGGCTACAGGATCCCGCCCGACCGTTCCGCCGTGCCCTGGCGCATCGGTTTCAAGGGGACCGGGGAAGTGCGGATCTGCGCGGCCCGACCCGCACCCGGAAAAACTCGTACCTGAGCTCACCCGACTTTCCGGTCAGCGCGATCGTCGGAGTCTGCGGGGCCTGCGCGAAAGTTCCCCTCCCCTCGGGGAGGTTCCGTCCCAGCCTCAGGATCAGACCGTCACCGGCGGTCGCGGGAATCAAGCGGTAGGGACCACCGGCAACCTCGGCCAGGCGCTCAACCGGCCGGTAAAGCAGCGACCGGATCCGTTCCAGCCCCTCGACCTCGGCTCCCTCGATCCGGACGCCGATCAGATCGTTGGGACCGGGTTCAGGCACGGCAACGGTTTCGCCGAACGAACTTTCCACGGTGCCGGCCGGCAACTCCGGACCGCAGCGGTCGGGGACCCGGGCCAGGAGCTGCCAGAAGGGCGAACGGTCAACCGGCCGAAAATGACAGAGGGTCGCCCGGGCCTGGGCGGGAGGATCCCACGCGAGGAACCTCCTGTCGATCCCCTCGGTGGGCCGCTCCGGATCCATGCCTCCATGCCGAAGGATCCGGGTTGGACCGGAGGGATCCGCGATCGCCTCGGCGTTCCGTTCGTCAAGTTCGCTGGTGTAAGCGCTGTAGTTCTGGAACACCGGGACCGGCGACCAGTCGAGTTCGAAGGCCCAGGCCACCGCCGCCTCCCAGGGGTCGACACTGACGCGCTGGCCCTCAAGGCCCCGCTGCATCCGTTCATCGAGCAGATACTGGAACTGGACCCATCCCCGGATCCCTTCGATCCGCTCGCGCTGGCGCCCAGGGCTCGCCACCACCCGGACGTCCCGAACCAGGCTCTTCACGTTCTCGACCGGATTGAGCGGCTCGGTTTTTCCGGATGCGTAGATCGAAACCGCTGCAAAGGCGGCGAGGCCCGCAACCGAAACCGCGGCCAGGCCGCGGCGGGGAGGAATCGCCACCCAGAGGAGCGCCACCATGGCGAAGAAAGTGGCGAGGTGGGACCGGTCAACCCGGACCACCACATACTTGTAGAGGACGAGGACCATGACCACCACGATCGCCCCGGCGACGATCCTTCCCCGACGGTCCGGAAACCTGCCCAACGCAGCCCAGGCCAGACAGGCGGCAACGCTGAGTACGGCCGCCAGCGGATACCAGTTCGAGTGCCCGTACGCAGCCATCGCCTCGTTGTAACCGGCCACGATCTGTAGCGATCCGGACAGGAAGTCCGGCAGGTCTCCGAGGGACTGTCCGCTGATCAGCCAGAAGCCGAGGAAGGAGACGAAAACGCCGCCCAGATAGGCCAGGAGTTCCCGGGGCCGGGCCCGGGCGCCGATCAATCCCAGGAGGAGCAGAACGAAGATGACCGGCCCGTTGGAGAGCTTGACCAGCAGTTCTGCCCCGGCGAAGACGCCGGCGCAAAGCGCCAGAATCAGCATCGAGCGCCCGCCGGGGCGCCGTTCGATGATCAGCAGCGCGGTCAGGAGAGCGATCGCAACCGACACCTCGATCCAGGTCAGCTGAATCACGACCAGCAAGGTGACCAGCGCCGCTGCCCACAGGGGCATGCGACGTCTCAGCGCAGCGACCAGAACGGTGCAGAGACCGACGAAGAGAACCGACGTGTAAAGAAAGGCCAACAGGGTGGTCTCTCCCGGGAAGAAGAGCCAGGGGTAGCGCAGGAAACCGAGCGGCCCGTAGGTGAAGATGATTTCCGGGCCGAAGCTGAGGCCGTCGTGGGCTGCCATGTAAAGGCCCGACCACCAGCTGGCGTCGATCCCGCGGGCCGGATAGGCGAGTTCGATCCGCCATCCAAGGATGGCGATCAGCAGTCCGACCAGGTAGCTCCGGGGATTCCACCCATCGATGCGCTTCAACCAGCGACCGATAGTTGAATCGCCTTTGGTCAAACGGCCCTTTCGGCCTTGCGGTAATCCCCCCGGCTCAGGTGGTACTCGAGCCAGATGTAGAGCACGATGAAGAGGTAGCGGCTGCCCATCTCGCGCATCGCCAGCTTCGCCTCGCCGCTGGTGCGATTGGTCCAGGAGGTCGGCACCACCTTGAAGCTGTGACCGCGCGTCACCGCCTTGAGCGGCATCTCGACGGTCAGGTTGAAGTGCTTCGAGAGCAGGGGCCCGATCGTTTCGATCACTTCCCGCCGATACGCCTTGAATGCGTTGGTGGTGTCGTTATAGCCGAGCCGGAAGAGCACGTTGACGAACGCGTTGGCGATCCGGTTCACGAACAGTTTGATCCGCGGGTAGTTGGTGACCACCGCCCCGGGCATGAACCGCGACCCGAAGGCGCAGTCCCATCCTTCACTGAGGATGTGGTGGTACATGACCAGGTCTTCCGGATCATCGGAGCAGTCGGCCATCATGATCGCCACCCCGTCACCCTCGAACTCTTCGAGACCGGCCCGCACGGCGAGTCCGAAACCACCCGAGTAAGGCGAGGGCCGGCAGCGGATGTTCGGATTCTCCTGTCCGGCGGCTTCGACCAGGTCGCGGGTGGCGTCCTTGCTGCCGTCGTCGATGACCAGGATTTCGTACTCGATCGACTCACGCTCCAGGACTTCGACCGCGCCCCCGACCGTCTTCATGATCGAGCCCTCTTCGTCCCGGGCCGGGATCACCACCGAGAGCTTCATCCCAGGACCTTCCGGAACCGGTCCTGGTCCGTCTCGAGCCACTTGTGGATGTCGGCGAGCACGCATTCCGCGTCCCGTTTGGGCCGCCAGGTCGTGTGGGCGAAAAGCCGGGAGCAATCGGTGATGTAGAGCGGAACGTCGCCGTCGCGGTCCGTCGGAACCGATCCGACCTCGATTTCGTTGCCGGTCAGCCGGGCGCAGATCGAGGTCGTTTCCCTGAGCGAGAGACTGACCTCGCGGCCCCCGCCGACGTTAAAGGTGTGGCCGGCCCATGCTTCGGGGTCGGAGATCTGCTCTTCGACCAGGTCGACCAGGTCGTCGACATGGAGCAGGTCACGGACCTGTTTGCCGGCGCCGCCGTAACCGATATAGGAGAGGGGCTTCTCGAACTGATGGGCGAGCATCCAATGGGTGAATACCCCCTGATCCACCTTGCCCATCTGCCAGGGCCCGGCGATCACGCCACAACGGTTGATCACCACCGGGACCCCGAACTGGGCCGCGAACTCGGCGCAGAGGAACTCGGCCGAGAGTTTGGTGGTTCCGTAGAAGGTGCGGGCCCCCTCGAGGGGCATCTCCTCGGAGACTCCGGCTTTCGACCAGCCGATCGCTGGCTGCTCGTCGGCCAGCTCGAACCGCGTCTCGGCTTCGACCAGAGCGGCCTGGCGCAGACCGTTCATGGGATAGACCCGGCTGGTCGAAAGGAAGATGAACTGGCAGCCACTCCGCCGGGCCAGCTCGAGGCAGTTGTAGGCGCCGGTCAGGTTGGTCTCGTAGATGTACGAGGTGTCACCGTCGGTTCCCGACATCACCGACGGTTCGGCCGAGCACTCGATCAGAACTTCGATGTCATCGAAGGGGGCCAGATCGGCCGGTTCGCGGACGTCCCCCCGGACGAACTCGACCCCGGCCGCGGCCAGTCGCTCGAGGTTGAGCTCCGATCCGCGCCGGTAAAGGTTGTCCAGCGCAATCACCTGGCGGTCCGGGTGGGCAGCGGCCAGGGAGACCGCTAGATTCGAGCCCACGAAGCCGGCCCCTCCCGTGACGAGAATCTTCCCCAGTTCTCTCATGAGTTGAAGAGCCTAGGGCAGATATGCGGCTGGGATACTTGAACCGTGAAGGCACCAGAACTCCTGCAGCAGCTGATTCGCTTCAACACCGTCAACCCGCCCGGCAACGAAGGCCCGGCCCTGGAGTTCCTGCGGGACTTACTCGAGCCGGCCGGATGGGACTGCAAGTTCCTTTCGAAAGTGCCTGAGCGTCCCAATCTCGTGGCCCGGCTGCGCGGGGCGGAGCCGGGCCCGCACCTGGCCCTGATCAGTCACGTCGACACCGTCCCGGCCGACCCGGAGGAATGGTCCCGCGATCCCTGGTCCGGAGATCTGGCCGACGGCATGATCTGGGGCCGCGGCGCCCTCGACATGAAAGACCAGGTAGCCGCCGAAGTGGCCGCCTGCGTGAACCTGGCCGAGTCCGGTTGGCGCCCGGAGCGCGGCGACCTGATCCTGGTCGTCGCCGCCGACGAGGAGACCGGCGCCCACTTCGGAGCAAAGTGGCTCTGCGAGGAGTGCCCGGAGGAGGTGCGCTGCGACTGGGTCCTGAACGAAGGAGCGGGGGAACGGCTCGACTTCCAGGGCCGCAGGCTTTTCACCCTTTCGGTCGGCGAGAAGGGCACCTTCCGCTTCACCGTGATCGCCGAGGGCGAGGCTGGCCACGGTTCGATTCCCCGGGTCGGCGACAACGCGCTGCTGAAGCTGGCCCCCGCGCTTGCCAACGCCCATCGTCAGCCCGCTCCCGAATCGACACCCGACACCGACCTCTTCCTCGAACGGCTGCTCGGTCACAAACATGACGACCCCAACGCGGCCCTGGCCGAGATCGAGTCGATCGATCCACTGATCGCCAAGCTGCTGGCCGACCCGATGCTCGGGGTCACGCTCGCCCCGACCATGGCCAAGGCTTCCAGCCGCGAGAACGTGATTCCCTCCCGGGCCGAACTGGTGATCGACTGCCGCACCCCGCCCGGCATGACCGGCGAAGAAGCGCTCGAACGGATCAACGCGGTGCTCGGCGAGGGCGACTGGCGGATCGAGTTCAACGACCCAGTGGTCGGCAACCGCTCCGACTACGGCGGTCCGCTGGCCGAGGCGATCGAGGAGTGGCTTGAGCTGGTCGAACCGGGGGCGGAGATCCTGCCCCAGGTCATGCCCGGCTTCTCCGACAGCCACTGGTTCCGCAAGGCTTTCGGCGCAACCGTTTTCGGTTTCGCTCCCCAGCGCATGACCCTGGCCGAGACCAAACCTCTAGTCCACGGCAAGGACGAAAGAATCACGGTCGAGGACGTCGAGCTGATGGAAAACCTCTACACCTGGATCCCACCCCGCCTGCTCGGCACCCGGTCCAGCTAGGCTTACCGCTTCATGTTCACTCGCATAGATCACATCGGTGTCGCGGTCGAGGATCTCGACGCGGCCATCAAGCTTTATGAGCGGAATTTCGAGATGGAACTCGTTCACCGCGAAACCGTCGAGTCACAGGGAGTCGAAGCCGTGCTGCTCGACGTCGGTGACGGGCACGTTGAGCTGCTCGCCGCGCTCGGTCCCGACACCCCGGTCGGCAAGTTCATCGCCAAGAAGGGCCCGGGCCTCCACCACGTGGCTTATGCGGTCGAGGACATCGACGCCACCCTGGCCTCGCTGAAGGAGCAGGGAGTGAAGCTGATCGACCAGGAAGCCCGCACCGGCATTCGCCAGAGCCGGGTTGCGTTCCTCCACCCGGCAGCGACCGGATCCGTCCTGACCGAGATCGTCCAGCCGGCGGGTGACCACTGATGGCCTCCGGAAAGACCAGCGTCGAAATCGGCTTCGATGGCGGCCAGGTGATTCCGGCCCGTCTCGATGACGACCAGGTGAAGTCGCTCCGTTCTGCGATCGGCTCGGGTGAAAGCCCGCACGAGATCGAGACCGAGGAGGGCGTGCTGCTTATCGACCTGGGCAAGGTCATCTTCGTCCGCATCTCCTCGGGCGGCAAGACGGTCGGCTTCTAGTCCGAACGGGCCGGCCGCTGGGTCGGTTTCCGGATTCCGGGGAACATTCGGGAGGAGATGCCCGACGATCCCCGACTGACTCGAAGAACCCTGCTCAAGCGAGCGGGAATCGGCGCCGGGCTCCTGCTCGGGGCCGGGTTCGCCTATGAGCGGATCACCCGGGACGGAGCCGGGAGTGAATACCTGCCCGGATTCAACGACGATTTCCTGACCTACAGCACCTCCCCGTTCGCCGGGGCGACGATGCGAAAAGTCAGGCAGTGCCGAGGGGAGGCCATGCGGTTCGGCGTCGACTGGTCCGCGGTGCAGGCGAAAGGCCCCGACCAGTTCGACTGGTCTGCCTACCAGCCTCTCCACGAGCTGGCCCTCCGACATGACCTCCAGTTATTGCCGACCATCTTCGGCTGCCCGGAGTGGGCCGGACCGGTGAGGACGGCACCCCGCTGGCCCGGCAACGATCCGGAGTTTCCTGCCGACTCGTATCGCACCTGCAGCCTCGACCACGACGGCGAGTTTGGTGCATTTGCCGACGCGACCCTCCGGCATTTCGACTCGTTCGCCCGTTACGCGGGTCACCCCACCGTGATCCAGGCGGTCGAGATCTTCAACGAACCGAACGTCTGGACCTTCGGAGCCGTCCCGGCAGCCCGGGTCCGGGAGCTGGCGACGGCGGCCGGTGAAGCCGTTTCCGAAAGCCAGGCCTCGGGGGCGTACTCCACTCCGATGCGGGTCGTCTCGGGCGGCCTCGCGCCGGTCGTCGCCCTCGAGCCGGGTAACCGGCTGGGTCTTCCCCCGCGTAATTCCTGGCAGGAGTACCTGCACGAACTGACCGCCGATGACCCGGGACCGTTCGACATCGGCATCCACTCCTACGAGAGCGCGAAGCCCCCAGCCGGAATTCTGGAAACCCCCGAGGACAATCCCGACGATCCCTCCGCCCGGGCCAGCGAGTTCGCCGCCTGGCAGGCCGCCCGGATCATCGAACAACTGGACGAGGCTCTTGAGATCGCTCCCGGTGATCTCTGGCTGACCGAGACCGGCGCCTCGTCGGCCAACATCTGGTCGACCGACATTTTCTCTCCGGCCTACCGGGCCGAGCACGGTCAGTCGATCCAGGCCGAAGTGCTGGCCCGGGTCGCTGACCAGTTGAAATCGAGGCCGAGGTACCGGTCGATGGTCGTCCACCGGTTGTTCAGCGACGATCGGGCCGAGCCGCCACCCACCGCCATCGGAGACAGCCCCCACTACCAGGACGGCGTCTATGAATCGATCGACGGCAGACCGAAGCAGGCGGTCGGAGCCCTCGCCGGAGCCTGGGGCTAGGCGGCCCCGCCGCCGTTGCGGCCGAGCAGCTCGAGGTACCGGGAGCGACGGACGAAGGTCTCTTTCATCTCGTCGGTGATCTGGGTGAGGAACTCCTTGCGGTACAGGTCATCGGTCAGCATCGAGATCGCGAAGTAGAGCCCGGTGAAGGAAGCCATGGCCGCGGCGACCCTGAGCAGTTCGCTGGTCAGCTGCGCCTGCCGGCCCGCCAGCGGGAACTCGATCAGGACCACGGCCGGGTCGCTGGTCCAGCCCTCGATCGTCTCCGCGTTGATCGTGAGCATCCCGAAGATCACGAAGAAGAAGGCGACCGCAACCGCAACCAGCAGTACCTGGAGCGACTGACTCACAAAAAGCACCAGACCGACGTTGAACCTCTGACGCGGCCGAAGTGGCGGTCCGCCGGCGCCGGCGCTCTCCTCCAGATCCTCGACCTCACGGGGAATGCGGGCGATGAGGAAACCGGAACCGAGCAGCATGAACAGACCGATCAGGAGGAAGAGCGAAGCATCGGGCAGGGAGCTGAAGACCTCCCAGAGCTCCGGTGTCAGGAACAGGATCAGGGAGAAGATCATCAGCAGGGGTACGGCCTTGACCAGCAACCCGAGAGAACGGGATAGTTCGTCGAGCAGACGGGTCATCGCCCAGCGGACGATCGAGATGATCCCGAAGCCGACCACCCCGAGGATCAGCGCCAGCAGGGCGAGATTGAAGAGCGCGGTCAGGGCGGCGATCCCCCAGTGCTCGGAGATCAGACCCGGCAACAGGGCCGGAACGATCACGAAGGCGGCTAGTTCGGGGCGGCCCACTTTGCGTGGCAGCGACCGGACGGGCCGACCCCGCAGCTTGTTCATCACACCGAGCGCAGCCAGCAGGAAGACCAGCCCGAGCGCGACCGCGATGATGTTCTCGAGCGTGGAAAACTTGCTGTTCAGCGGACCGAGCAGCTCGGCGATCAGGACCAGTCCGAGTAGTGGAACGGCCCGGTTGAAGATGTCCTCCGATGCCGAGTAATCCTCGGTCAAGAGCGGCAGTCCGGCCCGCCGGAACTCGTGCTCGAACTCCTCCTCCGTTTTCGGCTCGGGACGCGCCACGCCGCGATCATCCCGAATAGCCCCATATCCTGCCCGGCAAGTGAAGCAACTGGATACGAAACTGCTGAAACTGATGCGGACCCGCGGTCACGCACCGCCAATCGAGAAGTCCGCCCGCCTGATCTCGAAGTCGGGGGAAAACGGCTACCTCTGGTTCGGCCTCGGACTGGCTGGCGCGGCGCTCGACCGCAAGCGCCGCAAACAGTGGCTGGCGGCATCGCTGATCGGACCGTTCGCGATCGGTTTGAACTTCCTCGTCAAGCTGGTGGTCCGGCGGCCTCGCCCCCAGCTCGAGGGCCTGCCTCCGATCGGCGGCGCGCCCTCTTCACTTTCCTTCCCGTCGGCCCACGCGACGGCCTCCTTCGCTGCCGCCACCGCGATGAGCCGTCTGGCCCCCGAACTGAAACTCGCCTTCTTCGGCGCCGCCGCCCTGATGGCGGTCACCCGTCCCTACCTGGGCATGCACTACCCCAGCGACATCGCTGCCGGGGTCGTGCTGGGTACCACCCTGGGAACCGTCGCCGGGAACCTCCTGGCCGACGTCAGCGAAGACCCCAACGCCCCGTACGACTTCTAGCGGAGCCCTCCCATCCGTCCCATGATTCAAGTGGGAGGGGCGGGTTGCCGTTCGGTCCGGCGAAGTCCGGGCCGGTACTTATCTCCTGATGCTGATGCTGACGATCAACCGGTCGGGGAGCCCGAGCGCGTACTGAAGCGAGTCGCCCCGGATCCTGGTCGTGCCGCCAGTTCCGGTGAGCCTGGCCCAGATGACCCGGCCCGAAACGCCCTGGCGGGTGACCTGGATTCCGCGCAGTCGCCCTGAGACGTAGCTGCCGAGCAGCGAGTTCATGCGGGCGTGAGAGAAGCTGTAACTCCAGCGGTGGTACGGGGAACCCTTGTCCCACGGATCGGGCACCCCGCGCAGATAGGGGATCGCGCCGCTGTAGAAGACGTTCTCGACGTTCTCCGTGTAGCCGCCCGAAGAGGCGGAGAAGAGCGCAAGCGCGATTTTGCCGCCATAGAAAAGTGCCTGGCTGGCAGTTTGCGCACAGGCCCGGTTGGTGCGGGAATACTCG
The DNA here is from genome assembly GCA_023436605.1 of Actinomycetes bacterium. Lineage (GTDB taxonomy): Bacteria > Actinomycetota > Thermoleophilia > Solirubrobacterales > 70-9 > 67-14. The sequence continues at coordinate 3,251 of JAEZIQ010000110.1, read as the reverse complement.
GATGAGATCGGCTTGTACACCTGGCTGCGGGTGTCCGGGTAAACGTCATACCCGTCGAATCTGCCCTTGGCTTCGAGCCCGATCGACCGGGCGGCCAGGGCGAAGGCCTTGAGGGTTTCCATCGGCCAGGAGGGGATCAACTCGCCGGCCAGTACACCCCGGCAGTAAAAGTTGAGCGGCACGTTGTTGATCACGTAGAGCGAGCCGCCCCCGCGCTTGATCTCGACGCCTCCGCGGTAGTGGCCGAGTCCCTTGAAAACCACGGAACCACTCGCCTCGGTCCTGAGCACATTGCCGCACTTCTTCAGCGGCTTTCCTCCACCGCCCCTCAGGAAGATTCCGTTGCGGCCGATCCCGGCGCTGTAGGTCAGGCGCGGAAGGAGCTTGCGACCGCAGGCCCAGCGCGCCCCGCTGAACCGGGGGGAAGCATCAACGTCGAGCAAGACCTTGATGTTGCGCTTCGCCTGCACCTTGCGAATCTGGATCCCGCGGTAGTAGTAGCGGAGGATCCGCCCGTACTTGTAACCGTCCTGGCCCATGCCGTAGGCGCCGTAGGCGCTCATGCCGACGCCGTGGCCGAAACCGCCGCCACGGATTGTCCAGGTGACCGCGGCATCCGCCTTCACGGGTGAAGCGAAAGCCGGCAGCAGAATCGTCGCTGCGATCAGCAGCGGGAGCAGCCAGCGGAGTTTTGACGAAATGTCCAGCGGGGAGGTCATCTCTTGTCCCAACAGTTTCGATGGGTGAAGGTCTCGGCCTGCCATTATCTTTGAAAGGAGTCTTTCCCGGGGACGGACCAGCCCCATCAGCGAATCCCGAGGAGAAGTCGCGTTGGATCACAAGTTGCTTTTGGCCGGTGAATGGATCGAAACTGGTGACTGGGACGAAGTTCTCAGTCCCTGGGACGAGAGTCCGGTCGCCCGCGTCGCCCAGGGCGACGAGAGCACGGTCGACAAGGCGGTCAGGGCGGCCCACAAGGTCTTCACCGAGTCGCCAATCCCGCAATACGAACGAGCCGAGATTCTCGACCGGGCCGCCCACCTGATCCGCGAACGGCATGAGGATCTGGCCCGGACGATCTCGGACGAAGCCGGCAAGCCGATCAAGACGGCCCGGGCCGAGGCATCCCGCGCAGCCGACACGATGACTTTCTCGGCGGTCGAGGCCCGCAAGCTGACCGGCGGCACGGTGCCGATGGAAGCTTCCGCAGCCGGCGTCGGCAAGCTCGGTGTGATGCTGCGGGTCCCGCTCGGCGTGGTCGGTGCGATCAGCCCCTTCAACTTCCCGCTCAACCTGGTCTGCCACAAACTCGGCCCGGCCCTCGCAGCCGGCAACGCTGTGGTCCTGAAGCCGGCCGGCCAGACCCCCGTTTCCTCGATCAAGCTGGCCGAGATCCTGATCGACGCCGGCCTGCCTGCCGGCTGGCTCAGTGTCATTCCGGGCGGCGGCTCGTCGGTCGGCAACGCGATCGTTGAACACGAACTCACGGCGGCGATCTCGTTCACCGGTTCGGCCCCGGTCGGTTGGGGGATCCGCAGCAAGGTCCCGCACAAGAAGGTCGGCCTCGAACTCGGGTCAAACGCTCCCCTGATCGTCAACGAGGACGGTGACTGGGAGACCGCGGCCGACAAGGCCCAGATCCATGCCTTCTCCCATGCCGGCCAGAGCTGCATCTCGATCCAGCGCATCCTCGTACACGAGGCGGTGGCCGATCAGTTCATCGAGCGGCTGGTCGCGAACGTCGAAGGCCTCAAGGTAGGCAATCCGGCCGAGGACGACACCGACGTCGGACCGCTGATCACCCGCGGTGACCGGGACCGGGTCAAGGAGTGGATCGACGAAGCGGTCGCCGGTGGCGCCAGGATCCTGACCGGCGGTGAGCTGGTCGACGAGGATCGCTGCCTCGCCCCCACCCTCCTGGAGGGCCCGTCGCGGGACGCGAAAGTCTGGTGCGAGGAGATCTTCGGGCCGGTCGCAACCGTCGACCGTTTCACCGATTTCGACGAGGCTCTGGCTCAGGCCAACGACTCGAAGTTCGGTCTGCAGGCAGGCGTCTTCACTCGTGACATGGGCAACGGCCTGAAAGCGGCCGAAACTCTCGAGTTCGGCGGAGTGCTGATTAACGAGGTCCCCACCTTCCGGGCCGACCAGCAGCCATACGGGGGAATCAAGGATTCCGGCAACACCCGCGAGGGTCCCGCTTTCTCGATCATCGAGATGACCGAGGAGCGCTTCGTCACCCTTCAGGGCGGTTGATTCAGGGAGCGTTCGCTTCGATCATCCAGCAGGCGACGTCGAACCTGACTCGTCCGCTCTCGATGTAGGGCTGGAAGGCGTCGCTGACGGTTTCGGTCAGCCCGTCAGGCACCTGGTCGGCCGGCAGGTCGTCCAGGTGCCTGGCCAGCGGGCCCAGGCCCGTGAAGTAGCGGACCAGCTCCGACTCCGGAAACGAGCATTCGAGGTCGATCGGACGAAGCGTGACCTCTTGCCAGCCCGCCGCTTCGAGCGTCCGGGTCACGTAGCTCTCGTCGGCCAGGCCGAACTGGCCGGGCGCGTCATCGGAGCGGCGCGGCTCGAATCCCGGGAGCAGAGGGGCGGCGGCTTCCTCGGCCACCGTCATGAACGGGTTCTCGGTGTGGCTGCGCCAGCTGATCGCCCGGAGTCGCCCCCCAGTGGCGGCCCGGCGCAGGTTCGCGAAACCGGCCACCGGATCGGTAAAGAACATGAGTCCCCAGCGGGAGACGACCTGATCGAACGTTCCCTCGCCGAAATCATGCGTTTCGGCGTCAGCCAGGACGAACTCTGCTTCGACCCCGGCCTCACCGGCCCGCCGGGTCGCGGCCTCGACCATCGGCTCCGAGATGTCGATCCCGGTACACCGGGCGCCGGGCCCGAGGCGACGGGCGATCGCGACCGTGGTAACACCGGTGCCGCAACCGACGTCGAGCACCCGCTTTCCGGGTCCCGACTCGACCTCATCGGTGAGCAGGTTCTCCACCGGGGCGTAGACGCTATCGGTCAGATCCTGGATCTGGACCCATGCGTTTCCGGCGCTTGTGCCCCAGCCGGGCTCGGTTGAACCGGGGTCGGCTTCGCTTGCGCTCATGCCCTCCATTCTGAACCCTCCCCGGCCCCGGCCCGGTTCAAGGATCGGATTTACCGCAACAAGAGCGGGTTTGGCCGGTTTTCATGGCTGACGGTAAGCTCACATCCGTCCACCGTCCGAGGAGTACGGACGCACTGCCACGAAG
>JAEZIQ010000082.1 GCA_023436605.1 Actinomycetes bacterium | reverse complement strand
ACGAAGACCTGCGCTCCTGACTCGGCACGGAAACCGTGCTCCCGAGCTACTTCTCGGGGGTGTCACGACTTAGGTACCGAAATCGGTAGCTAAGTCGTGACACCGGTTCGTGACCGGTTCCGGTCGGCGAGGCTTTCTCCCCGATAGGGGAAGAGGGCCTGGCGGGTGTGGGCGGCGTAGACGTTGGTCGGGGCTGCGGGCATGAAGACCGAAGCGATCGTTCTGAGGCCGTAGGCCCAGGCGGTGAGGATCCGAACCGCGAAAGCGGCCGGGCGACTGTGGTGCTTTCGCATGTAGAGGTCGCGGTTGCGATGGAACTCGACGATGCGGGGCAGGCCGGACGAGAGGTCGGTTGAAAGCTGGTTGTGGTGGACCGCTTCGGCCGCCGGCACGTAGAGCGTGTGCCAGCCGGCGTCGGCCAGTCGCTTGCAGAAGTCGCACTCGTCGTAGTAGACGAAGAACTGCGGGTCGAGGCCACCGATCTGGTCGGCCGCTTCGCGGCGAACCATCAGGGCCGAGGACTGGGCCCAGTCGACCCGACGGGTCACTTCGCCCTGGCTCTGAACCGTCAGACGGGAGTGAAGGAAAAGGGCGCCGACAATCGCTGATTCGACCCCGGGGAACTTCCAGGCGCAGGCGTAGGGATTGCCGTCGCCGTCGAAAAGCTGGGCTCCGGCCGCCCCGGCTTCGGGGTCGTCGTCGAGTGCCTTGACCAGGGCTGCGGCTGCCCCGGCCCGGAGCTCCGAGTCCTCGTTCAAGAGCAGGCAGTAGCGGCCCCGCGCCCGCTCGAGGAGCAGAGAATCGTTGGCCGCCTTGCCCTGCTTGGCTTCCAGGGCAATCAGCTCGGCTTGGGGGAACCGGTCCCGCACGGCATCGGCGGAGCCGTCGCTCGAAGCGTTGTCGAGGACCAGGATCTCCCGGCTCAGAATCCGGGGGTGGAAGTTCTCGATTGCCTCGAGGCAGGCCATCAGGTACTCCCGGCCGTCGTTGTTGACCACGCAGTAGCTCAGGTCCACTTCCGTGGCATAGCTTGCAGGGCTGTGGGTCGGGGAGGAGGAGAACACCTTCGCCCACGATAATCCCGAACGTGAATGTAAAGCTGATCGACCCCTCGGCTTTCACCCCGCCGTACGACCGGTCGCTGGCCGCTGCGCTGACGGCGGAAGGCGCTGAGGTCGAGCTGATCACCTCGGAGTTCACCTACGGCCCGGTGCCCGAAGCCGAGGGTTACGAGGTCAGCCTCGACTTCTACCGTCGTATCTCGCCGCGGGCCCGGCGGCTCAGCAAGGCAATCCAGCACTTCCCCGAGATGCGTCGGCTGCGCCGCAAGCTCGACTCGGCCCCCGACCGCACGATCAGTCACTACCAGTGGCTGACGATGCCCCGGGTCGACTACCGCCTGATCTCGAAGCGCCAGCCCAGGGTGATGACCGCGCACTACATCCTTCCGCCCGGCCCAACCGGGCGCCAGCTGCGGGAAGCCGCGAACGTCTTCGGTTCGATGGATGCGGTGATCGCCCACTCCCGCCGGGGTGCCGCACGACTGGTCGACGAGGTCGGCCTGCCCGAGGAAAAGGTCCGGGTGATCCCCCACGGAGCATTCGACTACCTGACTCACCTGCCGGAAGAAAAGCCGTTGCCGGCGGAACTGGAATCGGGACCCGCTCCGGTCATCCTGTTTTTTGGACTGCTTCGTCCTTACAAGGGGATCGACGTGTTGATCCGCGCGGCCGAACAGCTGTCCGCGCCACCCGGCGAGGTTCCTCCTGAACTCTGGATCGTTGGCAACGCCCGCATGGATCTGACCGAACTGATCGAACGGACGGCTCAACTCGGACTGAACGTGCGCTGGCTGCCCCGCTTCGTCGAGGACGCCGAGATCCCGGCGATCATGCGTCGGGCCGACGTGCTGGTTCTGCCCTATCTCGACGGTGAGCAGTCCGGGGTCCTCTACACCGGCATCGCTTTCGGCAAGGCGATGATCGTCTCCGACGTCGGCGGGATCGGCGAGGTCGCGCACGAGCACGGGGTGGCCCGGCTGGTCGAGCCCGGCAACCACGATTCGCTCGCCGAGGAACTGTCGAACCTGGTGGTCGGCCCCCGGGCGAAAGCCGAACGCGAGAAGCTGGAAGCCAGTTGCCGGGCCGCGGCCGAGGGTCCCTTCGCGTGGGACGGGATCGCCCGGCAGACGATCGGTCTCTACGAGGAGCTGCTCGGGTGATCGTCGTCTTCATCCTCTTCTGGCTCAGCGCCGGCCTGCTCTTCTTCACCCACCTCGGCTACCCGGTGGCCCTCTGGCTGCTCGAATTCATCGGACTCGGCGGTCGGGCCGGCAAGGTGCGCGGGAGGAAGCTGAGCGAGATCCCGCCCCCGGTCGACCCCGATACCGAAGAGGAGATCGTGCCCTCGATCTCGCTGATCATCGCCGCTTACAACGAGGAAACGGTGATCGAGGCGAAAGTAAGAAACGCCCTCGAGCTCGATTACCCGCGGGAGCTGCTGCAGATCATCGTCGCCTCCGACGGCTCTTCCGACCGGACTGTCGAGATCGCGCGTGAAGCCGGAGCGGACCTGGTCCTCGACCTGCCCAGGGGCGGCAAGATCACGGCTCAGAACGCGGCGGCCGAAGCGGCGACCGGCAGCCTGCTCGCCTTCTCGGACGCTAACTCGACCTGGCAGCCCGACGCCCTGAACGAACTGATCGACCCCTTCCGCGACGAGCGGGTCGGGTACGTCTGCGGTCAGGTCCGCTTTACCGGTCCGGACGGTGGCAACCTTGAAGGCGCCTACTGGCGGTACGAGATGCGGATCCGCGAGATGGAGTCGGAACTGGCCGGAGTGACCGCCGGAAACGGCGCGATCTACGTGGTGCGGGCCAGTGCCTACATCCCGCTCGAGCCTTCCGGCAGCCACGACCTCTCCTTCCCGTTCCTTCTCGCCAAGCGGGGACTGGCCTCGCTCTACCGGCCGCGGGCCCGGGCGAGCGAAAAGCTGGTGCCGAGCCTTGAGGGTGAACTTGCCCGCAAGCGCCGCATGATGATCGGCCTCTGGGACATCGTGATCGGGGAGGGCATGATCGACCCGCGCGGCTACCCGCCGCTTTACCTCTTCGAACTGATCTCGCACCGGCTGCTTCGCTACCTCAGCCCGGCACTTCACCTGATCGCTTTCTTCACCAACCTCGCCCTGCTCGGCCAGGGCTGGTTCTACGGGCTGACCATGCTGCTTCAGGTCCTGTTGCTGGTCGGCGCCCTGCTCGGTCGCTGGGTCCCGATCCTGCCCTTCCGGATCGCCCGTTACTACGTCGAGGTGACTCTCTCGATCGCCCTCGGTCTGTGGGACCGCTGGCGACAGGGTCCGCCCGGTGCCTGGGAAAAGGCGGAGGGAACCAGGTGAACCGGGGCCTGGAAAAACTGATCACCGGGATCGTCCTGACGCTGACCGCGCCGCTGATGGTCATCTGCGCGATCCTGATCCGGCTCGAGGGCGGAGGCGGCGCGATCTACCGCCAGACCAGGGTCGGCAAGGACGGCGAGGAATTCGAGATGCTGAAACTGCGGACCATGGTTCCGGGTTCGGACCCGGTCGGGGTGGGCACCGTGGTCGGACGCGAGGACCCGAGGGTGACCCGGGTCGGTCGCTGGCTGCGCCGCACCTCGCTGGATGAACTGCCGAACCTGGTCAACGTCTGGCGGGGAGAGATGGCGCTGGTCGGACCCCGTCCGACAATCCCGGCCCAGGTTGCCGATTACACCCCGCATCAGCACCGGCGTCACGAAGTCCGGCCCGGGATCACGGGGTGGGCGCAGGTCCAGGGCCGGGCTGGGATTCCCTGGGGCGAGAGAATCGAACTCGACATCGAGTACGTCGAGAATCGTTCGCTCAGGCTCGACCTCGAGATCCTTCGCCGGACCGTCTGGCTGGCCGTGACCGGCCAGGGTCTCGCCCCGGACTGATTCCTTCAGTTTTTCCCATCAGCCGGGACGAACTCCCTGGTTTGGCTAGGCTTTCCCGATGCGCATCGGAGAGATAATCGGCTCGAAACGGCCGGTCTTCTCGGTGGAGTTCTTTCCCCCGAAGACCGACGAAGGTCGCGTCCAGCTCTTCGACACGGCCCGCCAGCTGGCCGAGCTCGAACTGGATTTCGTCTCTGTGACCTACGGGGCTGGTGGCTCGACGCGTGACGGCACGGTTGACATCACCACCGCCCTTAAAGACGAGGTCGGTCTCGAGGTGATGGCCCACCTCAGTTGCGTCGGGGAAACCGCGGAAGGCCTGGACGCCACGCTCGACCGGCTTCGGGAAGCCGGAATCGACAACATCTTCGCCCTGCGCGGTGATCCGCCCAAGGGTGAGACGGACTTCGTGCAGCCCGAGGGCGGCTTCGGCAGCGCCGCCGAACTGGCCGCCCACATCAGTTCGAAGTACGACTTCTCGATCGGCGGGGCCTGCTTCCCCGAGGTCCATCCCGAAGCGCCGGACCTCGACACCGACCTGAACTATCTGAAGAGCAAGGTCGACTCGGGAGCCGAGTTCCTGATCACCCAGCTCTTCTTCGACAACCGGGCCTACTTCGATTTCGTCGACGCCGCCCGGGCCAAGGGCATCGAGGTTCCGATTCTGGCCGGGATCATCCCGGTCACCGGATACGCACATACCAAGCGGATCTGCTCCCTCTGTGACGCGAGCATTCCGGTCGATCTGGAGGCTGCGATGCTGGCCGCCGAGGGAGATCCCGAGGCCGAGTTCAACCTTGGCGTCGCCTACGCCGCCCAGCAGAGCGCCGAACTGCTCGCCGCGGGAGCGCCGGGGATTCATTTCTACGCCCTGAACAAGGCGCCGGCTACCCGAGCGGTGTTGGGCGCACTTCGTGCGGCCCAGCCCTGGCGTGGTGCCCGCGGCCAGTCGCTGACCCGGTAGGCCCCGGATTGGCTGAAGGAACTTCCAGTCCGGGCAAGCCGACCAAGGTCGGCTATCTGATCGGTGCCGTCTTCCTGCTCTTCATCATCGCCGGGGTCTATGTCGCCCTCGGCTCGGGTGGCGATGACGGCGGCTCCGCCCACATTTCCAGTGCCTCCGGCTCGAGCAACGAACTGACCCCGGACGACCGCGAGGGAACCCCGTTCACGGCGTCAGCGTCAACCGACCTTGCGGCCACCGCGGAGGCTGCCGAATGTGTGGTTCACGAAAACCTGCCGGAAGAAGGGTTCGACCACCTTTCCCCCGATGACCCTCGGCCTTCCTACGGAACGGTGCCCCCGACCTCGGGCGATCACATTTCACCTCCCCTCCAGCAGGCAGACGGTGCCTGGGCCGATCCCGCCGCCCAGGTCGCGGTGGTCCACTCGCTGGAACACGGCCGGGTGGCAATCCAGTACGCGCCCAACCTGCCGGAGGCAGACCAGCTCGCCCTCAAGGGCCTCTATGACTCGGCCTACTCGGCTTCGCTGCTCTTCCCCAACCCGGACATGCCTTATGCGGTCGCCGCCACAACCTGGCGCAACCTGATCGCCTGCCCGGAATACCGGGGCCAGAAGACCCTCGACGCGATCAACGCCTTCGGGGTCGCCCACTGGGGCCAGGGCCGCGAACCGATGGACGGCTTCCCCGCCTTGAGCGGGCCCTCCTTCGGAGAAAATAGGTAGTCGGCGAGCTTCGCCCCGCCTCCAGGAAGAACCCGCCGGTCCACTGATGGTTGGGTCGGCTCCGGTCGGATCAGCTTCTGTAGGGAGGAAAGAAGCCGGGGGTGCCGTTGGCGGCGAGTTCGGCGGTGAGGGTGGCGCTGGCTTCGGGGTCGCAGGTGATTTCGGAGGTAAACCACTGGACTTCCGTGTTGGCAAAACCGCGCTTGAACTCTTCGAGGGCGTCACCGGGGGCGATGCCGCCGCCGAAGTTGACCGCCAGTTCCCGCTCGGCCCCGAACTCGATCATCTCCTCGATCACGTTCTTCATCGGGGCACCCTTGAGGTGGGCGTCAGCGGTGCCGGAGAGGTAGTAGTGGAGCAGTCCGTCACTGAGAGCGGCGATCGAAGCGGCGCCAACCGGCCGGGTGCCGTCCGCTCCGGCTTCGTCCTCCGGTCCCCGGAGCAGAAAAAGCCAGGTGCCCTCGGCCGAGAGGATCAGGTCGAAATAACGCTCGCTGAAGAAATAACGCTCGGCGGCTTTCGTGCGGACCATCGTCTCGGTGTAGGCGGTGAAGAACCCAGCCCGCTGTTCGGCCGTGGACTCCGGCCCGGGAATGATCTCGACCGAGCAGCCGCGTTTCAGGTTCTTGCGGATCTGCTGGCGGTCCGAGGCGCGGCTCTTGCGGGGCTTCGCCGGATCGGAAAGCAGGCAGACGTTGCGGGCGGTCGCGCCGGCCAGCGGTGAGTCGCCGGTCGGGGGTGGCCCACCTTCGAGCGCGTGGCGGAGGAAGACGGTGACCAGACCGGTCTCGGAGAAATCGATCGAGCCTGGATCGATCGGGAAGTCGTGCCGGAGCAGGGGCCCGTCCGAGATCGCGAGGCCCGGGTATCCGTAAGGAGAGATCGCGTCGAGCCGGTCAGTACCGGGAATCTCGCGGACCACGAGCGGGGCGGAAGCAACGAGTTCGGTTTCGTCGCCGGCCTCGAAGATCAGCATTGAGTGGGTCGTGCCCTCAGCCTCGAGGAACTCCGCCGAACGGAAGAAGTCAGGACCGCTCGAAGCACGCCCCCCATCGGCCACCAGCTCTGCGGTCAGCTTCAACTGGACTCCGGGTACCGACTCACCACTGCTCGACCGCCGCGAAGAACTGTTCGGGCGAGGCGCCCCAGATCTCGCAGTCGAGCAGGGTGCCGTCGGGCCGTCGGATGTGGTTGGGCATGTTGCCTTCGTAGGTCCAGCCCTGGGCGCTGACGACCTTCTTGGCGGCGGTGTTGAAGGCGGGAATTCGCCCGTAGATCCGGTGGGCACCGAACTCTTCGAAGGCTTTGGTCACGGTCAGCCGCTCGGCCCAGCGGCCCACACCCTTGCCCCGCACTTCGTCACCGATCAGGCAGCCCAGCTCCGGCGCGGTCTGGCGGAAAAGTCCGTAGAGCGCCGTGAACCCAACCGGCTGCTCGATCCCCGGTACTTCGATCGCGTACTTGCGGTCCTCGCCGTCCTGCTTCATCGCCGCTCGGGTCCAGCCCTCGGCGTTCTCCATCCCGAAGGACTCGCGCTGTTCCATCAGAGTCTTCGTGGCTTCTCTGTTGTTGAACCAGCGGTGAACCGCTTCGGCGTCCTCGATCCGAAAGTCCCGAATCGAGCAGGAGGGCGTCTGGGACATAACGAACATCTTAAATGTCATCCGGTCTGCGCCGGATGACCGCGCGAACCCGCCCCTCCCATTTGAAGCAGAGAACGGTTGGGAGGGGCTCCGTCAAGTGGAGGTGCGGAACTACCTGGACCTTGTCTTGGCGCGCGTCTCGAAGATGTTGTTGATCTGTTCGAGGCTTCGGCCCTTGGTCTCGGGCACGAATTTCCAGCAGAACCAGAGGGTGACCAGGCCGATCGCCCCGTAGAACCAGAAGGCTCCGGTCCGCGAAAGCAGGTCGATCAGGGGCAGGAAGGTGAGCGACACGAGAAAGTTGAAGAACCAGTTGGTCATGGTTCCGGCCGAGGCCGCCTTGCTCCGGACCGAGAGCGGGTAGATCTCCGCGTTCAGCAACCAGAAGATCGGACCCAGCGAGATCGCGAACGAGGAGACGAACAGCATCAGGCTGCCGATCGCCATCACGGTGGCGAAGGTCTTGTCGGCCCCGATCAGGAAGGCGAGTCCGAGCAGGAACAGCGAGAGCGAGATGCCGGAAACCCCGATGAAGAGCATCTCCCTCCGGCCCTTCGAATCGAGCAGTCGCAGGGCGACCACGGTCATGACCACGTTGATGATGCCGACCCCGAGCGAGGCGAGAATCGAGGAGAAGTCAGAGTCGATTCCGGTTGCCTGGATGATCGTCGGGGCGTAATAGATGACGGTGTTGATTCCGGTGATCTGCTGGAGGATTGCCAGTCCGATGCCAACCACGAGCGCGGCCTTGACGGCTGGCGCGAGCAGGTCCCTCCATGAACCCTCGCTGACGGCCATGCTGGCCTGGATCTCTTTGATCTCCAGTTCGATCTGTTCGGGGCCTTCGGTGCGGACCCGGTGGAGCGCGGCGCGGGCGTCGTCCTCGCGGTTGACCATCAGCAGCCAGCGCGGACTGGGTGGCAGCCGGACGATGCCGATCACCAGGGCCAGCGCGGGGATGGCGCCGACCCCCAGCATCCAGCGCCAACCCTCGTCCGTATTTGCGAACCCGAGGCCGACCAGGTAAGCGACCAGGATCCCGACGGTGACGGCAAGCTGGAAGAAGGTGACGAGTCGCCCGCGGATGTCAGGTGGTGCCACTTCACTGATGTAAACCGGAGCGACCGCCGAGGCGACACCGATTGCGACACCGATCACCACCCGGGAGGCGACCAGGATCAAGGTGTCGGGCGAAAGCGCCGAGACGATCGCCCCGATGATGAAGATGATGCCGGCGGCGAGGATCAGTGATCGTCGGCCGTACCTGTCGGCGGTCGAGGAGGCGATCCAGGCACCTAGCACCGCGCCGATCGGGACCGCGCCGACGACCAGCCCCGATTCGAAGGAACCGAGACCGAAATCAGGGGTGATCTGCAGCAGCGCCCCGGCGATGACGCCGGTGTCGTATCCGAACAGAAGTCCGGCCAGGCCGGCCGTGGCCGCCGTGACGATTACGTTGCGGTAGGCGTGCGCGCGGGCGTCTCCGCTCATGAGGTCCTCCCCCTCGGAAGTGGCATTGCCGGTAATTATGTGCGAGTGGACGGACAGCAACCAAGCCCTGATCTGAAACCGGTCAGGCTGAGTTCCGCGGCCGCCCGGCGGATCGCCCTGGCGGCACAGGGCTTCGGCCGGGAACGTCCGGTCCCGCGGGCGACCATGCGGCAGGTTCAGGGGGTAATCGACCGGATTGGACTGCTCCAGATCGACTCGGTCAACGTGCTCGCCCGGGCGCATCTGCTGCCGCTCTATTCCCGGCTCGGTCCCTACGACATCGGCCTGCTCGAAAAGGCGAGTTCGAAGCGGCCCCGGCGGCTGGTCGAGTACTGGGCCCACGAGGCTTCCCTGGTCCCGCCCGAGACGCATCGCCTGCTTCGCTGGCGCATGGACCGCGCCGGACAGGACGCATGGCGTTCGGTCCGGGCGGTCGCCGACAAGACGGATCTTCTGGAGAGGGTGATCCGTGAGGTCGATCGTTCGGGACCGGTCACGGCCGGCCAGGTTGCCGCGGCGGTCGATCCCGATCACGTGCTCGAGAGGAAGGACTGGGGCTGGAACTGGCCACCGGTCAAGACCGCCCTTGAGTATCTCTTCTGGTCCGGCCAGATCACGTCAGCCGGGCGAACTTCCCAGTTCGAGCGTCTCTACGACCTGCCCGAAAGGGTGCTCCCGGACCGGGTCCACACGGCCGACACTCCTGACGTGGAAGAGGCGATCGACGGGCTGGTGGAGATCTCCGCCCGTGCTCACGGGGTCGGGACCGAACGCTGTCTGCGCGACTACTTTCGTCTGCCTGCCGCGGAGTCGAAGCGCTCGGTCGAGCGACTGGCCGCGAGAGGCCGGCTGATCGAAGCTGAAGTGGAAGGCTTCTCCGCGCCGGCCTGGCTTCACCGCGAAGCGCGCCGTCCCCGCCGGCTGAGCGCCCGGGCCCTGCTCGCTCCCTTCGATCCGCTGATTTTCGAACGACGTCGACTCGAGGAACTGTTCGGCTTCCATTACCGGATCGAGATCTACACCCCGAAGGCGAAACGCCGACACGGCTATTACGTGCTGCCCTTCCTCCTCAACGAGCAGATCGCCGGAAGGGTCGACCTGAAATCGGACCGGGACGCCTCGGCGCTGCTGGTCCAGTCGGCCTGGGTCGAACCGGACGCACCAGCCGAAACGGCGGCCGAACTCGCTGCCGAGTTGCGACTGATGGCGGGCTGGCTCGGTCTGGAGCAAGTGCAAGTCATGCCGAAAGGTGATCTCGCCGAGGACCTGAGAGGAGCGCTATGACCGACCTGTTTCACCCGGACACCAATCCCGGCAAGGCTCCCGGCCGGTACGCGCCAAGCCCGACCGGCCGGCTTCACCTTGGCAACCTGCGGACCGCCCTGCTCGCCTGGCGCGCAGCCCGGGATCGCGGAGCGCCATTCCTGATGCGGATCGAAGACATCGACTCCGGCCGCTCCCGCGACGAGTGGGTCGAAGTCCAGCTGGGTGAACTCCGGCAGATCGGGATCGACTGGGACGGCGAGCCGGTCCGGCAGTCAGATCGACACGAGCTCTACCGCGAGGCACTGACGAAGCTCGACGACGCCGGACTGCTCTACGAGTGCTTCTGTACCCGGGCCGAGATCCGCGAGGCCGCCTCGGCTCCTCACGGCGAACTGCCCGAGGGTGCCTATCCGGGCACCTGCCGCGAGCTGACCGAAGCCGAACGCGCCGAGCGGCGGGCGGCGGGCCGCCCGCCCGCGCTCAGGGTCCGGGCGGGAGGAGCGAGGGTCGGCTTCGACGACCATGTCTGTGGCCGGATCGAGAAGACCCTGGACGACTTCGTGGTGCGTCGCAATGACGGCGACTTTGCCTACAACCTCGCGGTCACGGTCGACGACGCCGGCCAGGGGATCGGCGAGGTGGTCCGGGGGGCCGATCTGCTCGACACGACTCCAAGGCAGCTGTGGCTCTACGACCGGCTCGGACTGAAGGCCCCGGCCCGGTTCAGCCACGTGCCGCTGATGCTCGGCGATGACGGTGAACGCCTCGCCAAGAGACACGGCGCGATCACCCTCGAAGATCGAGTAGAAGCGGGCCAGAGTCCGGAAGATGTCCAGCGGGAGCTGCTCGACTCTGCTTTGCTGTCCCCGTGAGCACACGGGTCTCAGCCACCGAAGCGCGATTCGAAGGAGCCCGGACCGGCGACGGGATGTACGAATCCTGGTACGCGCGGCTGGTCTCGCCCGACGGGTCGCTGGCTTTCTGGATCCGGTACACGGTCGACAAGCTCCACGGCCAGGAAGCGACCGGGACGATCTGGTTCACCCTCTTCGACGAGGCGGCTGAGCGGCCACTGGCCCGACGCCAGGTTGAACAGCCGGCGTCGGCACCGGTCAACACCTGGGTCCGGATCGGCGAGTCGACGATCGGTCCGGCCGGGCTTCAGGGCGAGTGTTTCGAGGCGAGCTGGCAGCTTCGCTTCGAACCACGGGCACCGATCCTCTTTCACCTGCCGCGGCCCCGGTTCTACGAACTCCCTTTGCCGAAGACCAAGCCGATCTCGCCGGTTCCGCTCGGGGATTTCGAGGGAACCGTCCGGGTCGCCGACCGCGAGATCGACGTTGCCGGCTGGCGGGGGATGATCGGCCACAACTGGGGAACCGAGCACGCCGAGCGGTGGATCTGGCTCCACGGCAGCGGCTTCGCCGAGGATCCGGAAGCGTGGATCGACGTCGCAATGGGCCGCATCCTGGTCGCCGGACGGCTACTGCCCTGGGTCGCCAACGGCGCGATCCACAGCGGCGGCAAGATCAGGCGGATCGGGGGCATGTTCGCGCCCGGGGTCGACGTCAACGAGGAACCCCTGCGACTCGAGTCCGGGCTGCCGGTCGCCGGCAAGGGGTATCTCGAACTGGAGATCGATTCACTCCCCAACCTGACCGTCGGCTGGGATTACGAAGATCCAGCCGACCCGGAAGCCCCGGCCCACAAGGTGGCGAACTGCTCGGCCGCGAGCATGAAAGCCCGGCTGACCATGCCGGGCCACAACGCCGTGACGGACCTCACCACCTCCCGGGGAGCCGCATATGAACTCGGCACGACCGATCCCGATCTCGGAATTCCGATCGAGTCCGGTTTGCCTCCCGAGTCTCCTTAGGCCGGCCGGAACTTCAGGTGACCAGGCCCTGCCTCATCGCGAAAAGGGCCAGTTCGGCCCGTGAGTTGATCTCGAGTTTCGAGTAGATCCGCTCGGTGTGGTTGCGAGCGGTTTTCTCGCTGATCACCAGCTGCTCGGAAACGTCGCGGGAAGTCGCTCCTCGAGCGATCAGCAGGAGGACTTCCATCTCGCGTGCCGTGAGGCCCGCAACCCGGGGACGGTTACGCGCACTGAGCGGCTGATGCCCGGCCGCTTCGAGCACGTGCTCGACCGCGTCGCCCGAGAGTCGGCCGGCCGCAACCTCCTTTCGCAACTGCTCTGAGGCCTGTTCCGGGGTCAGGGCCTCACGGTAGGGCCGGGATTCCCGCATCGCGGTGTAGCTGTCCGCGGCGGCAAAGAGTCGTTCCGCCGGGCTCAGCGACGAGCCGTCCCGACCTCGCGGATAGCCGCTCCCGTCGACACGTTCCTGGTGGCAGGAGGCGAGACGGGCCAGCCCGGACAGTCCTTCCGAGTGGGCCAGGACCCGTTCGGTCAGGTATGGGCTGAGCCGCACCCGCTCCCGCTCGGCCGGCGAGAGCTCTCCCGGTCTGTCCCAGGTCGAATTGGGAACCCCGATCCGGCCGATGTCGTGGAGGAGGGCCGCCCGTCGCAGATCCAGGACTTCGTCATCCGGCAGGCCTGCCTGCCGACCGGCCGCCTCGACCATCTGCGAAAAGCGGCGCGAGTGGCCGATGAACCAGGGCGATTTCAGGTCGACGAAGTCGGCAAAGGCTTCAAGCCCGGCGTCCAGTTCCGAACCGGACAGGAACTGCCACGGGGTTGGCTCGCTGTCCAGCACCTGCTCCCAGGTCAGCTCGTCATCGAGCTGCCCGAAGATGCGCTCGGCTGAGCGGTCGAACGCGGCGGCGAGTTCGGGGTCGAACTGGCCGCCGGAGCGATCCCGGATCACTGCTCGGGCGAGTTCGAGGCCGCCCTGGTGATGGTGGACTTCGGCGATGTCGGCAATCTGGACCAGTCGCACCGCGAGGGGTATTGCATCCCGCTTGAGCCCGGACGGCTGCCCCCGGCCGTCCCACCGCTCGAAAACGTCTCGCAACGGCTCGCTCACGTCCGGCCCGAGCCCGAGTCGCTGGGCCAGCGTCGAGGCGATCGCACAATGGCTGGCGAGGGCGTCGCGCATCTCCGAACCGCGGGTGGCGAGCACCGTGATCCGGCGTCCGGTTCGACCGAGGAGCGACCGGTCGGAGCCTGCTTTCTTCAGCATGTAGGCAAGAGCCTTCGTGCCGGCCAGCTCGGTTTCGTAGGTGTCCCGACGCAGGGAGATGTCGTCCCCGAACCCGGTCGCCAGTTCATGGGAATCGGCGGTGCAGCCGACCCAGGCGAGCAGCCCGATGTAGTAGGCCGAGCCCCGGACTTCGGCGGGAGCATCGATCTCTTCGCCCAGCAGCATGGCGATGCGGCACTGCCGCAACATGTGTTCCTGCTCCAGTCCCAGACCGAGATCGGTCGCCAGGGAAAGGGTCCCGATCAGTTCGGCCAGGCGCAGATTCGCCGGCCCACCCACAGAAAGCAGCCTACTTCCCGTCTCCGCGGAAGATGAGGCGGATGCCCCACGAAATCGGATTTCGGGCTTCTTAGCTTGTTCGGAATGATTCCGACGAACCTCCCCGAAACCGAAGAAGAAGTGGAACTGGTGGTCAGCCTGACCACCGGTCACGAGGATGCCGAGAAGGTGACGCTGGCGTTTCTCGTCGCCACCGCGGCCCTGACCAAGGGCTTGAGCGCAGTCATGTTCCTGACCAAGGAGGCCGTCCGGGTGGCTCTGCCCGGATACGCGGAAGCGGTCGAGTTGAATAACGCCCCGCCGGTTTCACGCCTGATCGCGCAGTTCGAAGAGGCCGGCGGCACTTTCCTCGTCTGTCCGATCTGTTTTGAGGCCCGTCGACTGGTCGAGGGCGAGCTGCGGGCTTCGGCCCGACTGGGTGGTGCCACCCCGCTGATGGAGATGACCGGTCCCGGGACCCAGGTCTACAGTTTCTGATGAGCGCGCTGAGACGAATTTCACTGGTCATCGGCCTGCTTGCCGGGGCGCTCCTCGGCCCCGGCGAAGTCATCGCCCAGCCGACTGACTCGACCCGGCTTCTGAGTGGCCAGGCGGATCTTCTGACCCCCCACCCGACTCCGGTCGGGGACTCCTTTGCCGGCTCCGAGAGCCTGAGTGCCGACGGACGGTTGCTCGTCTTCCAATCGGATGCGGAAGGAATGCATGAGGAAAACGACGACCGCTTCGTCGGCATCTATGTGAAGGACCTGATTTCCGGTCAAGTTGGACTGGTGAGTCGCCGGGCCGGGGCCGATGGCGAGCCTGCCCGGGGTGATTGCCAGGAGCCCAGCATCAGTGCCAGCGGAACCTTCGTGGTCTTTTCCTGCTCGGTACCACTGGTCCCCGAAGACACCAACTTCCGGTGGGACATCTACCGGCGGAACCTGATCACCGAAGAGCTGGAACTGATCAGCCGGGCCCCCCAGGGTGGCGCGCCGGGCAACGCTGATTCGCTTTCGGCCAGCGTCGCCAGCAACGGGGCGGTCGCCTACGAGTCGCGGGCCACGAACCTGATTCCCGGCCTGGACGTAAATGGCCTTCAGATCTATCTCCGCCTGCCGCTCGGGGACAATCTCCTGGCCAGCAAGAGCCACACCACCGGCCGGCCGGGTGACGGCCCAAGCCGTTCCGCATCGATTTCCTCGCCGGGCAACCGGGTCGCCTTCGAAAGCAGCGCCTCGAACCTCGTCGCCGGAGACACGAACGGAGTGTCGGACGCGTTCGTCTTCGATGCCACCGTCGCGACGACCACGGTTGTGAGTCGCTCCGATGGTCCCGGACCGATCGGGACCAGGGCGTCACGCAAGCCGGTGATCAGTGGTGACGGCAACATCGTCGCCTTCGAATCGGAATCCCGATTCGATCCGTCGATCGATCCGGATAACGACCTGGACATCTATTCCAGGTCGCTCTCGACCGGCGCGACGACCCTGGTCAGCGTCCTCGCGGATGGAACCAAAGGGGACCGTCGGGCCTTCAGTCCATCGGTCAGCCGGAACGGTGAGGTGGTCGCCTTTCTTTCCGATTCGACCAATCTCGACCCGGCGGACACCCGGACGAACATCGATGCCTACGCGAAGGGTCTCTCGACCCACAAGCTCTGGCTGGTGAGCCGGGTCGACGGAACCGGCGGGCAGTCGCTGGGAGATGAAGTGTCGAGTGTTTCGGTTGCCAATCAGGGTCAGGGTTTTGGCTTCACGTTCCGGGACATCCGGGGACAGTTCGAACTTCCTCGCGATACCGCCGTGGTCCTGATGAGGGACGAATCGGCGGCATCACACCGGACAAAGGTGGCTTCCCGCCCGTTCGGTGACGAGCCGTTCAGGAACCTTGGCAGCCACACGTTCGGGGGCATGTTGAGTGCCGACGGCCGCAAGGCGGTCTACACGACCCACGCACCCGTGGTCGGCGGGACACCCACCCGATCGGTGGTCATCGTCCGGGACACAGAGAGCGGACAGGAAGAGATCGTGAGCCGGGACGACACCGGCACCCTGCCGGGCCTGAACCGGGAAGCCTCGATCAGCGCGGACGGACGGCGGGTCGCCTTCGTGCACCAACCTCCCCTCGCCCCCGGCAGCCCTCTGCAGCCGGCAAGCGTCATCGTCCGTGATCTGGCGAGCGACACCAACTTCGTGGTCAGCAGGGCGACAGACGGCAGCGCCGCCGACGCCAGTTCAGCGGAGCCACGCCTGGACGCCGACGGAAGCCGGGTCGCCTTCCGGAGCTTCGCCTCGAACCTTGATCCGGCCGACCTCGACCTCGAGTCCGATGTTTTCGTGCATGACCTCGAAAGCGAAACCACCACTTTGGTCAGTCGAGCCACCGGGGCGACCGGGGCAGGCGCCACTGAATACGTTTCCGCTCCCTGGATCAACGCCGCCGGCAACCTGGTCGGATTCGCGACCACATCGAGGCTCCATCCGACGGATGTCGATGATTTCCTCGACGTGTTCGTGCGCGATCTGGCCAACCAGACGACGCGCCTGGTCAGCACCGCCGCTGACGGTTCGGCGCTTCCCGATGACGTCGAGATTGCCGGCCTCACGTCTGATGGGCGCAAAGCTCTCCTGGTCGGGGACCTGGACGCCAATGGGTCCCGCGATGCGGCGACCAAGGACCTTGTCAACGGAAATCTCGAAGTCGCGAGCATCTCCGTAGACAGCCAGGGTCAGCCGAGCTCGGAAGACATCAGGTCGGCAAGCCTTTCCGGTGATGGCCGAGCGGTTTCCTTTGTCACCGATCAAGTTCCGCCGCGGGTCCTGCTTCGGCGGTTGGACGAGGATCTGACCGTGCTGGTCGGCCGGGCCGACGGTCCGCAGGGCGAACCGGCGCGGGGTGAGGGTGAAACGGCCCTGACCGCCAACGGCTCCTGCGTTACCTTCACCGGCTCGGGCATCTTCGGAGTCGGGGTCCGCTACCCCCAGGTCTTCATGCGCTCCCTGGTCTCGGATTGTGGCCGGACGATCGATCCGGACCCCGATCCGGACCCCGACCCTGATCCCGATCCGGACCCCGATCCGGACCCCGACCC
>JAEZIQ010000056.1 GCA_023436605.1 Actinomycetes bacterium | reverse complement strand
GGATTATGATTCCGCTGCTCTAACCAGCTGAGCTACCCCGGCGGGGGACGGAGAGTGTAGATGATGGAGGGCCGGATTCGTTGGGCGGTGGAGAGCCCGGCAGCGGGTCGGGGACGCAAGCCCGGGTCTCCGGGCTCAGACGAGGTCCCGTCGTCGCCAGAAGGCCAGGCCGAGCGCGGTGAAGAGGAAGGAAAGGATGGTCATCGTCGCCAGGGGCAGGGGGTCGGCTGAGACCGCCGGAACCATCGGGGTGTGGGAGAAGGGGGAAAGGTCGATTGCCCACTGGGGCAGGTCTCCGAAGGAAGCCAGGGTCCAGATCAAGACGAAGGCGACGAGCAGTCCCCATGCCGCGGGAGTCAGCCTCGGGGAGATCCCGAACAGGAGGAGGGCCAGGCTTCCGGTGATCCACATGGCCGGCACCTGGGCGAATCCGGAAGCAGCCAGGGTGGCGGTCTGGCCGAAGTCGCCGGTTGCGACCCCGAGCCCGATTCCCATCCCGAATCCGCACAGGACGATCATCACGGCAGTCGCCGTGAAGGCGATCAGGACGTGACCGTAAACCCACCTCACCTTTCCGAGGGGAGCGGCGAGCAGCAGGGCGGCCCGGTCACGGCTCTCTTCCGAGTGAGGTCGGAGGACGGCGCTGATCGTGAAACCCGTGGCGAGGAGCGCAACTACGGTGAGGATCGAGGCGAAGAAGGAATCAAGGAGGTTCGAACTGGCGGAAGCGAAGGCGTCGGTGAAGGTCGCACTCGACTTGAGGATTCCTTCGATGTTGTCGCCGACCGCGCCCAGGGCGAAGCCGTAGACCAGGAGCATCGCGGTCCAGCCCAGGATCGATCCGCGTTGAAGCCGAAGCGAGAACCCGAATGGGTGACGGATCAGGGCAGAGGCGGATGCGGGTCCCGGGCGCGGCTGGATCACGCCGCTGCCGATGTCGCGGCGACCGAGCAGCCAGAAAGCGAAACCGGTGGTGAGCAGGGTGGCGGCGATCGGGAGGAGGAGGGGCCACCAGTCGTTCTCCCAGAAGGGCCTGGTCTCCTGGGCCCAGCCGAGCGGCGAGAGCCAGGTCAAGGTGCCATTGCCGGTGTCACCGATCGCCCGCGTAAGCCAGGCAATCCCGATCACTACACCGACCAGACCTCGCGCGGCTCGCGCTTTCCCGGTCAACTGGACAACGACGGCGGTGGTGCCGGTGATCACCAGGCCGAACCCGAAGATCGCAAGCGAAAGCAGGATTGACGGACCGGTTTCCAGCCCGGTGACCGCAAGCACCACGAAGTAGCCGAACGAGGCGATCAGCAGCGAAACCGCGGTGACGATCACCGCCCCGGCCAGGGGGGCAAGGCGGCCCGATCCGGTTGCGAGCAGAAGCTCGGTCCGGCCGTCTTCCTCCTCGAGCCGGGTGTGCCGGACCACGAGGAACATCGCGAACACTCCACCGATGATCGAAACGACGGGCAGGCTCTCCCAGGCGATTGCACCACCGAGCGAGTGCAGCCCGCCGGTCGGTCCGGTCATCGCCACCAGGGCCGGGTTGTCGGCGACACTCGCGTAAAGCGCGTCAAGTTCGGCCTGGGTGCCGTACAGGCCGCTGTAGCTGACCGCGTAGATCGCCATCCAGCCGATCAGACCGGCGAGACAAAGCGGCAGAACAAGCCGGTCCCGCCTGAGGATGAAGCGAATCGCGTCGCTGGTGCCGGCGAAGCCCGACATCAATTCGAATAGACGCTCAGGAACAGATCTTCAAGGCTCATCGTGTCCGGGTCCCGTCCGGCGCTCACCGCGATGCGGCGCAGATGCTCGAGGGTCCCGGTCTCGACGGTTCTGCCGTTGCGAATGATCGTGAACGTGTCCGCCAGGTGCTCGACCTGACCGAGGATGTGGCTGGAAAGAAGGATCGTGTGGCCACGGCCGGTGATCTCGTTGACGCAATCCTGGAACACCGCTTCCTTGAGGGGGTCGAGACCGGAAGTGGGCTCGTCGAAGATGAACAGCTCCGCATCGGAGGCCAGGGCCGCGATCAGGGCGACCTTCTGCCGGTTGCCTTTGGAGTAAGCGGAAGCCTTCTTGGTCAGATCAAGCTCGAAGCGGTCGACCAGTTCACGCCGCCGGGCCGGATCGACGCCACCCCGGAGAGATGCGAGCATGTCGATCGTTTCGCCGCCGCTCAGGTTCGGCCACAGGTTCACGTCCCCCGGCACGTAGGCCAGCCGGCGATGAAGCGCGACCGCCTGCCTCCATGGGTCCTGGCCGAAGAGACGGGCGGAGCCGCCACTGGCCCTGATCAACCCGAGCAGGACCCGGATCGTGGTCGATTTTCCGGACCCGTTCGGACCGAGAAAGCCGTGGACCTCACCCTGCTCGACGACCAGATCGAGGCCGTCCAGCGCAGTGGTCTTTCCGAAATTCTTGACCAGACCCCTGACCTCGACCACGGTTGCCATGCCGGAAACCTAACGCAGCTCCACGTGATGAAAGGGCGGAAGGAGCCGTTCCCTGAGCTGCTCGACCGTGGCTGGATCAACCTCACCCCTGGTCAGCAGGAAGACCTCGGTTGCGTTGAACGTGACTAGCGCGTCCTCTACGGCCTGGACCAGGTCCTCGTCGCCGACCCGGGCGCTGGCGTCGACCCCGGCGAGGGTCAGCGAGGCGACCGAGACGACCAGGTCCCGCTGGGCGCGGTCACGGGCCCGCTCGAGATCGGTGGCCCAACGGCGAAGGAAAGTGTTGGCGGCCGGGGTGAGGATGCGGATCTCCGAATCGTTCTCGTCAAAACCGAGCCGGACCTCGTCGGCCACCCGCTGGATCGCCCGCTGGTCCTCGATCGGGAATGTCGTGACCACGAGGAGTCGTCGGGCCAGTTCGGGGTGAGGAGTCCGGCCGATCGGGTCCCGGGGGATCACGACCATCGCGATCACGGCGAGGGCGACCAGGGAAAGACCGGCAATCGAGAGGCCGAGGCCCGGGCCGCCGATCACGAATCCGATCGCGGCCGGCACGATCAGGGCGAGCAGGATTGCCGGCGGATGCCAGGACTTCATGGACCAATGATTACCGCCGGTCGGGCCGGCCAATCGGAAACTGCCGGATTTCGCCTCCGCCCGGAACTTCGTGCGCCGGGCGGGAGCGTCTGTTTCAGCCGGCGATCGCGAAGGTGTTGCCGTCGGGATCGGTGAACCAGGCGACTCGGCCCTGACCCATGTCAAGGATGCCGTTCTCATCCTGGTCGAACCCTTCATAGCGTTCGAACTCGATGCCCTTTGACTTCAGGGCTTCCATCTCGGAATCGAGGTTCTCGACTTCCCAGCACGCGACGGTTGCCGACCCTGACCCGGCGTTGTCGGGCGAGGGATAGATCATGAGTCCGGTGCCATTGCCGCACTCGTAAATGACCTCCTCGCCTCCGGCTCCGGAGTCGATCGCGGACAGTCCCAGGGAACCTTCGAAGAAGCTTTTCGCTCGATCGAGATCCGAGACTGCCGCCACTGCCGCGATCCGGCAGTTGCTGAGGCTCATATCTACCTCCAGACTGGTTGTTTGCCTGTGAATCCAGCCTAGCCGCTGCCACAAGGCCGGTCGAACCGGACGTAACCGTTCGGCCGGTCACGGCCACTGGATACATTCCGGACATGAGTTCTGAACTTGACAAGGCGGTCGCGACCGTCGTCCGCGACTGTCTGGGGGTAAGACCCGGGGAAGAGGTTCTTGTCGTCTCGAATCCGGCGACCCGCGAACTGGGCGACGCGCTGAGGGCCGAAGCCGAACGGGCCGGTGCCGAAGCGGTGCTCGCGGTCATGACCGAGCGCGCTTCCCACGCGGGCGAGCCTCCGGCGACGATTGCCGACGCGATGGTCGCCGCCGACGTGCTGCTCGCTCCGACCGTCCAGTCGCTGTCACACACCGCGTCCCGCAAGCGTGCCACCGAGTCGGGAACCAGGACCGCGACCCTCCCGGGGGCCACGGTCGAGATGCTGGCCCGGGTCATGAGTGACGACATGGACAACCTCCGCCGTCGCGGTGGCCGGGTTGCCGAGCTGCTCGACCGGGGGACCGAGGCGCGGATCACCTGCGACCACGGCAGCGACCTGCGGCTCGGCCTCCAGGGTCGCCAGGCAATTCCCGACGCGGGCGAGCTGACCGAAACCGGAGCCTTCGGCAACCTGCCCTGCGGCGAGGGATTCATCAGCCCCGCCACCGCCGAAGGCACCCTGATCGTCGACGGTTCGATCGCCGGAGTCGGCCTCGTCTCGGAGCCGGTCAGGCTGACCATCGAGAACGGCCACCTGGTCGATGCGACCGGGGAGGAGGGCGCGAAGCTGATGGAGCTCCTGACCGTCCACGGTCCGGACGGCACCAACGTCGCCGAACTCGGGATCGGCACCAACGAGAAGGCGATCCTGACCGGCAACATCCTCGAGGACGAGAAGATCCTCGGCACGGCCCACGTGGCCTTTGGTGCTTCGGCGGCGATCGGCGGCAACGTCCAGGTTCCGGTCCATCTCGACGTGGTTTCGTTGCGCCCCGAAGTAACTATCGACGAAACCCCGCTGGTGCTCGACGGCAGGCTGCTGGTCTGATGTCCGCGGTGAGTTCGTGAGCCTGCTCGCGGTCCCGAACGTCTCCGAAGGTCGTGACTTCGCCCGCCTTGACCGGCTCGAGCTTGCGCTCGGAGGCGATGTCACACTGCTGGATCGCCACACCGACCTCGACCACCACCGGGCGGTCTTCACCCTGGCCGGACCGGCCGAGACGCTCGCCGGGGCCCTGCGGGGGCTGGCCGGAACGGCGATCACCGAGATCGACATGACCGCCTGGCAGGGACTTCATCCGGCGATCGGGGCGCTCGACGTCTGTCCCGTGGTCTGGCTGAGCGAAGAACGACGGGAAATGGCGGCGGAGGTCGCGCGCGAGGTCGCCGAAATGATCGGGAAGATGGGAGTGCCGGTCTTCCTCTACGGCGACCTGGCCTCCAACAACGACCGGCGCGAAAGGGCGTATTTCAGGGCGGGCGGACTGGACTCGCTCTGGCAGCGGATGACCTCCGGATCACTCACACCCGACTTCGGTCCCGGGCAGCCGCACCCGACCGCCGGGGCGACCCTGGTTACAGCCCGGGCGCCACTGGCGGCTTTCAACCTGGAACTGGCGACCGACGACCTGAACGTGGCCCGGGAGATCGCGGCCACGATCCGGGAAAGTCCCGATGACGGGATCCCCGGTGTGAGGGCGCTGGGACTGGCGCTTTCGACCGGCCGCGCCCAGGTTTCCACCAACGTTCACGACCCGATCGCAACTCCACTGGTCGAGATCGTCGAAGCGGTGCGGGAACAGGCGGCGCTGAGGGGAACCGCGGTAATCGAAGCCGAATTGATCGGGCTGATCCCGGAGGCAGCGATGGCGGACTACCCGGAAGACGTACCGATCCGCGATTTCGACCCGGCCTTTCACATCATCGAGCGTCGGCTGAAGCAGTCCAACCGGTAAGTTTTCGCCCGTGGCACAGACCAAGAAGAAGCGCACCCGGAAGAAGCGCGGGACCCAGGCCGGCAACGTCGACACTTCGAGGCGTTCAAGGCCCCGCACCCGGGCTGAAGCAAGGAACCAGGCGAAGGCCGGGGGCCGAGGCAGATCGATGCAGAAGGGCGACAACCCGCCGACCTGGAAGGGCGCGACGATCCGCGGCCTGATCGCCTCGCTGGTCTTCGTCGTCCTGCTGATCCTGATCTTCGGCCGGCCACTTGGCTCATCGCTGATCATCGGGCTGCTGATGCTGGTCTTCTACATCCCGGCCGGCTACTACATGGACCTGGCGCTCTGGCGCCGCCGCGAACGCCAGCGGATCCGGGCCAAGAGCAAGGGCTGATCATGGCCGGGATCGAGGTAATCGGAACCACGGTCGGGCCGGTCGCCGAGAACTCGTACCTGATCTTCAAGGAAGAGACCGGCAAGGCACTCCTGATCGATCCGGGAGACGAAGCCGACCGTCTGATGCAGCCCCTGGCCGAACGCGGGCTGGAGCTCGAGGCGATCCTCCTCACGCACTGTCACTTCGACCACATCGGGGCGGTCGCCCCGATCGCCAGGGCAACCGGTGCGCCGGTCTACTGCCCGCTGATCGAGGTGCCGATCCTCGCCGACGTGATGACCTATGTGCCCTGGCCCGGAATCGGTCCGTATGAGAGCTATGACGCCGACCACACGGTCGAAGGTGGCGAGCATCTCTCACTCGCCGGGATGGAGATCGATGTCCATTTCACGCCCGGCCACAGCCCCGGCCACGTGACTTACTCGATCCCCGAAGCCGGGCTGCTTTTTTCCGGCGACGTGCTGTTCCAGGGTTCGGTCGGTCGGGTCGATCTGCCCGGCGGCGACTGGGACACGCTGCTCGAATCGATCCGCATGCTGATCACCACCTTCCCGGAGGAAACCCAGGTCCTGCCCGGACATATGGGGGTCACCACCCTCGGGGCGGAACTGGCGACCAATCCCTTCCTGACCGAGATCCCGAGGTAACCGAAACATGGCCGAGAAGTTCAAGGCACCACGCGGCACCTTCGACGTGCTGCCCGACGACGCGGCAAAGCGGGAGCGGTTGCTCCGGGCGGCCCGCGAGATCTTCGGCCTGGCCGGCTACCGGATGATCGTCACCCCGGCTTTCGAGGACACGGCTCTGTTCGAACGGGGGGTCGGCAAGTCGACCGACATCGTGCGCAAGGAGATGTTCACCTTCGAGGACAAGGGCGAGCGTTCGCTCACCCTCCGACCCGAAGGCACCGCCTCGATCTGCCGGGCCTACATCGAACACGGGATGCATAAGTGGGCCCAGCCAGTGAAGCTTTTCTATGCCGGGCCGTTCTTCCGTCACGAACGGCCCCAGGCCGGTCGCTACCGGCAGTTCAACCAGATCGGGGCGGAGGCGATCGGCGCCGATTCGCCGCTCGCCGACGTCGAGGTGATCACCCTGATCAGCGACCTGATCGAGGAACTCGGCGTGCCCGGGGTCGAGCTCAAGCTGGGCAGCCTGGGTTCGCTCGACGCTCGCGCCCAGTACCTCGAGGAACTGAAGTCCCACCTTCGCGCCAGGGGAGACGAACTTTCGGAAGACGTGAGGGAACGGATCGAGATCAACCCCCTGAGGGCGTTCGACTCCGACCACGAAGGCACCCGGACGGTGATGTCGGAGGCACCGCTCCTGCTCGATTTCCTTTCCGAGGAGGATGCGGACCACTTCGAGCAGGTCAAGTCGCTGCTGGGGGCGGCCTCGGTCGAGTTCACGATCGACCCGACCCTGGTCCGGGGTCTCGATTACTACACGCGAACCATCTTCTCTTTCGTCTGTGACCGGCTCGGGGCCCAGTCCGAGATTGGCGGCGGCGGTCGCTACGACGGACTGATCGAGCAGCTCGGCGGACCGCCGACCCCGGCAGTCGGCTGGGCCGCCGGTATCGAACGGATCCTGCTGGCGCTCGACGAGGAAGTCACCTCGGCCGGCATGGACCTCTTCGTGGTGGTTCCCGATCCCGAACTGCGGACCAAGGCAGTGGCCCTGGTCTCGGAACTCCGCCACCACGGTCTGGCGGTCGAGATGGACCTCGCCGGCCGCAGCGTCAAAGGCCAGTTCAAGCAGGCCGATCGCGTCGGCGCCGCCCACACCCTGATTCTCGAACCGGGGGCCACGGCCTCACTCAAGAACATGGAGACGGGCGACCAGCAGACGGTCGACCCGAAGGACGTCGGAAACCTGATCCGACCCTGACCGGCTGGGCTCTTGCGGGCCTTGACCGGGTCCGGTGCCGCCAATACGATCCGATAAACGGGCCGAACCTGGGGAGGCCCGACAATCCGGAGGGAAACTTTGAAGCGATTTCTGGCTGGGGCGTTCGCGCTTCTCGTGATGCTGGTGGCGCCGGCTGCGGCGCACGCAGTGAATATCACCGTGAACACGACCGTAGACGAGTACGGCACGGGGACCAGTTGTTCGCTGCGCGAGGCGATCACGGCCGCCCAGGACAACGTCTCCTTCGGAGGGTGCCCGGCTGGCTTCGCGGCGGACACGATCAGCCTTCCCGCCGGTGAGTACAAGATCACCCGGGCCGGAGACGACGAGGACGACAACGCTACCGGCGACTTTGACATCGACGGCGCGAATGCGCTCGACATCCAGCCGGCCGGACCAACCGACCGCGTGGTGATCGATGGCAATCAGCTCGACCGTGTTTTTGACGACAGGACTTCCGGTCTGGTCAAGTTCCTCGCCGTTCAGATCACCGGTGGCAAGCTGACCAAGATCGAGGATGGCGCCGGCATCCGCAACTCGACCGGCATTACCTCGCTCGAGAACGTGACCGTGAACGGGAACTCCAGCGCCTACCAGGCGGGCGGCATTGCGGTCTACAACAACCTGCAGATGGTCAACAGCACCATCTCTGGAAACAAGGCCGGAGGTAACGGCGGTGGCCTTTACGTTCCGGGCGGTGCGTCGATGACGGTGAGGAGCTCGACGATCTACGGCAACGAGGCCGACGCGGACAACAGCGGTGGCGGATACGGCGGAGGGTTCGCCGAGACCGGCGGCCTCAGCGTTGACTTCACCAACGTGCTGAACGCCGGCAATTCCGGGACCGGGGTGCTGCCGGCTAACGAGGCTTACGACTGCGCGAGCGGACCGAACTTCTACCCGCGGTACGTCCTGCAGGGTCAGCCGCTGGGGCCGCTCGATTGCCTGATCGCCTTCGACCCGGGGACCAACGTGATCAGCGACGACGTGAAGGTGGACCCGGTGCTGCGCTACAACGGCGGCCAGACCCCGACCCACGCGCTGCTGCCCGGGTCGCCGGCAATCGCGGCCGGGGGCGTCAACCCGCCGGATCAGTGCCCGGGAGTGGACCAGAACGGATACGGCCGTCCGGCCGGACAGTGCGACATCGGTGCGGCGCAGTTCAAGCCGGTGCCGAAACTGGCGATCACCAAGATCCTGCCGAAGAAAAAGGTCATCAAACGCAAGAAGACCAAGGTGATCAAGGTCGTACTCAGGAACAACGGAACCGGGGCGGCGAATCAGCTTCGGGTCTGTCTGAACATCTCCAAGGCAGCGAAGAAGGGTCTGAAGGTCAAGGGGAAGGCCTGCAGGAACCTCGGGACCATCGCGGTTGGTGCGAGCAAGACGGCAAAGATCAAGCTGACGGCCAAGCCCAGGGCGAAGAAAAAGGCCTA
The DNA here is from genome assembly GCA_023436605.1 of Actinomycetes bacterium. GTDB lineage: Bacteria > Actinomycetota > Thermoleophilia > Solirubrobacterales > 70-9 > 67-14. Next base: position 4,903 of record JAEZIQ010000056.1, on the reverse strand, counting down.
CCCGGTCCGTGCCACCTACAAGGGCGAGAACACCAAGAGCGCGTTCCGTGCCTTCAAGGTCCGTGTGAAGTAGGAAATGCGGGCGGCCGGACTCTGAACGGAGCCGGCCGCCATTTCCTGAAAGACTGGCGCTTCGATGAACGACGCGCCTGAACTGAATCCGAATTCGTATCGCGACACCTGGTGTGGCCAGGTCCTGGGGGACAAGGTTGGCAGCCCTGTACGGCTCTCCGGCTGGGTCCATCGGCGCCGTGACCACGGTGGTCTGATCTTCATCGACCTGCGCGACCGGACCGGCCTGGTCCAGCTCGTTTTCAATCCCGACGAGGCCGGCGGCGCCCATCAGCTCGCTCACACGCTCCGTTCCGAGTACGTGATCACTGTTTCCGGCGATGTCGTGACGCGCTCGGAAGAGACCGTGAACCCGGATCTGCCCACCGGCGAATTCGAGGTCCGGGTCAAGGAAGCCGAAGTCCTGGCCGAAGCGGATACTCCTCCATTCGAGATCGAGGGCTTCCACGGCGAAGTCGGCGAGGAAACGCGGCTCAGGTACCGATACCTCGACCTGCGCCGCGAGCAGATGCAGGATGCGATCAAGCTGCGCCACCGGCTGACCACCTCGATGCGTCGATTCCTCGACGGCGAAGGCTTCCTTGAGATCGAGACCCCGATCCTGACCCTTTCGACCCCCGAAGGTGCCCGGGACTTCCTGGTGCCGGCCCGGCTCCAGCGCGGCTCCTTCTACGCGCTGCCGCAGTCACCACAGCTCTTCAAACAGCTCCTGATGGTCTCGGGCTTCGAGCGCTACTTCCAGATCGCCCGCTGCTTCCGTGACGAGGACCTGCGAGCCGACCGCCAGCCGGACTTCACCCAGCTCGACATCGAGATGAGCTTCGTCGACGGCGAAGACGTGATCGGAGTGAACGAACGCCTGATCCAGCATGTGCTGGCCGAGATGGGCGTCGAAGTCGAGATCCCCTTCCAGCGCATGTGTTACGACGAAGCGATCGGCCGTTTCGGCTCGGACAAGCCCGACCTTCGCTACGGATATGAATTGACGGACCTGACCGAGATCCTCCGCGGCACGGAGTTCAAGGCCTTCGGCGGCGTGATCGAAGCCGGGGGACAGGTCAAGGGAATCAACTTCGGCCAGCGCGACCTTTCCCGGGCCCAGCTCGATGGCCTGATTGACGACGCCAAGGAGCTTGGTGCGAAGGGTCTGGTCTGGGCCTTCCGCGAAGGTGATGGCTGGCGCGCGCCGATCGCCAAGTTCCTCTCCGAAGAAGAACTGAAGAATCTGAACGAAGCGATGGGGGCCGAGGAAGGTGACCTGATGCTGGTCGCCGCCGATCAGCCCGCCATGGTCGCGACCATCCTCGGCGGTCTTCGCACCCGGCTGGCCGAACGCTGGGATCTGATCCCGGCTGACGCCGGCAACCGGTTCTGCTGGATCGTCGATTGGCCGCTCTTCGAGTGGAACGCCGAGGAAGACCGCTGGGATGCGCTCCACCATCCGTTCACCGCGCCGGCCGGCGAGTTCGATCCGGAAAACCCGGGCGAGGCCCGGGCCCAGGCCTACGACCTGGTCTGGAACGGGGTCGAGATCGGTGGCGGATCGATCCGTATCAACAAGCCGGAGCTTCAGGCGCAGATCTTCTCCATCCTGGGGATCTCCGATGAGGAAGCCCACGAGCGCTTCGGTTTCCTGCTCGACGCGCTCAAGTACGGTGCGCCGCCGCACGGCGGGATCGCCTACGGCGTCGACCGTTTTGCTGCCCTGCTGGCCGGAGTCGAATCGATCCGTGACGTGATCGCCTTCCCCAAGACCGCGTCCGGCGGCGACCCGCTTACCGGTGCCCCGGCCCCGGTGGACGACATTCAGCTGCGCGACGTCGGCATCGAGCTGCGCAACAAGAAACTGCCGGGCCAGGATTAGGCGGCGGCGACGGCATGGGGTTCCTGCGTCGCGCCAAAGACCGGTTGAAGTCGATCGGGGACGGGTCCGGCCGGATTCATATCAGCGATCCCAGGTTCGACGACTGGGTCACTGTCCACGAGTTCGAGGATCTCGCCACCGGCCTCGCGTGGCGGGATGTCCTCCGTGAACACGGCCTGCCGGCCGAACTTACCTCGGATTGGGAACTCGACCGGTGGGGCCGGGGTGACATCCACCTTCAGGTCCCTCCGGGAATGTGGTCCGAGGCCGAAGAACTGGTGTCCGGACTCGACCTCGACTGATGCTCGCCCTTTCCTGGAGCGGGGGCAAGGACTCGGCGCTTGCTCTGGAGGCCTTGCGCGAGGCCGGCAACGAACCTGGTCTGCTGCTCAGCACTATCGATTCCGAACGAAGCGTAGTTCCGCATCACGACGTCCCGGTCGGGCTCCTTCGCCAACAGGCCGAACTTGCCGGACTGCCTCTGGTCGAGATCGGAATCCCCGCCGGGTCGGCTAACGAGACCTACGAGGAGAGGCTCCGTCGTGCGTTCGCCGACGGGCCGCTGGCCGAAGTGTCCGCCGTCGCGTTCGGTGATCTCTTTTTCGAGGACCTGCGGGCCTACCGGGAAGCTCGCCTCGAGGCGATCGGTCGGAGGACCACATTTCCCCTCTGGGGGCGGGACACTCATGAACTTGCGGTGGATTTCGTCGAGAGATTCGAGGCGACGGTGTGTGCGGTGGACCTGGAGCAGTTTCCAGATGGCAGACCGGGGGTGCCGTATGACCTCAATTTCGTTCGCCGACTGCCGGACGGGGTCGACGCCTGCGGGGAGAACGGCGAGTTCCACACCTTCGTCCACGGCGGCCCGGTCCTCACAGGGACCGTTGAACTCAGCTGCGACGAAACCGTCAAATCGGACGACGGCCGGTTTCTCCATGCCCGGATAACCGATTCCGTGGCACGGGAGTGGTAGGTTGGTCGTGAGGCTCGAACCTGTTCGTTAGCCGTCTCATAATTTGACCCAACATCAACGGCACGGGAGCTGATTTCGATGTCCCCCGCGGGACGAAGATAGGCACCCACCTATTTATTTAGGGATCAATGTCGGAGGCGGAGACGGCAGGTTGGGGCCTCTTTTTTTCTCGGGTCTTCGAGCTTGACCCGCAACTGGGGTGCCCTGTACGGTTTTGGGGGTCGGGGAACAAACCAAGGAGGGGGAATGACGTCCTATATACGTAGATTCGGGCTGCTTGCCGGCCTCATCGCACTGACGTGTGCAATCTTGCTGCCGGGCACAGCCTCGGCCGACTCGCAGCGCTTCGTCAAGGACTGGGCCGGTGCCACGAATTCGCAGACCGGCATGGATGTGGATCGTCACGGAAACATCTACGTCACCAGGGTGGACGGGATCTACGGCTACGCCGCTGACGGGGAGTCTCTCGGCAAGCTGGTCGACGGCACCCACTTCGACTACGGTCCCGAATCAGTCGCCGTCGACAATGCAGGTCGGATCTACGCTCTCGATTCCGATGCCTCGCAGGTCCAGGTCTTCAACTCACAGGGCAATCTCGTCTCTACCTTTGGATCTTTCGGTGACGGGCCCGGTCAGTTCCGTAGTCCCAAGGCAATCGCGACGGGTCCCGGCGGGGATTTCTATGTGACCGACGAATTCAAGAACTCGGTTCAGAAGTTCAACCTCGACGGTGGATTCGTGACCGACTGGACCACGAAACTCACTACGCCCTACGGCGTTGATGTCGCCAGTGACGGGACCGTCTGGGTTGCTGACTTCGGGGGCAACGAGATCGAAAAGTTCGACTCGAACGGTGCTTCCCTGCTCACGTTCGGTTCCGGGCAGTTCAATCTGCCACTCGACGTCGCGGTTGGCGAAGCGGGGAACATCTACGTGATCGACACCGCGGATCGTGTCCTGAAGTTCACCCCGGCCGGGGACTTCGTCAAGCAGTTCGGCGCCTTCGGAAACGGCCCCGGAGAGTTCTCCTCTGCTTCAGCGGTCACGGCCGACTGGCAGGGGAATCTCTGGGTTGCTGACTTCTACCACTGGAGGGTCGCAGTGTTCGCTTTCGCCCCCCGGGTGATCGGTGGAACGACGAGGAATTTCGGAAACGTCTTTCTCGGCAACCCGATCGCGACCCAGCAGGTGTACATGCAGAACGACAACTACGTGCTGCCAATGTATGTGGGATCCGCGAGCCTTGAGTCGGGATCGGACTTCTCGCTGCCCTCGGATTACCGGGAGTGCGAGAACGTGATTCTGCTGCCCGGTCACGTGTGCAGCATCGGGGTCGATTTCGACCCGCTGACGACCGGGACGAAGACGGACACCCTCAAGCTCGACGGAGGCTGGCGTGAGGTCGACCTCTACGGAAACGCGGTGGAATCTCCAACCGGGGCCACCGGTCCTACAGGCCCGACAGGCATCGGAACGACCGGGGCCACCGGCTCTACGGGAGCGACGGGATCGACCGGTGCCACGGGTTCGACCGGGGCGACGGGTCTGACGGGGCCGACCGGTCCCAAGGGGCCGACTGGACCGACCGGTCCCAGCGGTAATGCAACCCCGAGGATCAACAAGGTCGCGAACGTGGTGCGGGTCGGTGCTGGTCCGGTGGCGATGGTGCGGGTGCGTTGCCCCGAGGTCGCATGTGTGGTTCAGCAGCGGCAGGGCAAGGCGCGCTCGCGCGGTCGCGTGATGGGCGCGAGGGTTGCGGGGCCGAACCGGATCGCGGCCGGTCAGTCCGCAGTGTTCCGGGTGACGGTTCCGGCCCGCATCAGGAACCTCCTGACCCGTCAGCGTTCCGGTACCGCCAACGTCTTCCTGGCGGTCAGGTCGACCCCTGGCAACTCGGAGCGGCGCAACATGCGGCTCGGTCTCAGACGCTGATTCAGGCGGTCACGGCGCCCCGGGGGGAGTAGGAGTCCAACCCCGGAGCCGCCACCCCCCCC
>JAEZIQ010000025.1 GCA_023436605.1 Actinomycetes bacterium | reverse complement strand
GGCGGGTAGCGCCTCGCGGAGGCGGCCGAGCAGCCGGTCGACGTCTTCCGGCTCGATATCCCAGGAGCAGACCAGGCGGATGATCCCCGCTTCGCCGGCCTCGAACAGGAGCGGCTCGTGCGGCGCGCAGGCGGCGACCAGCTTCCGGGCCGCCTCGATCGGCAATGAGAGGAAGACGATGTTGGCCTGAACCGGCTGGCCGAGGTCGGCACCCTCGGTCCAGTCGATCCCGTCGCCGAGCAGGCGGGCCATCGAGTTCGAGTGCTCGGCGATCTCCCGCCAGAGACCGTTCTCGAGCTGGGCGTTCAGCTGGGCCGAGACGAAACGCATCTTCGAGGCGAGCTGGAGCGAGCCCTTGCGGAGGACCTCGAAACCCCGGGCCAGATCGGGGTCGGAGAAGACCACCGCCTCCCCGAAGAGCGCCCCGTTCTTGTTCGCGCCCAGGGTGAGCACGTCGGCCCCGGCCCCAAGGCTGATCTCGCGCAGAGAGAGATCCTGGGAGGCCGCCGCGTTGGCGAGCCTTGCCCCGTCGACGTGGAGCAGCATCTCGTGCTCGTGTGCGAAATCGGCCAGGGCCCGGATCTCTTCCGGCGTGTAGACGGTCCCGACCTCGGTGGCCTGGGCGACCGAGATCACGACCGGCCAGGCGGCGTGGGGCAGGTCGGCCGGGTCGGCCAGGCGGGTCGCCGCCAGCTCCGGGGTCAGCTTGCCGTCGGGCGTGTCGACGGTGAGCAGCTTGAGGCCGGCGATCGCCTCGGGGGCGGCGGTCTCGTCGATGTGGATGTGGGCGGTCGAAGCGCAGATCACCGCCTGATGCGGCCGGGCCATCGCCCTCAGGGCCGCCACGTTCGCGCCGGTCCCGTTCAGCATCGGAAAGCCGGTCGCCTCGGGGCCGAACTCCGCCCGGACCAGATCGTTGAACCGTTCCGTTTCCGGGTCCGCCCCGTAGGCCCCGACGTGACCGACGTTGGCCCGCGCGATCGCTTCGAGCATCGCCGGATGAGCCCCCGAAGCATTGTCGGAAACAAAACCCCTGGAACCGGAATCAGACATGGCCGAAGTATGCCCGCTGCCGGTGGGTCGGATATCCGGCCCTCTCGCCAGTTTTCCGACCCACCGCAAGTGGCGGGTCGGCTTTTGCCTTCTGTGCAGGGGTTTTCCGGGCTGAGCGACCCGTTGCGGGCAGGGTCAATAAACTGACCGGCTCAGCCGGGGGAGTGCCCGAGTGGTTAAAGGGGACTGGCTGTAAACCAGTTGGCTCTGCCTACACAGGTTCGAATCCTGTCTCCCCCATCCAGCGAGATGAGATTGAAGTTCGGAGCGCTATTCGCTCTCAACTTCAATCTCGTCGCAGGAGGCTCGAACCCGCGTCCTGGGGTTCGGCTCGAGTCCGCGGTTCGAACTCAGCCGGCTTCGCGGAGGCCCTGGGCCCCGGGCAGCGACTTGATCTTCCTCAAGGTCGAGGTCTCGATCTGGCGGACCCTTTCGCGGGTCACACCGAAAGCCTCGCCGCATTCCTCGAGGGTACGGGGGCTCATGCCGCCGAGGCCGTAGCGCATGATCAGCACTTCGCGCTCACGTTCCGGCAGGCTGTTCAGTACCCGCCGCACGCCTTCGCTTCGCATGTTCATCGAAGCCTCGTCGAAAGGCTCCATCTGGTTTTCGTCCTTGACCAGGTCGACCAGCTCCGTTTCCTCGCCCTCGCCGACCGGTTTCTCGAGTGAGACCGGAGTCTGCGAAACCCGCCACACGTCACGGACCTCCTGGACCGTCCAGCCGAGTTCCTCGGCGATCTCCTGCGGTTCCGGCTCACGGCCCAGATCCTGGACCAGCTGGCGTTCGACGAAATGGACCCGGTTCAGCTTCTCGACCATGTGAACCGGGATGCGGATCGAACGCGACTTGTCGGCGACCGCGCGGGTCACCGCCTGCCGGATCCACCAGGTCGCGTAGGTCGAAAACTTGTAGCCGCGGCGGTAATCGAACTTTTCGACCGCACGGATCAGACCCAGCGAGCCTTCCTGGATCAGATCGAGGAAGCCGAGACCGCGGCCGAGGTACCCCTTGGCGATCGAGACGACCAGGCGGAGGTTCGCCTCGACCATCTGGCGTTTCGCCTCCATGTCGCCCCGTTCGATGCGCTTGGCCAGCTCGACTTCCTGCTGCGCGGTGAGGAGATCGACCTGGCCGATCGAACGCAGATAAAGCCGCAAGGAGTCCAGGGTCGCATCGGATCCGACCTCCCCGGAAGCGACCGTGGCGGAGGCGCCGTTGGTCGACACCTGGGCCCTTGGCCCGTCCAACTCCTCGCCGCTCTCGATCTCGGGGGGATCGTCCAGCGCGACCGCAGACGAGTCGCCGTTGACGCGAAGATCGGACTCTTCCTGGCTCAGCAGGTCGATGCCCTGCTCGGTCAGCCAGGAGTTCAACTCTTCGACCTGGCCCCGGCTAATGTCGAGGTCCGTAACGGCTTCGGCGACGGCATCGAAGGTCAGGTAGCCGCGTTCCCTGCCGGAAGCGGCCAATGCCTTCAATTCCTCGGTTTCGAACTCCATCAACTACCCCCAGTTACGGATTCCACCTAAGTGGAAACCCTGAGTTCGTACGCGGTTGCGGAATTATACGGCGTGCGGTTCACCGGCCATGGGCGCGGGTTACTAGGCTTGGGGTAAGAAAATGAATCCCGAGATCGCGCTTTCCCCCAATGCCATTGACGTTCAGGCCTCCCAGCCGGCCACCCGAGTGAGCCTTTCGCGGGTCGGAGTGACCGGTGTCGAGAAGGTCATCAACATCGGCGAGGACGGCCACTACCACGCCGAACTCGAGTGTTACGTCGATCTCGCTCCCGACCAGGCCGGGGTCCACATGTCCCGGTTCGAGGAGAACGTTTCCGAAGCGATCGAGGAAGTCATCGCCTCCCAGTCGATGCGGGCCGAGCAGCTGGCCGCCCGGATCGCCGAGCTGGTGCGGGTAAAGCAGAAGGGTCTGAGGGCGGAAGTGTCAATCAACGCCCGCTACGCGCAGACCATGCCCGCGCCGGAGTCGGGAATCGAAAACCAGGAGATCTACAACCTGCTCGGCACCGCGGTCGCCTCCGAAGGGGCCACCCGGACGGTGACCGGGGTCCAGGCCCAGGGCATGACCGCCTGCCCCTGCGCCCAGGAGATGGTCGCTGACCTCGCCCGCGGACGGCTCGCCGAGAAGGGCTACGACGAGACCCAGATCGAGGAGATCATCGACACCGTTCCGATCGCCACCCACAACCAGCGGGGCATCGGCACCCTCTGGATCGGCTGCACCGAAGGCGGCCCCGACCTCGACGCCCGCGACATGCTGCGCCTGGTCGAGAGCTCGATGAGCTCCGAGATCTACGAACTCATGAAGCGACCCGACGAACTTTCCGTCGTGGTCAAGGCCCACAGCCAGCCCCGCTTCGTCGAGGACTGCGTGCGGGAGATGATCCGCCAGGTACTCGAGACCTACCCGAACCTTTCCGACTCGGCGTTCGTCATGGCCCGCCAGGAGAACCTCGAGACGATCCACCGGCACAACGTGGTCGCCGAACGCTTCGGCCAGGTCGCCGACTTCCGTCAGGAGATCGCCGGCGGCAACCCGAGCCGCAGCCACCTCACGATGAAGGACTGGCTCGAGGGCTAGACCCCATCCGGGCCGGGGCGCAGCCGCCGGCTAGCTACCACCGAGATCCGACTTTTCAGCGCTATTCGCCGAAAAGTCGGATCTCGCTGATTTCTCTTTCGCCCGCTGTTCCTCGATCCGTTTGCGCAGGCCGAAGAAGTAGTCGAAGCCGCTGATCACGGTGGCGGCAAGCGCGACATAGAGCAGTACCTCGACCCAGAGCGGGGCCGGGTTGAAGATGATCAGGGCGAAAACCGCACCGATCTGGAGGACCGTCTTGACCTTGCCCATCCAGCTGGCCGCGATCACCACGCCACGGTCGGCGGCGATCGACCTGAGGCCGGTGATCGCAAACTCGCGGGCGATGATCACCATCGCCACCCAGGCCGCCAGGCGGTTGAGCGAAACGAGCGAGATCAGGGCGGCGGTGATCAGCAGCTTGTCGGCCAGCGGGTCCATCAGCTTGCCGAAGTTGGTGACCGAGTCCCGCGAGCGGGCGATGTAGCCGTCGAGACCGTCGGTCAGGGCGGCGAGGGCGAAAACGATCGCGGCGAGCGCGTCACCGTGGGGTGTGCCGTCGAGTAGTGCGACGACCACTACCGGCACCGCGAGGATGCGGAGCAGGGTGAGGAAGTTGGGGAGATTGAGCGGTACCACCGGGTCGCCCCGCCAGGCCGGTCAGGCCTCGGTCTTGGTCTTGGCCTTTTCCTCGACCTTGGTCTCGGTCTGGGCGTCAAGCTCGGACTTGGCCTTGTCGTACTTGTCCTCGTCGTCCTTGCCGCCGGTGAGTGAATCCCTGAAGTTCCGCATGCCCTGACCGACCGACTTGGCGGCGGCAGGAATCCGCTTGGGACCGAGGATGATGATCACGATGACCAGCACGATCGCCAGTTCGAGCGGACCTATGTTCGGGAGGAAGGCCATTTCCACCTCCCTAGTGTACGGACCATGACGGGTACGGATACGGCGCGCCGACTTGACGCACTGGAGCAGTCGATCGTCGAGTGCAGAAGGTGCCCCCGGCTCGTGGCCTGGCGGGAAGCGGTTGCCGCCAACCCACCGAAGCGTTACCGGGGCGAGCAGTACTGGGCCCGGCCGATTCCCGGTTTCGGCGATCCCCGGGCCCGGATCCTGATCCACGGGCTCGCCCCGGCTGCCAACGGCGGCAACCGGACCGGCCGGCCCTTCACCGGTGATCGCTCCGGCGACTGGCTTTTCGCCGCGGTCTACCGGGCCGGACTTTCGAACCAGCCCGAAAGCGTGAACCGGCAGGACGGGCTCGAGCTTTTCGACACCTTCGTCAACGCAGCCGTGCGCTGTGCCCCGCCGGAGAACCGGCCGACTCCCTCGGAACGCGACACCTGCGCGCCCTGGCTCGAAGGCGAGCTCGCTTTGCTGACCGAGGTCAGGGTGGTGATCGCGCTTGGCAATTTCGCCTGGCAGGCGATGCTGAGGTCGGTCCGGAAACTCGGCGGCCAGGTGCCGACCCCGAAGCCCAAGTTCGGTCATGGCGCCGAAACGGTTCTCGACGCTCCGTCCGGTAAGTGGTCAGGGCCCGAGCGCTGGATCATGCTCGGCTGCTTTCACCCCAGCCCGCTCAACACCCAGACCGGCAAGTTGAGCGAGGCGATGATCGATGATGTCTTCCGACGGGCGAAGGAGCTGGCTGGCGTCGGTTTGCCTCCCTCGACTTGACGAAAGGCCGATGCCTGAGAGAATGTCCCCATGGCCGGGAGAGGCAAGGGAGGTTGGTCCGCTCGGAGGAAGGGACTCGTGTCAGCCTGTGGCGCTTTGGCCGCGGGACTGTCGCTGTTCGTCGTCGCGCCCGTAATCGCCGACGGCCTGAACAGCTCGCCGTCCCCCGCCCCGCGGGTGATCGCGGCAACTCACCCGGCGACCTCGGTCCAGGTCGCGGGCACGCATGGCCTTACCGGCGCTTCCGCTTCGGGTACGAAGAAGCGTTCGAAGCCGATTCTGCGACGGGTGACTCTGAGTTCCCGGATCACCGATCAGGAAATCCTGACCGAGGAAGGCAAGGGCACCTTCGTCGGGATCAAGTGCCCGACCGGATCGAAAGCGATCTCCGGCGGCGTGCTTTCGAAGTACATAAACCTGCTGGTTTCTTCCTCGTCACCGAACCATCCGCTGACCCGCAAGTACACGCCGAACACCTGGTGGCTGACGGTCACCAACGTGAACGTCGACGGCAACGGCGGCACCCTCCCCTGGCAGGGCGTGGTCAACTGCCTTTCGCCGGCTCGTTTGCCAGTTCGCCTGCCGGCCAGCTGACCGCGGCGATCACGACTGGCGTCTGGTCCGTTCCCGGTCCAGCTTGACGCGCTCCCTTTCGAAGGGGTCGAGCCGGAACAGAACCAGCCAGAGCAACGGCGTCCAGCCACCGATCAGCAGTCCGAGCGGGGCGGTCAACACGAACACGCCGGCCATGTAGAGGCAGGACTTGTAGGTGCTCTCGAGTTGCCAGTCCCACTTCTTCTCACCCAGTTTGTGGGTGATGATGATCCGGACCATCAGCGCCTGCGAAAGCGCCACCAACGCCAGGTTGACGATGTAGAAGACCGTCGACAGCGTGACGTCCGAGGCGTACTCTCCGATCAGCTGGCTCGAAAAGGGGAGCAGCACCACCCAGAACAGGTAAAGCATGGTGACCTGCATCAGGCTGTGGTCGTATTCGCTGACCATCCGCATCAGTCGGTGATGGTTTATCCAGTAGATGCCGATCACGACGAAACTGATTGCGAACGCAAAAAGGTCCGGCAGCATGTCGTCGAGCTCATTGAGGAAATCCGAGTTCGAAGCCAGTCCGGCGGGCACCTCGATTTGAAGCACCAGCAGGGTGATCGCGATCGCAAAAACCCCGTCGGTGAAGGCAAGGATCCGCGAGAGATCCCTCCCCCGTTCCAGGCTCGGCAGATCCTTCGGATCGGCCTCCTTCCCATCCGGCCGTTCGGTCGGCTCGTCCACGCGGAAATGGTGCCACACCACTGCGGACATCCTGAATTGCCAGGTCTTCCTGCCCCCGGAC
>JAEZIQ010000023.1 GCA_023436605.1 Actinomycetes bacterium | reverse complement strand
ACAACTGTCCGTGATAACGTACAAGCGTCGTGAGTCAGGCCCCCGCAACCAAGCCACGCGCAGAGCGCTCGGGCGCTCCGGCAGCCGGGGGAACCGACAATGCTGTCGGGGCCCGGGTCAAGGCGCTGCGTGAGGCCATGGGACTCTCCCTCCGGGACCTGTCCGACCGCAGCGGTGTCAGCCCGACCATGCTCTCCCAGGTCGAACGGGGCAGCACCAGCCCGACTCTGGCTGTGGCCGAGAAGATCGCCGGCGGACTGGATCTGACCCTGTCGCAGCTGCTGCGCCTCGACGAAGTCCAGCACGTGGTGGTCAGCCGGGCGGGGGACCACCTGGTCCGAAACCGGGGCGGTCACCGGACCGAGGAACTGACCCCGCCACTGCCCGGTCAGCGGGCCGACGTGTCCAGCCACGCCCTCGAACCGGGGGCGAGCACCGGCGGGGCGGGCGATGACCCGATGCACGAGCCGGGAAGCCGCGAGACAGCTGTCGTGCTCGAGGGCGAGGCTGTACTCGTCTTCGAGGGTGAGCGGCATAACCTGTCAGCCGGGGACAGCGTGACTTTCGATGCTGACTTGCCACACCATTTTGAGAACGAAAGCGACGAACCGGTTGAGTTCATCGCTGTGATCGCGGCGGGACTCCGCCGCGGGTAGGAAAGGAAGGAGATCAGATGCCGAAAACCATGTTCGAGAAGATCTGGGACGCACACGAGGTACGGGAGAACCTGCTTTACATCGATCTCCACCTCGTCCATGAAGTGACTTCCCCTCAGGCTTTCGAAGGCCTGAGGATGACCGGACGAAAGCTGCGCCGGCCGGACAAGACCGTGGCCACCGCCGACCACAACGTGCCGACCGACGGTACCCCGACGGCAGCGCTGATCAAGGATGCGCTGTCGCGCAAGCAGGTCGAAACCCTCGAAAAGAACGCAGCCGACTTCGGCGTGCCGGTCTACAGTCTCGGCTCCGAAACCCAGGGCATCGTCCACGTGATCGGCCCGGAGCTCGGACTGACCCAGCCCGGCATGACCATAGTCTGCGGTGATTCCCACACCTCGACCCACGGGGCCTTCGGGGCTCTTGCCTTCGGCATCGGCACCTCCGAAGTCGAGCATGTGATGGCGACCCAGACTCTGGTCCAGAACAAGCCGAAGACGATGCGGATCAACTACTCGGGAACGCTCGGCGAGGGCGTCACCTCGAAAGACCTGATCCTCGCCACGATCGGCAAGCTCGGCACTTCCGGCATGACCGGTTACGTGGTCGAGTACGCCGGCGAGGCGATCGAGGCGCTGACCATGGAGCAGCGCATGACCATCTGCAACATGACCATCGAGGGGGGCGGCAAGGCCGGGATGATCGCGCCGGACGAAACCACCTTCGAGTACATGCGCGGCAAGGCCGGCGTGCCGGATGACTTCGAGGCGGCAGTCGAACGCTGGAAGCAGCTGCCGACCGACGAAGGCGCGACCTTCGACACCGAAGTCGACATCGATGCGTCGCAGATCTCGCCGATGGTGACCTGGGGTACGACCCCGGGCATGGTGATCCAGGTGACCGACACGGTCCCGGATCCGGCGAAGATGGATTCCCCGGCCGACCGGGAAGCTGCCGAGCGTGCCTTGCAGTACATGGGTCTCGAGGCCGGGACGCCGATGGAAGAGATCCGCCCCGAACGGGTCTTCATCGGTTCCTGCACCAACTCGCGGATCTCCGACCTGCGGGAGGCTGCCGGCGCGATCAAGGGTCGCAAGGTAGCCGACAGCGTCCGGGCGATGGTCGTTCCGGGATCGGCCCTGGTCAAGGCCCAGGCCGAGGAAGAAGGCCTCGACAAGGTCTTCGAGGAGGCCGGATTCGAGTGGCGCGGCGCCGGCTGCTCAATGTGCCTGGGCATGAACCCCGACACGCTGATCGAGGGCGAGCGCTGCGCATCCACCTCGAACCGCAACTTCGAAGGCCGCCAGGGCAAGGGCGGCCGGACCCACCTCGTCAGCCCGACCATGGCCACCGCGGCGGCCATCGAAGGCCACTTCGTCGACATCAGGAACTGGAGCTAGAAAATGGAAGCAATCAACGTGATCGAAGGCGAAGTCGCTTTTCTGGACCGCAGCGACGTCGACACAGACCAGATCATTCCCAAGCAGTTCCTCAAGCGGGTCGAGCGGACCGGCTACGGCGAGTTCCTCTTCTACGACTGGATGCGTGATGGCGAGATCGAACTCGAGCCCCACCCGATCCTGGTTTCGGGCCGTAACTTCGGCTCCGGCTCTTCGCGTGAGCACGCCGTGTGGGCGCTCCATCAGTTCGGCTTCCAGGCCGTGATCGCGCCTTCCTTCTCGGACATCTTCTATTCGAACAGCACCAAGAACGGCTTCCTGCCGGTGGTCCTGCCGGAAGAAACCTGCCGGGAGCTGGCTGCCGCGGGCAAGGCCAGGATCGACCTTGAGAGCCAGACCGTGAGCTGGGACGGGGGAGAGGCGAACTTCGAGATCGACACCGAGATCAAGCGTCGCCTGCTCGGCGGGCTGGATGACATCGCGCTCACGCTGCAGGCAGAGGACGAGATCGAAGCATTCGAAGCCGGACCGGGAGGTTCCTACGGCCCGGTGACCACCTCACTCTGAGGAGCCCGGGCATGGCCGACGAGAAATCCCGCCCCGCGGACTGGGAGGCTGACAAGTACTCCCGCACCGCGACTCCCCAGCGCGAGTGGTCCGGGGCGGTACTCGATCGGCTGGAACTGAGCGGAGATGAAACCGTCGTCGACGCCGGTTGCGGTTCGGGCAACGTGACCGAGGATCTCCTGGCGAAGCTCCCGCAGGGCCGGGTGATCGGCGTAGACGCTTCGCCGAGCATGGTCGAGGAAGCGAAGCGGCGGCTCGGGGACGACCCCCGGGCCAGCTTCGTCTGCCAGGACCTGGCCGGCCTCGAGCTCGACGAGCAGGTCGATCACGTCTTCTCGAACGCGACCTTCCATTGGATCAACGACCATGACCGGCTGTTTCGCTCGCTGGCTGCCGCCACGAAACCGGGTGGCAGCCTGGTCGCCCAATGCGGGGGCCGGGGCAACGTGGCTGAAGTGATTACCGCCCTCGATGTCGTCAGCCGTCAGCAACCGTTTGCCGGGATCTTCGGTGAATACGACGACCCCTGGAACTTCGCCGGACCCGAAGAAACCGAGATCCGGCTGGTCGATGCCGGATATGACCAGGTCGAGTGCTGGCTCGAGGAGCGGGTCGCCCATCCGGAGAACCCCCGGGAATTTTTCGAGGCTTCGTTTCTGGCTCCGGCCAGGCAGGTCCTCGACGATGAGCAGTTCAATGAGTATGCCGACCGGCTGATGACCGAAATGGGACAGCCGGCAACGTTCAACTATGTTCGCCTGAACATGACCGCGAAAAGGAAACAGGAAAATGAGTGAGACCAAGCAGATCGTCGTCCTCGCCGGTGACGGAATCGGGCCGGAGATCGTCGGTGCCACACGCAAGGTTCTCGACGCGGTCGGAGATTTCGAGTACACCGATCACCTGATCGGCGGGGCCTCGATCGACGAGCACGGGGTTGCTCTGACCGATGAGGTGATCGAAGCGTGCAAGGCTTCCGATGCCGTCCTGCTCGGTGCGGTCGGTGGTCCCAAGTGGGACGAGGCCGTGGCCAAGGACCCGACCGCCCCGCGTCCGGAGCAGGGCCTGCTCGGGATCCGCAAGGCGCTTGGTCTTTACGCGAACCTGCGTCCGGTCAAGCCCTCACCGGCCCTGATCGACGCCAGCCCGCTCAAGAAGGAACTGATCGACGGCACCGACCTGCTCGTCGTCCGCGAACTGACCGGCGGCATCTACTTTGGCGACTCGGGTCGCCGCGACGACAACGGCGGCACCGCCTACGACGAGTGCGCCTACTCGATCCCCGAGATCGAGCGGATCGCCCGGGCCGCTTTCGAGGCTGCCCGCCAGCGTTCCGACAGTCCTCGCGTGCTCTCGGTCGACAAGGCCAACGTCCTCGAGACTTCACGCCTCTGGCGCGAGACGGTCAAGAAGGTAGCCGAGGAGTACCCGGACGTCCAGCTCGACCACCTGCTGGTCGATTTTGCGGCGATGAAGCTGGTCTCCGCGCCGGCCGAGATCGACGTGATCGTGACCGAGAATCTCTTCGGTGACATCCTCAGTGACGAGGCAGCGATGCTGACCGGATCGCTGGGCATGCTGCCGTCGGCCTCGATCGGGGCCGAAGGCGAGCCCGGACTGTTCGAGCCGGTTCACGGTTCGGCCCCCGACATTGCCGGCCAGGGTGTGGCGAATCCGCTCGCCACCATGCTTTCCGCCGCGATGATGCTGCGTTACGGCCTGGGCGATGGTGAAGCCGCCGACCGGATCGAGAACGCGGTCGATGCCGTCCTGGGCAAGGGCCTGAGGACGCCGGACATCTACGAGGGTGGCGACGGCGAGACCAAGGTCGGAACCGAGGAAGTCACCGAAGCGGTACTGGCCGAACTGGGTCAGCAGTAATCTGTCCCGGTACGCGAGATGGAACTCGCGTACCATGGGCTGAGTAGTCAATCCCCCGAAGGAGAGATCAGTTGGAAAAGGCTGAGTACATCTGGCACAGCGGCAAATTCGTCCCCTGGGATGAGGCGCAGGTGCACGTACTGAGCCATGGTCTCCACTACGGAACCGGCGTGTTCGAGGGTGTCCGCTGCTACGACGGCGAAAAGGGCCCCGCGATCTTCCGGCATGACGAGCACCTTCAGCGGCTCGAGTTCTCGGCCCGCATGTACTTCCTCGACCTGCCCTGGAGCAAGGAGGAGATCGGCGAGGCAACCCGCGAGCTGATCCGCAAGAACGGCCTTCGCGACT
Source organism: Actinomycetes bacterium (assembly GCA_023436605.1). Taxonomy (GTDB): domain Bacteria; phylum Actinomycetota; class Thermoleophilia; order Solirubrobacterales; family 70-9; genus 67-14. The sequence goes on along the minus strand of JAEZIQ010000023.1, from coordinate 29,197 downwards.
GCTACATCCGGCCACTGGCCTTCCGTGGCTACGGCGAGATGGGGCTTTACGCGAAGTCGGCTCCGGTCGAGCTCATCATTGCCGCCTGGCCCTGGGGCGCCTACCTGGGCGAGGACGGCAAGAAGCACGGCATCCGGGCCAAGGTTTCCTCCTGGCGTCGGGTGTCGCCGGCCGGACTGATCCCGCACGCCAAGGCGTCGGGCCAGTACCTCAACTCGATCCTCGCCAAGACGGAGTCGGCCAAGGCCGGTTACGAAGAGGCGATCCTGCTCGACGACCGCGGAATGGTCTGCGAAGGGTCGGGCGAGAACATCTTCATGGTCCGCGACGGCAAGGTCTGCACGCCGCCGCAGGTCGCCTCGATTCTCGACGGGATCTCGCGCAAATCGGTGATGCAGATCCTCGAAGACAAGGGTTACCCGGTCGAGGAACGCGACATCGCGCGTTCCGAGCTCTATATGGCCGACGAAGTCTTCATGTGCGGCACCGCGGCGGAGATCGTCCCGGTCCGCGAGATCGACGACCATCCGGTCGGTACCGGCGAGCCGGGCGAAGTGACCCGGCTGGTCCAGCAGAGCTTCGAAGATGCGATCTACGGTCGCTCGCCGGAGTACAGCGAGTGGCTCGATCTGGTCGGCGAACCGGCGAAGAAGACCGAACCAAGTACAGTCTGAGACCCATGCTTCACGCTTTCAAAGAGATCAGGATCGCCCGAATTACGGGGGCTGCGGGACGCTGAGTCCCCGCGGCAGCGCGGCTGTGAGTCGCGTGTGGTCCTCCCGACCTTTCCGGTTCGGGAATCCTGATCTTCTGAAAGGCAGTAACCGATGACAGCAGTGAAGCTTTACGACACGACTCTCCGCGACGGCATGCAGGGACAGGGCATGTCCCTTTCCGCAGCCGAAAAGGTGCGGGTCGTCCACGCCCTCGACCAGCTCGGAGTCCAGTTCATCGAAGCCGGTTTCCCGGCCTCGAACCCGAAGGAGGCCGAGCTCTTCGAGCTCCTGGCCGGTGAAAATCTCGAGCAAGCCTCGATCTGCGCCTTCGGCATGACCCGGCGGCGCGGGGTGGAGGCCGACCAGGACGAGGCGCTGCGGCTCCTCGCTTCCACCTTCGCTCCGGTGGTGACCCTGGTCGGCAAGACCTGGTCGCTTCACCTCGAGAAGGTGACCAAGGTGTCACGCGAAGAGAACCTGGCGATGATCAGCGAATCGATCGCCTATCTGCGCGGCGAAGGAAAGCGGGTCATGTATGACGCCGAGCATTTCTTTGACGCCTGGGGTGACGACCGGGACTACTCGCTCGAATGCCTGAGGGCAGCCCACGACGCGGGCGCCGAGGTGCTGGTTCTCTGCGACACCAACGGAGCCAGCCTGCCGAACCAGATCGGTACGGCGGTGGCTGAGGTCCACTCGGAGATCGCCGACGCCGAACTCGGCATCCACTGCCACAACGACGCCGAATGCGGGGTCGCCAACGCCCTGGCCGCCGTCACTGCCGGTGCCCGCCAGGTCCAGGGCACGATCAACGGATACGGCGAGCGCTGCGGCAACTCGAACCTGATCTCGATCCTGCCCTCACTTCAGCTCAAGATGGGCTACGAGGTGGTGCCGCCCGAGAAGATGACCGAGCTTTCCTCGGTTTCGCACTTCGTCGCGGACCTTCTGAACGTGGCCGTAGACCCCGACCAGGCCTACGTCGGACGGAATGCGTTCGCCCACAAGGGTGGCATGCACGTCGCCGGGATCGCGGCCGACGCCCGCACTTTCGAGCACATGGACCCGGCCGCGGTCGGCAACAGCCGCTCCGTTTTGCCGTCGGAACTGTCGGGCAAGGCGACGGTGATCGCGCGAGCCGAAGAGATCGGACTCCAGCTCGACGACGAGGCTGCCCGGAGGGCGGTGGAGACGCTCAAGCAGAAGGAACACGACGGCTATCACTACGAGGCGGCCGAAGCCTCCTTCGACCTGTTGCTGCGGCGGGAGGCCGGTGAGTACCAGCCTCTGTTCACTTTCGAATCCTTCAAGGTCCAGACCGAGCTTCGGGCCGGTGAAGCGGTCGAGACCGAGGCCATCGTGAAGATCCGGGTCGGGGACAAGCGCTACGTGACGGTGGCCGAAGGAAACGGTCCCGTCAACGCGCTCGACAAGGCCCTGCGCGAAGCGATCACCGGTCACTACCCGGAACTCGAGGACATCGAACTGACCGGCTACCGGGTCCGCATCCTCGACACGGCCCACGGCACCGGAGCCGGTACCCGGGTGCTGCTCGACTCGAAGCGTGATGACGGCGGCGATTCCTGGGGGTCGATCGGGGTCTCATCGAACATCATCGAGGCCTCGTGGGAAGCCCTGGTCGACTCACTTGCCTACGCGTTCCAGAACGGGAGTGCCGGAGCTGGCGGTGAGTGACGGGATTCCACCGCTCGACCTCGCCCGGCCCGAGATCGGGCCGGCTGAGGAAAAGCTGGTGCTCGAAGTGCTCCGCTCCGGCCGGCTTTCGCTCGGCCCGGTTCTGGAGAGATTCGAGCGGGATTTCGCCAACTGGCTGGGCGTCGATGATGCGGTTGCGGTTTCGAGCGGCACGGCGGGACTTCACCTCGGGGTCCGGGCGCTCGGTTGGGGAGAAGGCGACGAAGTCGTACTCAGCCCGTTCACCTTCGTGGCCAGCGCGAACTGCCTGCTCTACGAAGGAGTGAAGCCGGTCTTCGCGGATATCGACCCGGTCAGCCTCAACCTCGATCCGGCCGCGGCCGAGGCCGCGATAACCGACGCGACGGCCGGCCTTCTGCCGATCGACATCTTCGGTCAGCCCGCCGACCTGCCGGCCTTCGAACGGATCGCCGCCGGGCGCGGGCTGGGCCTCCTTGAGGATTCGTGTCAGGCGCTCGGAGCGATCGACTCCGAGGGCCGCAAGGTCGGCAGTCGCGGCAACGTCGCGACCTTCGCCTTCTACGCGAACAAGCAGATGACGACCGGTGAGGGAGGGATCATCGTTCCGGCTGACCCGGCGATGGCAGCGGTGCTGCGGAGCGAGCGCAACCAGGGCCGGGCGATCGACATGGACTGGCTCGACCACGACCGTCTCGGCTTCAACTACCGGATGTCCGACGTGACCGCCGCGATCGGGGTCGCCCAGGTGTCACGACTCGACGAACTGCTGGCGGGCCGGGCCCGGATCGCCGGCCTTTACCTGGATCGTCTGTCCGGTCTTGTCGACGGCGGCGCCGACGGTTTCGTGCTTCCGGCTGCCGATCAGCCGCCGGCCCGGCGCAGCTGGTTCGTCTTCCCGGTCCGGCTGCCGGAAGGAACCGACCGCGACGGAATCATCCGCAGGTTGGGGGAGCGGGGGATCCCGGCCAAGGCCTACCTACCGTCCATCCACCTCTTCCCGCACCTCGCCTCGTTCGGTTACCGGGAAGGCCAGTTTCCGGTCGCCGAATCGGTCGCCGCCAGGTCGCTCGCGCTTCCCTTCCACACCGGACTTTCAGAGGGCGACATCGACCGGGTTGCAACGGCACTCGCCGACGCGCTCGGCGCCGGGTCATAATCAGCGCCGTGGCAAGGCACACCGACAAATCGACTTCACGCTTCCGCGAGCCCCCGGACCCGCGCTTCTGGCGTCTCAACCGCTCGATCGAGTTTGACCGGCACCTGGCGCCCTACGACGTCGCCCAGTCGCGGGCCCACGCCCGGGCGCTGAACCGGATCGGGGTGATCGCCGATGACGAGATCAAGGTGATCGATGACGGCCTGGCCGCGATCGCCGGTGAACTGGAAGCCGGCGAGTTCGTCTTCGAGGAAGGCGACGAAGACATCCACATGGCGGTGGAACGCCGCCTCGGCGCCCTGATCGGCGACCTGGCGGGCAAGCTCCACACCGGCCGTTCCCGCAACGACCAGGTCGCGACCGACATCTGCATGGCCGTGATGGACGCCGCGGACAAGGCCGGGGAACGGATCGCCGCCGCGATGAGTGAGCTCCTGCGCCTGGCCGAAGCCCACCGGGACTGGACCATGCCCGGCTACACCCACCTTCAGCGGGCGCAGCCGGTATATCTCGGCCATCACCTGCTCTCCTGGTTCTGGATGCTTTCCCGGGACCATGACCGCTTCGAGGCCGCTCGCAGGGCCGCCGCGGTGATGCCGCTCGGGGTCGGAGCCCTGGCCGGCGTGAACTGGGAGATTGACCGGCGCGCGGTCGCCGCCGACCTCGGCTTCGATTCGGTGACGGTCAACTCGCTCGACTCGACCTCGAACCGCGACATGGTGCTCGATTATCTCTCGGCGGGCTCGATCTGCCTTACCCATCTTTCCCGGATCGGCTCCGAGCTGGTCATCTGGTCCAGTACCGAGTTCTCGTTCTGCCAGCTGAGCGAACCATTCACTTCGGGGTCGAGCATCATGCCCCAGAAGCAGAACCCCGACTCAGCCGAGCTGCTGCGGGCCAAGGCACCGCGGGTGATCGGCGACTTCACGACCCTGCTCGGCGTGCTTCACGCCTTGCCGCTGACCTACGGCAAGGACATGCAGGAAGACAAGGAACCGTTCTTCGACGCGGTCGAAACCATCGAGGCTTCACTTGAGATGACAGCCGGCATTTTTGAGGGCATCGAGTTCGACCGGACCCGGCTCGCTGAAGCGGCCAGCGACGAGATGCTGGCGGCAACCGAGATCGCTGACCTGCTGGTCCGGCGCGGCGTTCCCTTCCGGGATGCACACGGCATCGTCGGGGACCTTGTCCGCCAGTGCGTGGCCGAGGATCGGAATCTTTCCGACCTCAGCCGGGAGGAGATCGCCGCACGTTCACCGGAACTCGACGACGAGTACTACGAGGTCCTGAAGCAGGGCAGCTGGCTCGAGTCGAAAAAGAGCGAAGGTGGCACTTCGTCGGCGAGTCTCGCCGCCCAGATCAAGCTGGCCAAGGCGCGGCTCGAAGAGATCGCCTAGACGGCGCAGATCTCCCGGCGCGATTCCCTTTCCACCTCATAGTGAAGGGAAAATGGATCGGCCCGGTACCCAGGTGGGCTAGCCGGGGGAGGCGCCGCCCGACGGGGTGACTCCACCGCCGCCACCGCCTGCGGGCGGGGTTGGCGTCGGGGTCGGGGCGGGGGCGACCGGGTCCGGAGTCGGAGTCGGGGTCGGGGTCGGGGTCGGTTCCGGGGTTGGCGTAGTCACTTCGGGGGCCGGGGTCGAGTAATCCGGCGTGCTGTAGTCGGTGCCGGAGTCGGTGTACCCGTAGTCGGTCGAAGCTTCGTCCGACGATTCTTCGCTGCCATCCTCGGCGGCCTCGGCCTCGCGCTCCGCGGCGCGGTTGGCCTCGATTGCCTGCCAGGCTTCGACCACCCGGGCCCAGATGATCGCCGGGAAGGTGCCACCGTCGACCGGGCCGCCCGAATACTCGGTCAGCATCTGGACGTAGCCCTCGGGGTAGCCGACCCAGACGCAGGCGGTGATCTCGGTGATCGCCCCGCAGAACCAGGCGTTGGTGTTGTCTTCGGTCGTGCCGGTCTTGCCCCACTGGCTGTCGTCACCGATGTAGGCGTTCTTGCCGGTGCCCGAGGTGACCACCGAGTGGAGGATGCTCTTGGCGGTCGTGGCTACTTCGGGCTCGACCACCTTGGTGCTGATCACTTCGTTTTCGCCACCCTTGATCGTCTTGCCGTCTTCGTCAGTCACCTTGGTGTAAGTGACCGGGGAATCTCCGGGGTCCGGTGCGAGCGTGCCGCTGACCCGGCGACCGTCATTGGCAAGGGTCGTGAAGGCGTAGGTCCACTGGGTGGGCGTGACCTCGGAGGTGCCGAGCACCATCGCGGGGTTGGTGTCGATCTTGTCGGAGACACCCATCTTGTGGATCATCTTTGCGATCGCCTTCGGTCCACCGTCGATCGCCTCGATGCCGAGCTGTGCGTAGACCGAGTTGTCGGAGTTGATCGTTGCCGAGACCAGGTCGCTGACTCCGGCGTAGGAGTCGCCGTAGTTGTGGACCTCGTAGGGCTCCGAATGCCACTTCCACTTGCCGGTCTTCTTGTCCTTGATCCGCCACTTGCGGGTGAAGACCTGGGGAGCGGATTCGAAGGTGGTGTAGGGGGAGATGCCCTGGGCCAGCGCCGTGGTCAGGATGAACGGCTTGATGGTGGAGCCCGGCTGCCGGTATCCCTGGGTGGCCAGGTTGAACGGCGTCGTGTCGTAATCGTCGCCACCGACCATGGCGTCGACCGTGGCGTCCTTGTTGTTGATGATGACTACCGAGGCGCTCGGTCCGATCCCGCCGATCGTGTTGTAGATCGCATCCTCGGTCGCCTGCTGGACCTCGAGGTCGAGGGTGGTCTTGATCTTCAGGCCACCGAAGAAAGCGCGGCCGGCGCCGTAGCGGTCGACCAGCTGCTGGCGCATCCAGGAGGTGAAGTAGGGCGCCTTCGAGTCGAGACTGGGTGGGTCGATGTCTTTCTGGGAAGGCAGCGCTTCCGACTTGGCTTCGTCGAACTGTTCCTGGGTGATGTAACCCTGCTCCAGCATCTTCTGGAGCACCGTGTCCCGGCGGAAGAGGGCAGCATCGGGGTTGTTCTTCGGGTCGTAGCCCCACGGGTTCTGGATGATTCCCGCAAGAAGCGCGGATTCGGCCGGGGTAAGGAGCGCGGCACAGGGCTCCTCCTCGGTTCCGCACGATGGGTGGGCGGCACTGAAGTAGGTACGAGCAGCTGCCTCGATGCCATAGGCGCCAGCTCCGAAATACACGGTATTCAGGTACTCGGTGAGGATCTTGTCTTTGGTCCACTGCTGTTCGATGTGGTACGCGATCGACATTTCGCGCACCTTCTGAAGCGGCGAACGGTCATTCTGGGCTTCGAGTGCCTGTTTGACCAGCTGCTGGGTGATCGTCGAGGCTCCCTGCTTGGCGCTGCGGGCGATGATGTCCTGCACCAGGGCTCGTCCGAGGCCCTGCCAGTCGATGCCGCGATGCTCGTAGAAGCGTGAGTCCTCGATCGAAACCACCGCGTTCTTCATGTTCGGCGAGATCTGCTCGGCGTCGAGCAGCATCTGGTTCTCGTTATTGGAGAGGGTGCCGAGGTACTGACCCTGGCTGTCGGTCAGGACCGAGTTCTGGGCGGTCCGGAACTGGGCATAGTTTTCGATCGAAGGCAGGTCCTGGGAGACGGCCATGACCATCCCGAAGAAGGCCGAGCAGAATCCGAGCACGCTCAGGCCGAGCAGGATGAAGAGGATGCGGAGCTTCTTGATCTTCGGCTTCGGCGGTTTCGGTGGCGGTACGGGGAGGCTGAGTACTCCCGGCGGGAGACCGTTCCCGTTCCCGTTTCCATTCCCACCGCCGACTCCGGGTGCGGTCGGGATCGAAAGGGGCTGGCCGTTGCCACTGCCGTTCCCATCACTGCCGGCCGGGGCGGCGGGCGACTTGCTCTTGCGGCCCTTCAGCTTCGGAAGCGAGAGGCCACGGCCGGTCTTGCGTTCGGGTTTGGCGCTCCCGGCGGCGGAGCGGGAAGGACGCAGCACACTCTCACCGGCGTTGGTCGCGCCGGCGTCACTCGACGCTCCGCTGGCGCGTCCGTTTTGTCGGGAGGTGGAGCCCGACGGGTGCTCTGTCTTTCGGGGGGCCATCAGGTGGCGAAAAGGTTGTACGCGCCTCGGCGAAAAACGACCGTGTAAAGCGCTGCACGTAAAAAGTGAACAACGCGGACACGACCAAGTAGCGCTTCTCAGTCTAGCATTGACCCTCCCGTGTCCAACGTCACTCAAGAACCACGCGAGCCATCGGAAGAGGCCCGGAGTCAGGCCGAAGCGCTGACCCGTTCGGCCGTCGAATCACTACCTCAGGGCCTTCTCGCCAGACAGCTTGATCTGGGCAGGCCGCTGAGGATCAAGCTCGGCATCGATCCGACGGCGCCCGACATACATCTGGGCCACACCGTCGTCCTCAACAAGTTGAGGGAGTTCCAGGAGGCCGGCCACCAGGTGGTTCTGATCATCGGGGACTTCACGGCCCGGGTCGGTGATCCGTCCGGCCGCTCCGACCAGCGTCCAATGCTGGATCCGGCTGCGATCGACGCCAACGCCGAGACCTTCATGGAACAGGCGTTCAAGATTCTCGACCGGGACCGGACCGAAGTCCGCTACAACAGTGAGTGGCTGCGGATGGAGTCCGACCAGCTCTTCACCCTGATGGCGAGGGCTACCGTGGCCCGTCTGCTCGAGCGCGACGACTTCACCAAGCGGATGGCGGCGAGCGAGCCGATCTCCGCCCTCGAACTGATGTACCCGCTGCTTCAGGGATACGACTCGGTCGCCGTGAAGGCCGACGTCGAAATCGGCGGCACCGACCAGAAGTTCAACCTGCTCTTCGGTCGCGACATGCAGTCCGCCTACGACCAGCCGCAGCAATCGATCATGACGCTGCCGATTCTGGCCGGGATCGACGGCGTCAAGAAGATGTCGAAATCGACCGGCAACTACATCGGAGTCACCGAGGCGCCGGAAGAGATGTTCGGCAAGGTGATGCGCGTCCCGGACGCCAACCTCGAGGAGTACTGGCAGCTCCTCTTGAGCGAGGACCCGCCGGCGGGGGTCGGACCGAACGAGGCCAAGCGTGAACTGGGGCGTCGTCTGGTCGCCCGTTTCCACGGTGAGGCGGCCCCGGCCGCCGCCGAGGAACACTTCAATCGGCTGTTCGTGCGTCACGAGGCGCCGGATGAAGTCGACGAGTTCGAGTTTGCCGAGGACCCGGCCCATCTGCCCGCATTGATCGCCGACGCGTTTGGAGTCAGCCGGAGCGAGGGCAGGCGGGCAATCACCCAGGGCGGCGTCAAACTCGACGGTGGAACCATCCCCCCGGAGCCACTCGACTACCCGGCGGGCGATCTCGACGGCAAGGTCCTCCAGCTCGGAAAACGGCGTTTCTGCCGGCTCGTTCGCGGAGCCTGATTGCCCCCGTGCAGCACTTTTGGCTTCCTGAAGCCAAATCGTGAATCTTTCGAAAACCTTTAGTCAGACGTCACGACACTTCTCCGAGAATCATGTATAGTTCTCCGTCCGCTCGGTCGAGCAAGTTTGCCCGGCTGAAGTGCCTCGCGCGGCGATAACCGCCGCCCGGCGTACGCGGTCTTTGAAAACTGAGCAGCGTGCTTTACTCCGGACGGCTAGTCCGTTTGGAAGAAAGCATATGAGCCCGATTTGTTCGAAGCTTCGGCTTCTGAACAATCATTAATTATCCCGTCATATCCGTTGTCGTATTTGTGTACTGACAACATCCCGATATGACACGCTCTACGTTGAGTAAATAGTTTGAGGAACCCGGTCTTCGGACCGGTTGTCAGTTTCGACTGACATTTGATACCTCGCAACATTTTTCACGGAGAGTTTGATCCTGGCTCAGGACGAACGCTGGCGGTGTGCTTAACACATGCAAGTGGTGCGACGAACCAGGCTTCGGCCTGGGGCAAAGCCGCGAACGGGTGAGTAACACGTGGGTAATCTGCCCCGATGACTGGGACAACCCGAGGAAACTCGGGCTAATACCGGATGTGGTGCCTGAACATAAGTTCAGTCACTAAAGGTAGCTTCGGCTTCCGCATTGGGAGGGGCCCGCGGCCCATTAGCTTGTTGGTGGGGTCAAGGCCTACCAAGGCAACGATGGGTAGCTGGTCTGAGAGGACGATCAGCCACACTGGGACTGAGACACGGCCCAGACTCCTACGGGAGGCAGCAGTGGGGAATCTTGCGCAATGCGCGAAAGCGTGACGCAGCAACACCGCGTGAGGGAAGACGGCCTTAGGGGTGTAAACCTCTTTCAGATGGGACGAAGGTTCTCCGGTGAATAGCCGAGGGGATTGACGGTACCGTCAGAAGAAGCTCCGGCTAACTACGTGCCAGCAGCCGCGGTAATACGTAGGGAGCGAGCGTTGTCCGGAATCATTGGGCGTAAAGAGCATGTAGGTGGATCAATAAGTCTGCTGTGAAAGTCGAAGGCTCAACCTTCGAAAGCCGGTGGATACTGTTGATCTAGAGTACGGAAGAGGCGAGTGGAATTCCTGGTGTAGCGGTGGAATGCGCAGATATCAGGAGGAACACCAATAGCGAAGGCAGCTCGCTGGGACGTAACTGACACTGAGATGCGAAAGCGTGGGGAGCAAACAGGATTAGATACCCTGGTAGTCCACGCCGTAAACGATGGGTACTAGATGTGGGAGGTGTCGACTCCTTCCGTATCGTAGCTAACGCACTAAGTACCCCGCCTGGGGAGTACGGCCGCAAGGCTAAAACTCAAAGGAATTGACGGGGGCCCGCACAAGCAGCGGAGCATGTGGTTTAATTCGACGCAACGCGAAGAACCTTACCTGGGCTTGACATGTATCTGACCGCCATAGAGATATGGTTTCCCTTCGGGGCAGATTCACAGGTGGTGCATGGCTGTCGTCAGCTCGTGTCGTGAGATGTTGGGTTAAGTCCCGCAACGAGCGCAACCCCCGTCCTATGTTGCCAGCATTCAGTTGGGGACTCATAGGAGACTGCCGGTGACAAACCGGAGGAAGGTGGGGACGACGTCAAGTCATCATGCCCCTTATGTCCAGGGCTACACACGTGCTACATTGGCGCATACAGAGGGTTGCAATACCGTGAGGTGGAGCGAATCCCAAAAAGTGCGTCTCGGTTCGGATTGGAGGCTGCAACTCGCCTCCATGAAGATGGAGTTGCTAGTAATCGCAGATCAGCAATGCTGCGGTGAATACGTTCCCGGGCCTTGTACACACCGCCCGTCACACCACGAAAGCGAGCAACACCCGAAGCCGGTGGCCTAACCGCAAGGAGGGAGCCGTCGAAGGTGGGGTTCGTGATTGGGGTGAAGTCGTAACAAGGTAGCCGTAGCGGAAGCTGCGGCTGGATCACCTCCTTTCTAGGGAGTATCCCTAAATGTCGACCGGGCTCGGTCGGTACCTTCGGGTGCCGGCCATACGCTGCTCAGTTTTGAGAGACCGCCCAGGCGAATCACGCCTGGTTGCGCGCCTCGATGAAGCTTGAAAACCGTATATTGGCCAATATTGATTGAAATAAGTAATGAAGTGTTCATCTCTTTATTGAGATGAACTCGCAAGGCGGCCGGATTATTCCTTAGTCCGGCCGACTCACCGTCAAGATAGTAAGGGCGTACGGTGGATGCCTTGGCACCAGGAGTAGATGAAGGACGTGGACGGCTGCGATAAGCCGCGGTGAGACGCTGAACAGTCTTTGACCCGCGGATTTCCGAATGGGGAAACCCGGCGCTGGTAATGCGGCGTCATCTGTCGGTGAATACATAGCCGGCAGAGTGCAAGCGAGCGAACTGAAACATCTAAGTAGCTCGAGGAAAGAAAATCAAACGAGACTCCCTGAGTAGTGGCGAGCGAAAAGGGATCAGCCCAAACCGACCCGTTGTAAGAGCACATTCGTTGCCGGGTCGGGGTTGTAGGACATTTGTCCGGAACATGTGCGTTCCGGCAGCAGTTACCAAGTCAGGTGTTAGTCGAAGCGAGTGGAACCTCGCACCACAGAGGGCAAACGTCCCGTAGACGAAAACGCACTGACCTGCTGATGATGTTCCTGAGTAGGACCACACCCGTGAAACGTGGTCTGAATCTGGGGGGACCACCCTCCAAGGCTAAGTACTCCCTGGTGACCGATAGTGAACTAGTACCGTGAGGGAAAGGTGAAAAGTACCCCGGAAGGGGAGTGAAATAGTACCTGAAACCATACGCCTACAAGCGGTCGGAGCATCTTCGGATGTGACGGCGTGCTTTTTGCATAACGAGCCTGCGAGTTACTCTTCAGTGGCAAGGTTAAGCGATGAGCGGAGCCGCAGCGAAAGCGAGTCTGAATAGGGCGACATAGTCATTGGAGGTAGACCCGAAACTGAGCGAGCTATCCATGGGCAGGTTGAAGCGTGGGTAAGACCACGTGGAGGACCGAACCGACCTAGGGTGAAAACTGGGCGGATGACCTGTGGATCGGAGTGAAAGGCTAATCAAGCTCAGAGATATCTGGTTCTCTCCGAAATATATTTAGGTATAGCGTCGATTGTTATATGTTGTGGCCGTAGAGCACTGCTTGGACTAGGGGCCCCACCAGGTTACCGACTTCAGGCAAACTCCGAAGACCATTACATTTAGATCGGCAGTCAGCGTATGGGGGATAAACTTCATATGCGAGAGGGGAACAACCCAGACCGTCGGTTAAGGTCCCTAAGTACTAGCTAAGTGGTAAACGATGTCCGAATGCATAGACAACCAAGAGGTTGGCTTAGAAGCAGCCACCCTTGAAAGAGTGCGTAACAGCTCACTGGTCAAGTGTTCGGGCGCGGATAATGTAACGGGGCTAAAGCTAGTCACCGAAACTACGGGTTCATGACCCTGCGGGGTTCATGAGCGGTAGGAGAGCGTTCTCAGTGTGTAAGCGTTGGCGTAAGCCTTCGTGCGGTGCTGAGAAGTGAGAATGCAGGCATGAGTAACGAAAGAGGGGTGAGAATCCCCTCCACTGATTGTCCAAGGTTTCCTGAGTAAAGTTCGTCTGCTCAGGGTTAGTCTGGACCTAAGGCGAGGCCGAAAGGCGTAGTCGATGGAGAACAGGTTGATATTCCTGTACCACGTTGGATCCGTTACCACCGATGGGGGGACGGGGAAGGGTAAGAGAACCCAGGCGATGGTCGTCCTGGGGCAAGTACGTAGCTAGTCGCTGTAGGTAAATCCGCAGCGGCGTTTTGACGCGAGGTGCGATGCCAGCTGGATTGAGTTCCGGCCAGTCTCTGAGCCCATGCCTCCTAGAAAAGCCCCTAGGGAGGATCCATGTGCCAGTACCGATAACCGACACAGGTGGACACGTAGAAGATACTAAGGTGAGCGAGATAACCATCGTTAAGGAACTCGGCAAAATCGCCCCGTAACTTCGGGATAAGGGGCGCCTCGATAGGGTGAAGTCCATACGGATGGAGCTCGAGGAGGCCGCAGTGAATTGGTCCAACCGACTGTTTACCAAAAACACAGGGCTCTGCTAAGTCGTAAGACGACGTATAGGGCCTGACGCCTGCCCGGTGCTGGAAGGTTACGCGGACTTGTTAGCTCTTCGGAGCGAAGCAATGAAGCTAAGCCCCAGTAAACGGCGGCCGTAACTATAACGGTCCTAAGGTAGCGAAATTCCTTGTCGGGTAAGTTCCGACCTGCACGAATGGCGTAACGAGTTGGACGCTGTCTCAACGATGGACTCGGTGAAATTGGAGTCTCGGTGAAGATACCGAGTACCCGCATCAAGACGGAAAGACCCCGTGAACCTTTACTACAACTTGATATTGGAGTTTGGTGTGTTCTGTTCAGGATAGGAGGGAGACAGTGAACCAGCGGCTGCGGCTGCTGGGGAGTCAACCTTGAGATACCTCCCTTGACATACCGGGCTTCTAACACTGTGCCGTAATCCGGGCAGTGAACAGTGTCAGGCGGGTAGTTTGACTGGGGCGGTCGCCTCCTAAAATGTAACGGAGGCGCCCAAAGGTTCCCTCAGTACGGTTGGAAATCGTGCGTAGAGTGTAAAGGCAATAAGGGAGCTTGACTGCGAGACCGACGGGTCGAGCAGGAACGAAAGTTGGGCTTAGTGATCCGGCGGTTGCAAGTGGAAGCGCCGTCGCTCAACGGATAAAAGGTACTCCGGGGATAACAGGCTTATCGCTTCCAAGAGTCCATATCGACGAAGCGGTTTGGCACCTCGATGTCGGCTCGTCGCATCCTGGGGCGGGAGTACGTCCCAAGGGTTGGGCTGTTCGCCCATTAAAGCGGCACGCGAGCTGGGTTCAGAACGTCGTGAGACAGTTCGGTCCCTATCTGATGTGGGCGTTGGAGAATTGAGAGGATTTGCCCCTAGTACGAGAGGACCGGGGTGAACGTGCCTCTGGTGTAGCTGTTGTCCTGCCAAGGGCACCGCAGCTTAGCTACGCACGGAACGGATAACCGCTGAAGGCATCTAAGCGGGAAGCCGTCCTCAAGATGAATTCTCCCATCCCTTCAAGGGAGTAAGACCCCTGGTAGACCACCAGGTTGATAGGCCGGCGGTGGAAGGGTGGTAACACCTGTAGCTGACCGGTACTAATGGGTCGAGGGCTTGACGGATATTTATTTCAATCGGTCGATATACGGTTTTCAAGCTTTATCGAGGCTCATAGTCTCGCCATATTTCCGGTGGTGTAATAGCGTGGTGGAAACACCTCTTCCCATTCCGAACAGAGCAGTTAAGCACCACAGCGCCGATGGTACTTGGGGGGCAACCCCCTGGGAGAGTAGGTCGCCGCCGGTTTTTTCCTAAGAGTCGCCCTTCGGGGCGGCTCTTTTTGTTGCATCAAGTGCCCAGGGACCTCGGAACTGCCCCGTCCCGGCTTGGTGGCCTAGCCGGCAATGCTCGCCCGTTGGGGCACCGGCTCGAGGGAGCGAAAGTGGCCAGATAGTGCCTTCTTCAGCGCCAAGCGCTCCTTTTAAGGCGATACTTTCATCCATGGGGGTCGATTCATGAGCGGGGATACGGAGGTTGAGGCGTCTACGGAGTTCATCCGTGCTCTGGCGGAGGGGATCGGGCCACGGCCGCCCGGCAGCAGGCGGGAGCACCTAGCGGCTGAGGTGATCGCGGCCGAGCTGGAAAGGAACGGGCTCACCGCGACGATCGAAGAATTTGCGTCTCAAAGGAGTTTCGGCCCCACCTACCTGGTGATTTTCACACTGGCGCTGCTGGCCTGTCCGCTCGGACAGCTCCGGGCCCGGGGAAGGTTTATTGGAGCAGTCGCGGGCCTTTTGGCTGCCGCTCTGGGAGCTGGCGAATCCGGATTCGTGTTTCGCAGCCCGCTCAACCTGCTTCGCAGGCGCCGGAGCCAGAACGTATGGGCATCGATCGACCCCGCAGGCGGATCCGAGCCAGCGGCCACCGAGCCGAGTCAGACGATCTGCCTGGTATCCCACATGGACTCATCCCGCTCCGGGCTTATGTTTCACCCCGTCGTTACCC
This sequence comes from Actinomycetes bacterium, assembly GCA_023436605.1. Taxonomy (GTDB): domain Bacteria; phylum Actinomycetota; class Thermoleophilia; order Solirubrobacterales; family 70-9; genus 67-14. The sequence goes on along the minus strand of JAEZIQ010000023.1, from coordinate 14,177 downwards.
CGCACCTGGGAGTGCTGACCGGGGTCGCTGGTGGCGCGGTGGCGGTGAACAGTCTGGCTCCGATACTGCGGAAGGTAACGGGAGGCCGGCTCGTCCTCGGACTTGTCCGAATGCTGATTGGTGCTTCTGCCGCGATCGTCCTGGAGCGGGAACTGCGCGGGGTCGACGTGGCCGGTGCCAATGACAACGCTTCGGGAGTAGCGGCCTGTCTGAACCTGGCTGCCCACTTCAAGGACGAACGGCTGGCTAACACCCGTGTCGTAGTGCTGGTGACCGGCAGCGAGGAATCCGGGGTGATCGGGATGAGGAACTTCCTCATGAACCATGACACTCGAGGATGGCTGTTCATCAACTTTGACGGGGTCAGCGCCGAGGCGCCACTCCGGGTGCTCTCCAGGGAGAACGGTCCGATCGGCAACAGGGCCGATCCGGATTTGCTGGAAGCCGCGGCCGAGGTGGGGAGAGCGGAACCGGAACTGATGGCCACTCCACTCCGGGATGGTTCGGGCTTGCCTTACGACGCAACGGCGGTCATGGCCAAGGGCGGCGGGGCGATCACCATTGTCAATCAGGATGGAGCGATCCCCGATTATCACTGGCCGACCGACACGGCCGACAAGGTGTCCGATGCGGCCTTCGGGAGGGCGGTCCGGTTCGGGGTTGCGCTGGTCAGAACTCTCGACGAAAAGGTCTGAGTCCATTCCCTGCCGGAACCGGGCCGGCCGGTATGACCGTTTCAGGGGCGAGCTCTCAGGCCGCGTCGAGCCGGATCCTCGGGGGTCGGAGAGCCTCGGGCAGGGCGGTGGAGGGGCGATGACGCTCGCCTGCCGCTGCTTTGTGCCTGCGGCCGGGCTGGACGCCGGGAATCTCGTGGCCCGGGCGATCTCCCCAGCCGGGCAGGTTGGTGCGGGTGCGGCCGGGCTGGCAGGGCCGGCGGCCCTGACGGTGCCGCTGGGGCCCGGCACCATGCCGATGCGCCTGGGTGTGGCCGGCACCCTTCCGGGTGGGTTCCGGGCGGTCGAAACCGAAGTCGGGGGTGTTCATCCTGCGGCTGCTCTCACGGACCGGTTCGGGGTACTCGAGGCCGAACTCTCCGAGAGTCGCAAACTCGATCATCAGGTCGAGTGCATCAGCCGCCCGGGTTGCTACCCGGCTGCTTTTCTTTTCTTTCTGCACGAACATAGGTTCGTAATGTAGGGGGCCGGTCGGACACGAACGTATGTTTGCAAGGTTCTTTGCAGTTAGGCTGGGAAAGGCAGTCGCAGAGCCAAGTGCAAATCTCGATTTTCGTGGGTTCCGGTCGTAGGACACGAACACGCGTTTGTTCTTTTGTTCGCATTTTGCGGGGTCATCGGCCACGTCGGCCGAAGTTGAATCCGACCGGGGCCAGGGCTTTGATACGGGGGTCGGGAGGATGGATTTCGGTCAGTCCGCGGACCAGCAGGTTGACCACTCCCTGGCTTGTTTCGATGCGTCCGTTTGCCTTGATCAGGGTCGCGGTCCGGATCACATGCCGGTGGCGCCGGGCGACTCGTGGGGGCAGGACGAGATTGAGTGTCCCGTGTTCGTCCTCGATCAGGATGAAGATCACGCCGTGGGCGGTCTCTGGTCGCTGGCGAGCCACCTGCAGTCCCGCCACCTCGACCCAGCTACTGTCCGGTCTTGCGGCTGCTTCGGTGGTGGGGATCACGTGCTCGGGGATCTGTCGTCGGGCCAGTTCCATCGGATGACCCTCGAGGGTCATGCCGATCGAGCTGTACTCGGCCTGAACCCGGCCCCAGTCCTGCGGCTCGTCGAGGGCCGGGGTCTCCTCGGGACCGAAGGGAAGCGCCAGCTGTCGGCCGCCCTTGACCGGCTTGCGGCTGGCCGAGAGTCCGACGCTCCAGAGCCCCGCGACCCGGTCACCCCTCGGCAAGGAACGAAGTGCTCCGGCCCAGGCCAGTTGCTCGAGATCGGTCCGCTGCAACGGCAGGCGGGAGGCGAGATCACCCAGATCGCCGAAGATGCCGCCACGGTCCCGCTCGGCCACCAGTTTCTCCATCTCCTCGGTCTTGACTCCCTTCACGTAACCCAACCCGATCCGCACCGCCGGCTGCTCCACGGTGCCGGACCCATGCGTCTCCGGCCACTCGGTGACGCAGTCCACCCGACTGCGGTTCACGTCCGGTGGCAGCACGTCGACCCCGGTCCGCTTCGCTTCCTGAACCAGTGAGTCGGGGGGATAGAAACCCATTGGCTGCTCGTTCAGCAGCGAGGCCAGATACTCGGGGGCGTAGTGATGCTTGAGCCAGGCGGACTGGTAGGCGAGCAGGCCAAAGGCCGCTGAATGCGCCTTGGGAAAGCCAAATCCGGAGAAGCCGATGATCTGGTCGAAGATTCCGTCAGCGGTCTCGCGCGGCACGCCGTTGGCCATCGCCCCTTCGATGAAACGCTGATGGTGGGCCTCCAGGGAGCGGCGTGAACGCTTGCGGCTCATCGCCCGGCGAAGTGACTCCGCTTCCGAGGAACTGAAGCCGGCAACTTCCATCGCGACCTCGATCACCTGCTCCTGGAAGATGATCACCCCGTGGGTTTCACCCAGCACCGGGCGCAGCAGGTCATGGGCGAAGGGAATCTCGTACTCCGGATCCTCCCGCAGCTTCCGTCGCCGCTCCACATATGGGTGGACGGCACCGCCCTGGATCGGACCGGGCCTGATCAGGGCGACCTGGATGGTCAGATCGTCGATGTTGTCCGGCCGCATGCGGGGCAGCATCTGCATCTGGGCCCGGCTCTCGATCTGGAAGACCCCGGTGGTCTCGGCCCGTTTGATCATCGAGAAGACCCCCCGGTCATCGAGGTCGATCCGGCTCAGGTCGACGGTTTCTCCCCGGGCCCGGTGGATCTCGTCAATCGTCCGCTCGACCGCCGAAAGCATGCCGAGACCCAGCAGGTCGATCTTGAGGAAACCGGCGTCCTGACAGGAATCCTTGTCCCACTGGACGATCTGCCGCTGCTCCATTGCCGCCGGAACCACCGGACAGATCTCGATCAGCGGCCGGGTGGCAATCACCATTCCGCCGGAATGCTGCGAGGCGTGCCGGGGCAGGGTTCGGGCCTCGCGGGAAAGCCAGGCGAGATGCTTCCAGGCGGTGGAGTGGGCCCTTTCGCGGCCGATCGCCTGGGTCAGGTCGCGCTCGAAATCATCGGAGCCGCTGTGGAAATCGACGGCCCGGGCGGCTCGCTCGATCTCGGTTTCGGGGATGCCGAGCACCTTGCCGAAATCCCGGATCGCTCCGCGGGAACGATAGGTGGGGAAGGCCGCGACCAGGGCGGAGCGGTCCCGGCCGTACCGTTCGTGGATACGGGGAATCAGGCGTTCACGGATGTCCCGGGGGAAGTCGAGGTCGATGTCGGGGACGGTGCTGACTTCCTCGTTGAGGAAGCGGCCGGTGAAGAGCTCGGCCTTGACCGGGTCGATGTGCGACAGGCCGGTCAGGTAGCAGACGATCGAGCTGACCGAGGAGCCCCGGCCCCGGCCGGGTGGCAGTACGCCCCTGGCCGAAGTGCTGCCGCGCACTTCGACCGCGACCTCACGGGCCAGTTCCAGCAGGTCGTGGTGGAGCAGGAAGAAACCGGAAAGGCCGAGCCCGCGGATGATCTTCAGTTCGTTCTCGAGCCGGGCCCTGGCTTCGGGTTCCCGGGGGTTGCCGCGGTAGCGCTCGTCGATGCGTGACCAGCAGAGCCCGGCCAGCTCCCGGTCGGTGGCCGGATCGCCCTGCTGGGGATAGCGGTAGCCGAGGTTGTGCTCGAGGTCGAAGGTGAGTCGCTCGGCGACCCGGACCGTTTCCGCCACGGCTTCGGGATGGTCGGGAAAGCGGGCCGCCATCTGGGCGGGTGAGGCGAGGCTGGAGGTGGTGTTGCCCCGCCGGTAGGGCTCGGAGTCGGGCAGGCTGGAACCAAGCCGTACCGCGACCAGGGCATCCTGCAGGCGGGCCCGCTCCGGTTCGTGGCTGTGGACGTTGCCGGTCGCGACCAGTTTCAGGTCGAGACTGCGGGCGAGGCTGGCCAGCCAGCGGTTGCGGGCATGGTCATGTCGCCAGTAGGGCCGCTGGATCTCGACCCGCAAGTTCTCCGGAGTGAACCAGCGCCGGAGACGACGGGCCATGGTCTCGCCGCGAGCCAGGTCGCCGTCGGCCCAGGCGGCGGGAACCAGTCCCTGCCTCGCGCAGCCGGTCAGGCAGATCAGCCCTTCGGCCCGGTCGGCCAGATCCCCCAGCGGCAGCTGCGGCTGGGTCGCCCGCCGGTCCCGGCCGTCCCGGGTGCGAGCGTGGGCAGCGGTCAAAAGCCGGCAGAGGTTCCGGTACCCGGCCTCGTTTTCGACCAGCAGGGTCAGGTGAAAGAGCCGTCCTTCGTGTTCGACGGTCAGCTCGGCCCCGGTGATCGGCCGGATCCCGGCCCCCTTGCAGGCGACCGCGAACTCCATCGATCCCCAGATCCCGTCGTGGTCGGTCAGGGCCAGTGCCGGGTAACCGAACCCAGCCGCCCGCTGGGCAAGTTCCAACGGCGAGGAGGCCCCATCCAGAAACGAAAAGGAGGAGTGGCAGTGAAGCTCGACGTAGGGCATCTCACCCTCGAGGCCGAATCAAAGCTGCGGTGAGCCGAGAAGGCAGAAATGGGCGATTATGACCCACTTCGGCCATTTCGATACTCCACGAAATCAGGCCCGCTGGGCGAACCACTGGCCGGAAGGGAAGGAACGGAAGACGGTCAGGTCGCGGCCGTCGATCAGCACCACCTCGAAGTACCAGCGGCTGATCGGAGCGGCGGTCCACCAGCCGTCCTCGACGATCCATTCCTCCCGGATCTGAACCACGTCGATGTCATTGACCTGGATCGGGGCGTTGCCGGTGTCGCTGGCGACGTCGACCGGCCGCGGCTCATACAGCCGGGTCGCCCGGGTTCCGGAGGTGGCCATCGTCGCCCGTCTCATTCGGTCGAGTACGGGGTCAGGAGCATCCGCCGTTCGGGAAGGCGGGACTCGGGTTCGGTTTCGAGGATTCGCATCAGGGCGCTCTCGCCGACCGCAGCGCGGACCTGGCGGGCCGCTTCGCCCAGTCGTCGCCGGCGGGTCTCGCCGGGCCGGCTGATCACTTCGAGCTGATCGGCGGCCTGCGGGGCGGTTTCCAGGACCCGCAGCCCGAGCCGGTCGGCCGGGCGGGGAAGCTGCTCGAGAGCGGGGAGGAGCAGCATCCGGAGCAGGGGAGAAGAAGCGGTGGGCTCGCGCGGCGAAGCCTGATGGGACCAGCTGCCGCCACCGAGTAGCCGGGCCTCGACCGAGAGCGACCTGACGCTCATGCCCGAGGACCGCAGCCGGCCGGCCAGCCGGTCGCAGAGGATGGTCAGGCCGCCTTCGAGGTGGATGCCGGAAGAGGCATCGGGCAGATCCAGCCACTCGGTGATCTCCTCGAAGGGAACCCGGGGCCGGATCGGTCCTTCGATTCCCAGCGCGAGATCGCGGGCGGCCAGTCCGGTCGGTCCGAACCGGTCGGCGACCGCGTCGACCGGCAGGGCGGCGAGGTCACCCAGGGTCCTGAGGCCGAGCCGCCGCATCGCCTCCAGCATCCGGCGGACCTCCGTCACCGGGGCAGGCAGGCGGTCCAGCAGGATCGCCACCGGCATCCGGGAGAGGAAGGAGGCCACATCTTCCGGCGGGAGGATCCGCTGCCTCTCGGGCGTCTCGTCAACCGGCTGGTCGCCGGCCAGGGCGAGGGCGGCGAGGCGGGTCGGGGCGGCGGCGACCAGGAAGTTCGGACCCAGCTTCTCCCTCACGGCATCGATCACCCCTTCCAGTCCGCCGTGAAGCCGTTCGATGCCGGCCGCCTCGAAGAAGGCCTCGCCGTCCCGCTCCGATTCGACCGAGGCTCCGGTCGACTCGATCCGGGTCAGGACCGCCTCCCAGATCTGGGAGGACCGGGTCGGATCCGGGGTGATCAGAACAAGTTCGGGACAGATGTCGACCGCCTCGCCGACTCCCATGCCGGGTCGCACGCCGAGCCGGTGGGCAGCGGGAGAGACTTCGCCGGTCAGCTGCGGACCGTCGTGCTGGGGGGCCAGCGCAATCGGCTCCAACAAGCGGTTCTGCGCCTTCTCAAGGGCTGCCCGGAGGGCCAGGAGTGGAAGCAGGACGCATACGAACATATACGAACGTATGTTCGCATATCCGGGCCGGACGGGTCAAGAGGCCCAGGGCGTAGTCTTGTCGGAAAACCGGGAAAGGCGACGATGGCGAAACAGGGCGGGAAATGTGACTGGTGTGGAGTGGAACTCGAGGAGGACCAGGGTTACCGGCTGCTCTGGCCCGACAAATCACTGGGCACGGCCTTCTGCCGGCTCGAGCACATCGTGCCCTTCCTGATGCAGAAGGACCAGTGGCACATCTGGAAGGGCGTCGAGGTTCCGGCCGACGCGCCGACGGTCAGCACGGCCACCGGAAACGAGCTGGGCGAGAACGCCCTCTATCTGGTCCACCACCGCGGCGAGCACCGGATCCCCGACAGCTTCGAGGACAAGGAAGCCCTGCTGAACTGGGCCAAGGCGGGCGGACACTTCGCCCGCTGAATTACCTGTTGCCGGCCGGCTCGGTCTTTGAGTTGGCGGCCCGGGCCTGGGCCTTGCGCTTCGTTTGCCGGGCCTTCTGCTTGGCCCGCTGGGCCTTCTTTCTGGCCTGCCGGGTCTGCTTCTTGGTCTGGATTGCCGCCTGTTTGGCCCTTTGCTCGCGGGATGCTTCCCGCCCGGCCCGCTCGGCGATCTGGTAGGCGAAAGAGTTGATTGCCGCGGCGGTCTTCTCTGGCGTCTCGACCTGGGGCGAGTGGCCGGAATCGGGAATCAGCAGGGTGTCGGAACCGGGGATCGCTGCGTAGGCACTGAGCGCTTCGCGGGCGTCGTAGATCTGGTCTTCCTCGCCGAAGATCACCAGCAGCGGCTTGCCTGTCCTGACCAGGCGGTCCGGCAGAGTTTCGGCCTCGGTGTAGTCCTCGCTCTGGGTGGCGGAATCCTTGTAGGCCGGATAGGTCATCTCGCGGACGTCCTCGACGTATTTGTCCGGCACGTCGAAGCCCGGGGCGAAGCCCTGCTCGACGTTCTTTTTGATCATCGAATCGGGGGCGATCCGCCACAGGGCCTGACCGAGGACGGGGGTGCGGGTGGCCCGGGCACCGCCGGAGAGACCGCCGAAAGAGTTGTCGGGGGCGGTGTCGATCAGCACCAGACCGGCGACCAGGTCCGGCGACTGCTCGGCGACCGAGGTCACCACCTTGCCGCCCAACGAGTGACCGACGATGATTGCCTGGGGAACGTCGAGCTTGCCCAGCACCTGGGCGACCAAGTTGGCCTGGGTCTCGATCGAGTAATCGGAATCGGGCTTGTCCGAGCCGCCATAGCCGAGCATGTCGATGGCGATCACCCGGTGGCCCTGGCTGAGCAGCGGAATCAGGTCATCCCACCAGTTGATCGCTCCGGCGGAGCCGTGGATCAGGACGATCGGGGTCTCCCTGCTGACCGCGCTGATTGCCATCGATAACGGGGTGAGCCGGTTGCCGGTCGCCGCTGCGTCAAGACTCATCTCCGCGGACGGGCCCGTGTCCAGCACCTGGAGCTGGCCAGAGGTCGTCTCGACGAGCCGGGCGTCGGGGACGTTCAGGTGGGCGGATTTGGTCTCGTTGTTGAGGGCGAAAGCGTTGAGAACCAGCAAGACCAGCAAGACCAGCAGCAGGCCGACGAAGATCTTGAGCGGCCAGCCGATCCGGGAGCCGACGCCCCGCCTCTTGCCTGTAGAAGCTCGTGACATAACCGGTGTTACCCTAGTCCGGCTCTCGGTCGGGCGCAGGTGTCCCCGTCCGGTCACACGAAAACCGTCAACCGCGGGGTACAAAACAAAGAAATGCAGAAGTTCGTAATTCAGGGCGGGGTACCGCTCTCCGGTGAGATCACGGCCGCAGGCAACAAGAACGCTGCGCTGCCGATCCTTGCCGCATGCCTCCTGACCGAGGAGGTAGTGACGATCGCGAACGTGCCGCGGATCCGCGACACCGAAGCGCAGATCGAACTTCTCGCTGCTCTCGGTGTGACCGTCGAATGGGTCGAGGACAACACCGTCCAGCTCTGCGCGAAGGATGTCGAGGGAACCACCCTCGACGAGGAACTCTCGGCCGCCATCCGGGCCTCCTTCCTTCTCGCCGGCCCGCTGCTGGCCCGCTTCGGCAGCGTCAACATGCCTCCGCCCGGGGGAGACTTCATCGGCCGCCGCCGACTTGACGCCCACCTCGACGCCTTCCGGGAACTCGGCGCCCGGGTCGGCGGGGACCGCTGGATCGAGCTGAACGCGCCTCCCGGTGGCCTCAGGGCAGCCGAAATCTTCATGGACGAGCCGTCGGTGATGGGTACCGAGAACGCGCTGATGGCCGCCGCTCTCACCCCGGGCGAGACCACCATTCTCAACGCCGCCTCCGAGCCGCACGTCCAGGACCTGGCCCGCCTGCTGGTCAAGATGGGCGCGCCGATCGACGGGATCGGCTCCAACGTGATGGTCGTCCACGGCCAGGAGAAGCTCGGCGGCGCCGACCACAAGGTCACCCCGGACCACATCGAGATCGCCAGCTTCATGGCGCTCGCTGCCGCCACCGGTGGCGAGCTCCGAATCCGCGAGATCGAGCCTTTCGACCTGGTCATGATCCGCCGCCAGTTCCGCCGTCTCGGCTTCCAGTCGGTGGTCGAGGGGACCGACGTGATCGTGCCGCCCTCCCAGAACCTGCGAGTGCAGCCCGACGTGGGTGGGGCGATCCCCAAGATCGAGGATGGCCCCTGGCCCGCCTTCCCGGCCGACCTGACCTCGATCGCCCTGGCGCTCGCAACCCAGGCCGAGGGCGAGATCCTGATCTTCGAGAAGATGTTCGAGAACCGTCTCTTCTTCGTCGACAAGCTGGTCGCGATGGGGGCGAGGATCACCCTCTGCGATCCGCATCGCGCGATCGTCAGTGGCCCGACCCGGCTCCACGGCGAGCGGGTCGACAGTCCCGACATCCGGGCTGGCATGGCGATGCTGATTGCCGCCCTGGCGGCCGAGGGCACCTCCGAGATCGGAAACATCCGCCAGATCGACCGCGGCTACGAGAACATCGACGACCGGCTGCGGTCGCTCGGTGCGCATATCGAGCGTGTAGACGAGTAGGGGTCGGAACCCGATGATTCGTCCGATCCCCCCAGGAACCCGGGATGTTCTTCCGGACGAGATGCGCGAACTCCGCGCCATCCAGTCGGCCCTGCTCGGAACCTTTGAGCAGGCAGGCTTCCGCGAAGTCCGGACCCCGACCCTGGAGTACGCCGACGCGCTCGAACTTGGGGACGGTAACTCGGCCGGCGCCGCCTACCGCTTCTTCGACGAGCGAGGCGAGTTGCTGGCGCTTCGCACCGACATGACGATTCCGATCGCCCGGCTGGTCGCCGACCGCTTTCGGGACCTCGAGCCGCCGCACCGGCTCAGCTACTTCGCCAACGCCTACCGCGCGGTCACCCCGCAACGGGGTGAGCTGCGCGAATTCGGGCAGGCCGGGGTGGAACTGATCGGTGTGCCCGGGCACGGCGGTACGGCGGAAGTGGTCGAACTGCTCGACCGCTCGCTTTCCGCGGTCGGCCTGGGTGAGTCAGTGATCGGCCTCGGTCACTCGCGACTCTGGTCGGCTCTGCTCGAAGACGCCGGTGCCAGCCCCGAACTGATTGCCCGGGTGTCCGCGCTGCTGGTCGATCACGACCTGGTCGGGGTCGAGGTTGCGCTGAGGGATTCGGGTGAACTGAACGGTGAGGCCGTCGCCCAGGCGGTGGCGCTCAGCCAGCTCCGGGGAGGCCCGGAAGTCCTGGATCAGGCCCGCCAGTTTGGCGGTGAACAGTTCGCCGACGCACTTGGCCGCCTGACCGGCACCTTCGAGGAAATCGCGGCCCGTCAGATCAGCCGGCAGGTTCTGCTCGATCTCGGCATGCTCAGGGAGATCGGTTACTACACGGGTTCCACCATCGAGGTTTATGACGCTGCGGTCGGCGAGATCATCGGCGGCGGCGGGCGGTACGACGGTCTTATGAGCAAGTTCGGCCTCGACCTGCCCGCGGCCGGCTTCACGCTCTACATCGAACGGATTCACAAGGCACAGCTCGAGCGTGGTGGCAATGTTTGACGACCTGAAGAACCCGGCTGGCAAGCTGAAGCTCGCTGTACCGCGCGGAGCACTGCTCGGGGAGGTCCTTGACCTGCTGGACCAGGTGGGGGTCGAAACGGCCGAGGTCCGCGGTGATTCCCGCTCGCTGGTCTTCGACGGCGGCGAACTGATGCTGATCACCATGCGACCCTCCGACGTGCCGACCTACGTCTCGGCCGGCGCCGCCGACGTCGGGATCACCGGTAAGGACGTCCTGCTCGAGCAGGGTGACCGCCCGGTCTATGAGCTTGTCGACCTCGGCATCGGCCCCTGCCGGATGGTCCTGGCAACCCAGAAGGGTGACGTTGCCCCGACCGAGCATCAGCGACGGTTGGGAATGATGAAGATCGCGACCAAATACAAGCGGATCGCCGAGCGGTACTTCGCCGAGCAGGGCCGGCAGGTCGAACTGGTCGAAGTAAAGGGTTCGATCGAGCTGGCCCCCCTGGTTGGTCTGGCCGACGGGATCGTCGATCTGGTCGCCACCGGCCGCACCCTGGCCGAGAACAACCTTGAGGTGCGAGAGGAGATCCTCGCCAGCACGGGCCGCCTGGTCGCCAACCGGGTCTCGTACCGGATCCGTCGCCAGGAAGTCGACGATCTGGCCGACCGTCTCCGGGCGGTCGTGGAAAAGACCCCGGGAGAGTCATGATCAGCCGCCGCTTCGAGTGGGCGGCCCCGGATCGTCTGATCCACGAGATCCGGGAGTACCTCAGCCATGAGGCGCGGAGCGTCGACGTGAGCGGGATCGCGGCCGAGGTTGCCGAGCGCGGTGACGCCGCCCTGCTCGATCTGACCGCGAAGTTCGATGCCCCCGAGGCCGAGGCACTCAACCTCCGGGTCGGCCGCAGGGAAGCCCGGACCGCACTGGAGAATCTCGACCCTCCGGTCCGGGATGCGCTCGAGATCGCGGTCGCCAACGTGCGGGCCGTGGCCGAGGCCCAGCTGGGAGGCGGGGAAAAGGTCGTCACCCTGCCGCAGGGCCAGACCGTGACCGTGGGCGATATTCCAGTTGCCGCGGCCGGGATCTATGCGCCCGGTGGCCGCGCCTCGTACCCCTCGACGGTGGTGATGGGCTGCGTGACCGCCCGGGTCGCCGGTGTCGAAAGGGTGGTGCTGGTTGCTCCACCGGGCCCGGACGGCCGGATCGATGCGACCACCCTGGCTGCGGCGGCTCTCTGCGAAGTCGACGAGATCTACGCGGTGGGCGGCGCCCAGGCGATCTTTGCCCTCGCCCGCGGGACCGAGACGATCAAACCGGTCGACGTGATCGCCGGCCCGGGCAATGCCTGGGTACAGGCCGCCAAGCGGGACGTCTTCGGTGAGGTGGCGATCGACTCTCTCGCCGGTCCGTCAGACCTCACCGTCGTGGTCAACGGTGAGACCAACCTGAGGTGGGCGGCGCTCGACCTCTGCGCCCAGGCCGAACATGGCGAGGAAAGCCCGCTGGCTGCGATCGCGACCGAACCGGGCGTGATCGAAAAGCTCGAGGTCGAAATCGAGGCTGCCGCCGCCGGGCACCCCAGCGTGAAGAACTGCCGTCTCGCTCTCGTCGAGGCGCCCTCCGCCCTCGAAGCGGTCGCGCTGGTCAACCTGATTGCCCCGGAGCATCTCCAGCTGATGGGCGAGGACTCGATTCAGCTGGCCGGTGCGGTTCGGACCGCCGGCTGCGTTTTCGTCGGGGAAGAGACCGGAACCGCCTTCGGGGATTACGTGGCCGGTTCAAACCATGTCCTCCCGACCGACGGCACCGGCAGGATTTTCGGCCCGCTTTCTCCCGCCACCTTCAGACGGGCAACGGCGCGGGTAAGCTTGGACGCCAATTCGGTCCGCAACTTGGCCGGGCCGCTCGAAGCGCTGGCCGAGGCCGAAGGACTGCCGGTCCACGGGCTCTCGGCCACTGTCAGAGCCAAAGATCCAGATCAGGAAGACGAATGAGCAGACAGGCAAAAATCGAACGGACGACCAAGGAAACGGGCATCGAGCTAAATCTCGATCTCGACGGCACCGGTTCCGACATCTCGACCGGGGTCGGGTTCTTCGACCACATGCTGGACCTGCTCGCCCGCCACGCCAACATCGGCCTGAAGGTCAAGGCGACCGGAGATCTCGAAACCGGTTCACACCACACGGTGGAGGACGTCGGGATCGTGTTCGGCCAGGCGCTCGATCAGGCGCTCGGTGACCGGGTCGGGATCCGTCGCTACGGCAGCGCCGTGGTGCCGATGGACGAGGCGGCGGCCGAGTGCGCACTCGACATTTCCGGTCGTGCACTTTCGGTATTTCGCGGCGAGATCCCGGTGACCTCGATCGCCAATTACGAAACCGAGCTGACCGAGGAGTTCTTCCGCGCGGTTGCCGGCGGCGCCAAGCTGACCCTGCACATCGACGTCCGTTACGGCTCGAACGTGCACCACATGATCGAAGCCTGCTTCAAGGCCTTCGCCCGTGCTTTGCGCGTGGCGATCTCGATCGACCCCGAAGAAAAGGGCGTGCCCAGCACCAAGGGCACGCTGAACGGTTGAGCCCCGAAGCGAGGGGTGAGAACCCCAAAATCGCCATTCTCGACTACGGGATGGGCAACCTCCGGTCGGTCGAAAAGGCGCTGGAGAAGGTCGGTGCGAACCCGGTCGTCACCGCTGGGGAAGGTGAGGTCGCGTCCGCCGACGGAGTGATCCTCCCCGGCGTCGGAGCCTTTCCGAAGGCGATGGAACGGATTCGGGAGCTTGAGCTCGACCGCATGCTTGACGACGCGGTCAAGCGGGAAACCCCGGTGCTCGGCATCTGTCTCGGCCTGCAGCTGCTTTTCGAATCCTCGATCGAACAGGGTGGAGCCGAAGGTCTCGGTTTGCTCGAAGGCGACGTGGTCCAGGTTCCCGCCGGCGGCCGGAAGGTTCCGCACATCGGCTGGGCCGAAGTGACCTGGAACAAGCCGGACCAGCTGACCAACGGCCTGCGGCCCGGCGAACCGTTCTATTTCGTCCACTCGTTCGTGGTCCAGCCGACCGAAACCGAACTGATCGGCACTGCCTCCTACGGCGGCGAGTTCGCCTGCGTGGCCGGCAAGGACAAGGTGTGGGGAGTCCAGTTTCACCCGGAGAAGTCGAGTGCGGCCGGCCTCCGGATGCTGACCAACTTCAAGGAGATCTGCGCCTCGTGATCCTCTATCCCGCAATCGACGTTCTCGGCGGCAAGGCGGTCAGGCTGCTCAAGGGCGAGTATGATCAGGAGACCCGGTATTTCGACGATCCGGCCGACGCCGCCCGCCAGTGGGCCGATGGTGGCGCCGAGTACATCCACGTGGTTGACCTGGATGGAGCGAAGACCGGCGAGCCGGTGAACCTCGACCGGATCGAGGCGATCGCCGCCGCGGTCGACTGTCCGATCGAAGTCGGCGGTGGGATCCGGGACCTAGAGACTGCCGCACGCATCCTCGACGCCGGTGCGGCCCGGGTCGTGGTCGGTACCGCGGCGATGCGGGACCGTGAGTTCCTCGATGCGCTGATCAGCGAACGAGGAGCCGAGCAGGTCGTGGTCGGGATCGACGCGAGGGGCGGCCAGGTTTCCCTGGCCGGCTGGACCGAATCGAGCGGGGTGGATGTGGCCGATGCCGCGGCCGAACTGACCCGCCGGGGCGTCGTCCGCTTTCTTTTCACGCCGATCGAAGTTGACGGCACCATGGAAGGCCCGAACATTCCCGAGCTGATCCGGGTCGCCGGCGCGACCGACGCTTCGGTGATCGCTTCCGGTGGGGTCGGCAACATCACCCACCTCGAGGAACTGGCCCGTCAGGCTCCCGCCAATGTCGAGGGAGTAATCGTCGGCAAAGCCCTTTTCGAAGGCAAGTTCACCGTCGAGGAGGGGATCGCCGCGCTGCGCGCAGGCAGCGCCGGCTCCAGCGAGTTCCTGCAGGGCGACGCGGACGGAGCGCTCGATGAGTGACCTGAAGCG